>PHDP01000110.1 GCA_002842655.1 Bacteroidetes bacterium HGW-Bacteroidetes-14
GAAGTCGGCTGCTTCGTCCGCCGCCGCCGTTCAACAATCCCCAACCTTACTTGTTATAAAACCGGCACCCGGATAACATCCCGGTGCCGGAACACGCATTACAGAACAATATGACCAGAAAAAGAGTAGCAATAGGAGTCACCGGCGCATCGGGCCAGATTTACGCACAATACATAATAACGGAGCTGCTGGCTAACCCGTCTGTTGAAACAGACATAGTCTTCACAGACACAGCCCGCCAGGTTTACCCCGCGGAGACCGGCGCGGCTCTCCCCGCCGGCCTCATCCCCAACAACACCTACTTCAACCGTAACGCCTCCGGCTCCAACGCCGCCGACGTCTTCATCATAATCCCCTGCACAATGGGAACCATAGGCCGGATAGCCGCCGGAACAAGCGACGACCTCATCTGCCGCATCGCCGATGTACAGCTTAAGGAGAGAAAAAGGCTGATAATCGTCCCGCGCGAGACCCCCTACTCTCTCATCCACCTGCGCAACATGACCACCCTCACCGAGGCCGGCGCCATCATCGCCCCCGCCTCCCCCTCTTTCTACACCAACCCCAAAGACCTCCAAGAACTTATCCAGAATTTCACAAGCCGGATACTCGATCTGGCAGGAGTTGCAGAGCTTTCACGGGAACACAGATGGATGCCATGAGCAGAAATCGTTGTTAAGTGGTGGGCTCGCTCACTTTCTGACTTGCAAACAAGGATCAACATGTCAGCCTAATTTACATCATATTGCATGTCAACAACTTGCAATTTCTAATTCTAGATTTTTCATTAATCTGGAATCTCTATCTTGCTGGTATTCAAATAAATGTAAATTAGGCTGACATGTCTAAAATTTGCAATTCCATCAAAAGTCACTAAAAGAAGGTACCTGCAGCTTCGCAGCAGGTGGCGGTGCAGCGCTCCGCGCGCCGGGGTATGAATGGGGTATAATATATATAGGTATAAACATTTAATTTTCACCATAAATAACTAGTTTGTATAAAATCATTTATAAAAACTGAACAATACATGTAATAAATAATGAATGTTAAATCATTAAAAAAATAATTGTTATTAAAAAATTATTAAATTTGTTTTGTTAAAAATTTATTTACGCGCCAAAACAACAGAAGTTGCTTGCTTTCAACCCTTTGGCGTAGCAGCGTAACATAAAGAGTCTTTTCGTAATTTAAGTTTGTGGGGCCATCCTAACCAGGGGTGGCTTCATCGTATTTTAAATGGTACCACCGTGCCGGCGGTGGCGGTGCAGCGCTTCGCGCGCAGAGGGGTACGGAGTCTGACGTCCGTGGACTTGCTGAACCTGAGTGCTGGCGAGGGCTTTCGAAGATATTCACCGAAGATTTCAGGGCGACCCGCACGGCTGTAAGTCGCTGTAGGTGTGAGAGTAGCACTTTGTCCCCGCGGATGATCCGCGGGGACAAAGTGGCTGTCGTTGATTTACTGGTTGTTACAGCCGTGCGGGTCTGTCGAAAAAGGGGTGGCACAAACGATCGGTGAGCGAGGTGGGCTGTGGGTTTGCGCAGCGTGCGTGCAGGGTTGAAAAACCTTTGCCGAAGGCTTTAACCCGCCGGGCGCAGTCCCGGCACAATATAACCAGGCGACCGGGAGACCTGTAAATCAAAGGTATAGGCGCTGTTAAAAGTCGATAAAAACGAAGATCTGCATCGCTGTAAGTCTCTGAGAATGTAGCAAAAGTAAAATGTCCCCGCGGATGATCCGCGGGGACAAAGTGGCCGTGATTAATTTACTGGCTGTTACAGCCGCACGGGTCCTTACTCCAGTTTCAGCAACGCTACCCGGCCATCCATCGAACTGACCAGAATCTGGCGGTTGCCGGTGGGGAGGATGTGGTTGATGAGGGCGCCGGAGAAGCGGATGATGCCGGCAACTGAGCCGTCGGCCTCATTAAGAACGAAGATGTTGCCCTTGTCCGTAGGGATGAAAACGTATCCATAGGCCGAGGTGATTGCTGACGGGGCTATCTCGTAGCCGTAACCGGTATGCGAGGTCCATTTTCTAAGCGATTTGTCTGTTAATGGCACCAGGGTTTGAGCCGCAGATGACGGTGATGCTTGTGTGACTGATGAAGCTGCCGGGGTAGCTGTTGTTGTGAAATTAACATCTGTGCGATATGCAAAAACTGTATCCTGCATGGTCTTGATATAAAGTATGGTGGCGTCGGGTGAGAGGCCGACACTTTCGCGGCCGCCTCGGGCGCGCCAGAGTTCGGTGCCGGAGGTTCCGTCAATGGCGTGGGTCATTCGTTCGGGGGTGGCGACGAAAATTTTGCCGTTTGCCTTGACGGGCCATACGGCTGCCGGAGAGAGTCCCCTCCCCTTGTGGTTAGTCCAGTTCCAGAGTAGCGAGCCATCTTTCGGGCTGAGGGCGTACAGCATCGAGCCCCAGGTTCCAAAGTAGACACCTGAGTCGTCAACCCAGGCTTTGGACTCAACGAATCCCTTTACATCTTTGAATTCCCATACAAGTTTGCCGGTTTTGAGGTCAATTGCGCGGAAGATTCCGTCTGATGCACCAATATATACAACTCCGTTGTGGATTGTAGGCGAGGCAAGGACAGATTTTGTGGCTTTGTATTTCCAAATCAGTTTACCGCTCTTAATATCAAGATTATATATGTGAGTGTCAGATGAACCGACAACAAGTGAGCCGCCTGCAATGGCCGGGGTTGAAAAGATTTTTCCTCCGGTTTTGAAGGTCCATGCAGGATGCAGGTTTTTCAGTTCTGCTGGAGATGCGGATGATGATGGTACATCAAAGGCTTTGATGACACCATTGGCGTTAGCCCAGAAGATCCGGTTGCCATCTATCACAGCACCGGAACCTATGTCAGAATCGTCCTGGTAGTTAAAAAGTGTTGTGGTTTTGATAGCCGGAGGGGGTGTCAGCATTTTAAGGGTGTGCCAGGGGGCGAGTGTTTTGCCGCCTGAGCGCTCGGTGAAGGTGATGTTGCCGGTGGTCTGGTCTATATCAATAATGTTGTAACCGTTTGAACCTTTGCCGGCACGGAGGTTTGAGCGGCCCATCACTCCTCGGATTACGGGTGTTACGGCTGTATTTGGAGAGCCGGGAACCTTGTAACTGAAGGTACGGTTGTTGTGACCGTGTCCGCACATGGCAAACTGGACATTGACTCTTGAGAGGTAATCCAGAATGGTGGTGTAGTTAAGCATGGCGTCATCGAGGGGATAGTGGTTAATGAAAACCACCGGGGTGGCGGGCGGGATTGACCTGGTTAAAGAGTCAAGCCACAAAACCGCATCGCGCGGAACGAGCGCAGGCGCCATCCGCATGTTAGGCCCCGAGTTGCATCCAAGGATGCGGATCCCGCCCGCCTCAATATCAAACCATTCGTACCCGAAAACATCCTTAAAAGTATTGCATCCGCTCTCGCTCCACTTGGAGTCGTGGTTTCCGCCCACGATATACCACGGAACCTTGAGTTTTGAGATTATTGCATGGGCACGGGAAATCTCCTCATCGCTGCCAAACTCGGTAATATCGCCTCCGAAAATGACAAAACTGAGGTTGGAGATGCTGTTGAGATCTTCGACCGATAATTCGAGATCCTCTGCGTTGGTTAAAACATCAGAAATATGCAAATCTGTAAGGAATGCAAAGCGGACTGCCATCTTCTTCTGAGCCTGACTATCAGCAGAGTATAAAAACAGAAGACAAAAGAGTGCGAGAACTTTAAAAGCTTTCATGGCGGGTGTAATTATATATTGATAAAACCAATGACAAATATAGAGAAAAGAGCATGTTTTTCTTGTTTTATGGCTTAAGATTTATTACATTTGTATGCTTATAGAGTGTTCGGGCGAGGCGCAAAAATATGTGACTCACCGTACATTCTCATGCGAGAAACTTAAACGAACTTTATGGCAAACTTCCGCGACCTCATGCTAAGGGGCGAGCGTTACTTGTGGAGAGTGATGCGTAATTTTATGCCCCGCTGGACCATTTTTCTGTTCGATGAATTCATTGTAGTAATAGCGTTCGTATCACTCTGGTTCTTCAGAGAAAACATAGCAGCCACTCCTTCTCAGCACTTTATATTTAAGTTGATGATGGCAGGCACCATTTTTGCCGTCACAGCCATCCTCTTCAGGACATACCACGGAGTGGTGAGATTCTCGACCATGGTCGATCTTAAAAGGCTTTCAAATTCTACGATAGCCGCATCAATAGTTTATACAGCACTTGCAATTCTTATTACCGAGACAGATGTTGAGGGCGACTGGAATATAACCTTTAATTACTGGTTCCCCGGGGTACTGGGCATGATGGTTCTCGCCGGACAGTTCATCTTCCGCTTTACGGTAAGAAGTTTCTTCGAAACATTCGAGCAGTCAAATAATTCAAATAAAATACGGGCATTTATTCTGGGGTCGGACACCGACTCCATTTTTCTTGGCAACCACCTGCTCGCAGACAGGAGCAGTCCGTATCAGCCAGTAGCTTTTGTAGCATTCAGAAGCAATCAGGTAGGAAAAGTTGTAAACGGAATGCCAATCATATCGGCAACCAAGGGCTTTTCAAAGCATATGGAGACCTACAATGCCAAAACCCTTATTCTTTACCGCTCCCAACTCGAGGCAATGCCCAAGGAGTTCTACGACAGATGTATTGTAGAGGGACTCGACCTTATGATGATCTCTACCTTTACAAGGTACGACGAAAATAACGGGGTGGCGGCTCCTCAGATTAACAAAATCAAGATTGAGGATCTGCTTGGCAGGAATGCAATCAGAATGGACAGGGAACGCATCGAAGACCAGTTCGAGGGGCAGACAATTCTCATCACCGGAGCCGCCGGCTCAATTGGCAGCGAAATTGCCCGCCAGATTATAACATTCAACTGTAAAGAGCTGTTACTTGTTGACCAGGCCGAAACACCACTGAATGACCTCTGGCTTGAACTAGTAGGAAGCGGAACAAAAGTTTCTGTAAAACCAATCATTGGTAACGTTACCAGTCAGGTTAAGATGAGGCAGATCTTTGAGATAGCAAAGCCGAGCCTTGTATTCCATGCTGCAGCTTATAAACATGTGCCTATGATGGAGTTTCACCCCTCTGCAGCCGTTGTAACCAACGTAGGTGGCACCAAGATTGTGGCCGACCTTTGTCTGGAGTTTGGAGTAAAGAGGTTTGTAATGGTTTCTACAGACAAGGCTGTAAACCCTACAAATGTTATGGGAGCGTCAAAGAGAGCCGCAGAGATTTATGTTCAGTCTCTCTATCTCAAACAACTTGAAAAGGGAGTTGAGAACCCTACCCTCTTTGTTACGACACGCTTTGGTAATGTACTGGGGTCAAACGGCTCAGTAGTTCCTCTCTTCAAAAGACAGATTGAAACCGGCGGTCCGGTTACCGTTACACATAAAGAGATTACCCGCTACTTCATGACTATACCAGAAGCCTGTTCTCTCGTTCTTGAGGCGGGCTGCACCGGTAACGGAGGTGAAATCTACATCTTCGACATGGGCGAAGCAGTTCGTATTTACGATCTTGCAGAGAAGATGATACGGCTATCCGGCAAGATTCCGCATAAAGACATCAAAATTATTGAAACAGGGCTTCGCTCCGGCGAAAAACTCTATGAAGAGCTACTTGCCACATCAGAAAACACCATACCAACATACCACAAGAAGGTGATGATTGCTAAGGTTAGAACTTACGACTACGACGAGATTCATCCGGAAATAAAGGATTTGCTGTACACTGCAAACAAGTATGTTTATCCTCTTGAGGTTGTAAGGCAACTTAAGAAGATGATACCCGAATTCAAGAGCCAGAACTCAAAATATGAGGCACTGGATGCCGAGTTTGAAGCAAACCTCAGGAGCATGCAGTCACAACCTGCTGCAACAATAAAAAAATAACCACAAGAACCACATATGAAATCAGTAAGAAGATTATTCACACTGGCGGCCTCGCTGTTAATAGCTTCGGCCGCTTTTGCACAACTGAGCGACCAGCAGGTTATCCAGGAGCTCAAAAAATACAGCACCTCAGGGATGACCCAGGAGCAGGTGATGACAGAGCTGGCTGCAAAAGGTGTCACAGTTGCACAGCTTGAGAGAATTAAGGCTCAGTATGATTCCAAAGGGGCAAGCACATCCGGAACAAAAACAGAGGTTGAGAGCAGAGAGAGAGAGGAAAAGCTCTTTTTCCCGGACCCTGCAAGA
>PHDP01000111.1 GCA_002842655.1 Bacteroidetes bacterium HGW-Bacteroidetes-14
GAAGAGACTCCCTCCCCCTCATGTTCAGCCACGACAGAAAAGTGAGTGAAGAGGTCGATTTCCTTGCATGGAAAGAGAAGTCAGTTACCAGCGACCTCACAGGTGCACAGTGGACTTACTCAGACCGCACGGCTCCTGTGACAATCAAAATGCCAATGTTTGTTTCATATAAGGCAGATCTTAAAATCAAACTTCCCGAGGCATATATAATTCCACAGGAGCAGATAGAAACTGTTGCTCTGCTTGATGTACACGGAATCCGCTATCAGAAGCTGGAAAAGGATACACAATTTGAGGTTGAAACATACCGCTTCATAAATCCTAAGTGGTCTCAGTATCCATATGAAGGCAGGTTCACGCTGGCAATTGACTATACTGTGCAGAAAGAAAAAGTTGATTTCAGGAAAGGTGACATAATCGTTTATACTTCCCAGCCAAAGGCCAAGATTATTGCCCACATGCTGGAACCAAAATCACCCACATCGCTTGTATCATGGGGCTTTTACAACAACTGGGCACGCCCTTCGACAGAATTCTGGATAAGGCTTAACTACATGGAGGTAAAAGGACGCGAAATGCTTGCTAAAGATCCTGCCCTCAAAGCCGAATTTGAACAGAAAAAGGCATCGGACCCTGCATTTGCAAAAGATCCTAATGCCATCCTGCAATACTTCATGGGTAAGGTTCGTCAGAACGTAGAACCAAATGTAAACCGATACCCTGTCGCCCGCCTGCTGTAATAATCAGAAATACAAATCTGCGATTGTGAAAATTGCCAGAACCACAGATGCCACACCGTTTGAGGTGAAAAAAGCGGCATTGAGTCTGCTTATGTCATTTGGTTTGACAATGATATGCTGATAAACCAGCAGAGCAGTGAAAAGGGTTGCTCCAATTATGTATAGAGTTCCCATCTCTGCAGTAAAGTAAAAGAGAACCAGCAGAGGCAGAACCAGTGCATGGGTTACAGCTGAAATTATCAGTGACCATTTACGGCCCACTGCTCCTGGAATTGAATGAAGTCCCTCACTCTTGTCAAACTCTTCGTCTGCAAGTGCATAGAGAATATCAAAACTGCCGGACCATAAAAAGACCACGACAGAGAGAATCAGCACAGATATATCAATTGTTCCCGTTACACTTATGTATGCTGCAACCGGTGCAATGCCCAGCGCAAGACCCACTCCAAAGTGGCACAGAGGTGTAAATCTCTTAAGATAGCTGTAGCCCAGGAGTACAACCAGCGACGGAAGGGAGAGAATCAGCGCAAGCTTATTGATAAGCCCGGCAACCACCACAAAGAGAACCACATTTACAATCACGAAAATTGCCACCGACCTTGACGAGAGCAGAGATGCCGGAATCTCGCGGGATGCTGTTCTTGGATTCTTTGCATCAATCTCCCTGTCTGCCCATCTGTTGAATCCCATTGCACTGTTTCTTGCAAAAACCATTGCAAGAAGAATCAGCCCGAATACCCTCATTGACAACTCAGCCCCTCCGTTTTGCACCGCCAGGAAAAACCCTATGAGTGCAAAAGGAAGTGCAAAAAGTGTATGTGAAAACTTAACAAGTTTTAAATATCTTTTAATTTTCTCCATTTGAACAAGTTATAATTCAACCCGGGCTTTCGGCCGGGCATATAAGGTGTTTACCTGAGAGAAGCCCCAAAATTATCGGTGAAGTTTTTGAGCAATTTTGCCATTACCTCCTCGACATACTTGTCTGTAAGCGTCTTTTCGGTATCCTGAAGAACAAAGCTTATCGCGTACTGTTTCTTTCCTTCCGGAATCTTGTCACCTCTGTATACATCAAAGAGTGTAACGCTCTTGAGTATCTTCTTCTCTGTTTTGAATGATGATTTGCGCAAATCTGCAAACGAAACCTTCTCATCAAGAAGCAGCGCCAGGTCCCGGCGAACTTCAGGGAATTTTGGAAGTTCCCTGTAGAGAACCTTCTGCTTGCGAATCAGCTGGAACATTACATCCCATGAAATTTCAGCAGCAAATACCTGTTGTCTGATTCCAAACTGCTTAAGCAGCTGCTGGCTTATACTACCCATCACAGCCAATTCTTTTCCGCCCTGAGTCTTGTATACAAGGCCTTCAGAGAAGAGATCTGCAGGAGCATAAGAGTATTCAAGATCTGCTGCCTCAATGCCAAATCTCTGAAACAGAAGTTCCAGATAACCCTTGAGTGCAAAATAGCTCGAAGGATTTGCCTTTGACCTCCACGACTGGTTGCCGGGGCCGGTAACAAAGATTGAAATCTTCTGACTCTCTTTGTATGATTTCAGATTCATTGACGACTCACGGCCATCTTCCTCTGCAGGAGCATAGGCGTAAACATTGCCAAGCTCAAACAGCTTAAGGTCACTCTGCTGACGGTTTACATTGTATGCAACAACCTCCAGTCCGTTAAGAAGAAGAGTTTGTCTCATTGAATTGAGGTCTGAACTCAGAGGATTCAGAATTTTCACAAGTCTCTCCTCCGGATATGTCTTGAGTTTTGAATAGTAGTCACTTTTAGTAAGAGAGTTATTCATCATCTCAAAGAAGCCGTTTGATGCAAGGAAATTTGCAGCTGTCTCGCGCACCTTTTCAGGATCGGGCTTTCTGCCCGGTGATATTGAAGCCCTCATCCTTTCCGGAATCTCTACATTGTTATAGCCGTATATTCTGAGAACATCCTCAACAATATCGCACTCCCTGGTAACATCTACCCTGTAACAAGGGACAGAAACCAGTGCACCAGACTCATCAGACGATACAACCTCATACTCCATGAAGTTCAGTATATCCAGAATAGTTTTTGCACCAATAGCCTTGCCAATAAGCGACTCCACCCTTTCGAACGAAATCTCTACTTTGGCTCTCTCAATTTTATTTTCGTATACCTCTGCAATCTCACCAGCAACTTTAGCACCTGCAATCTCCTGAAGCAGGATTGCAGCCCTTTTAAGAGCGTAAGGAACCATCTCCGGATCCGCTCCCCTCTCATATCTGAATGAAGCATCTGTTTTAAGCGAATGCCTCTTTGAACTCTTCCTTATTGAAACCGGGTTAAAGTATGCACTCTCCAGAAAGATTCTGGTTGTCTTCTCAGAAACACCCGAATGCTCTCCGCCAAAAATACCCGCCATACACATTGGATGGCTCTGGTCGCAAATCATAAGGTCCTCAGAACTGAGCTTTCTCTCAACACCATCAAGAGTTGTAAACTTTTCACCCTCGGCAGCCCTTCTTACAACAATTTCTGCCCCGCCAATCTTATCATAGTCAAATGCATGAAGCGGATGTCCTGTCTCATGAAGTATAAAATTGGTAATATCCACAACATTGTTTATCGGGCGAAGACCAACCGAAACCAGCCGCTTCTGCAGCCACTCAGGAGAAGGCGCAACCTTTACTCCGTCAAATGTCAGACCCGAATAGCGCGGAGCTCCGTCAACAGCATTAACCTTAATTACAGCCGGCTTTGTTCCTGCCACAGATCTCTCAAGGGAATCAAACTTCTCCACAGAGGGAAGAACAAGCCTGCTTCCGTTACCGTAAAGCCTCAGCCATGCCGACAAATCCCTTGCCACCCCTATATGTGACGCGGCATCAACCCTGTTTGGGGTAAGGCCGATTTCAAAAACCGTATCGCTCTGAAGGTTCAGGTACTCCTTTGCAGGGGTTCCCACCATTGCTCCGGCCGGAAGAACCATAATACCATCGTGAGAGGTACCAATTCCAAGTTCATCCTCGGCACAAATCATACCTGCGCTCTCAACACCTCTTATCTTGGCTCTCTTAATTTTAACCTGCTCACCATTGCTGAATGTAAGGGTTGATCCAACCTTTGCAACAAGCACCTTCTGCCCTTTGGCAACATTTGGCGCTCCGCATACAATTTGAAGCGGTTCGGCCTCGCCTGCATCTACTTTGGTAAGGCTCAGCTTGTCTGCGTCCGGATGCCTTTCACACTCCAGAACCTCTCCCACAACAACACCATCCAGAGAACCCGGAATCTGTTCAACATCCTCCATTGCCTCCACCTCAAGACCTATGGAACTAAGAATTGTCTCAACCTTTGAAGGCTCCAGAGCTGCTTCTACATACTCCCTGAGCCAGCTGTACGAAATTTTCATATAATGTATCTCTGTTTTTTATCTGAACAATGATTCAACAAACTCTTTTTTGTTGAATACCTGTAAATCTTCAATTTTTTCTCCCACTCCAATAAACTTAACCGGAATCTTGAACTGGTCAGAAATCCCTATCACAACTCCGCCCTTGGCAGTGCCATCCAGCTTAGTTACTGCCAGTGAGGTAACATCGGTAGCTTTTGTGAACTCTTTTGCCTGCTGATATGCATTCTGCCCGGTTGAGCCGTCGAGTACCAGAAGAACATCATGAGGAGCATCCGGTATGAGCTTTTTCATAACGTTTCTGATTTTGGTAAGCTCATTCATAAGATTAACCTTATTATGGAGACGGCCGGCAGTATCAATCAGAACAACATCTGCATTCTGAGCAATCGCTCTTGACAGTGTGTCATAGGCAACAGAAGCCGGGTCCGAACCCATCTGCTGCTTAACAATCTCCACTCCTGCCCTTTCGCTCCATATTGTAAGCTGATCAACCGCTGCAGCCCTGAATGTATCTGCTGCTCCAAGAATAACCTTCTTGTCTGAAGCCTTTAATCTTGCTGCCAGTTTTCCAATAGTGGTTGTCTTTCCAACTCCGTTCACTCCCACAACCATTACTACATAAGGCTTCACAGTAAAATCGAAAGGAAGTTCCCCTGCACCCTGTGAGCCGGTATCAAGCAATCCCTCAATCTCCTCCCGGAGGATAGAATTGAGTTCATCTATGTTCATGAATTTATCTCTTGCAACCCTCTCCTCAAGTCGCTCTATGATTCTGAGGGTAGTCTGCACTCCAATGTCAGAAGCAATCAACGCCTCTTCTATTCCGTCAAGAACCTCGTCGTCAACTTTAGATTTACCCACAACAGCCCTTGACAACTTGTCAAATATAGAACGCTTGGTCTTTTCAAGACCGGCATCCAGAGACTGTTTCTCCTCCTTTGATTTAGAACCGAATAATCCGAATAATGCCATTACTGCAATTTTAACTGCCAAAGATACAAAATATCTTCTTAGCATGTCTGAGCATGCAACGCAGTTTTTCCTTACGCTGTTTTCTTCGTGATTTTCGTATAAAAATAACTCTGCCAGAATTTTTCTAACTTTACTGAAAATCACTGAAAGTATGAAGCAAAAGAACATCATCCCTGCAAAAGCAGCATGGCAGATTCTAATGTTTATAATTTTCTATATCTGCTATCTTCTGGTAAATGTCTATATAGACAAAAAAGAGTTCACCTGGCTGCCCCTCCCATGGGAAGCAATATATTCAGGAATCCTCCTGGCAGGATTCATCATTAGCCTCCTTATCTCCTACTTCCAAACTAAGAAAAAAGGCTAACCATTGTATGATTAGCCTTTTTTTCAAATATTGATTAAAAGATTACTTCTTTTCGAAGAACTCTTTTGCTGCTTCAGTTGGAACCATTTCCTCGTTGAATGCGTAAGCACCGCTTCTTTCTGAACGAACCATGCGGATGCATTTAACTTTTGACTTTGACGAACCTTTCGCGCCGCCGAATGTTGCTACTACTTTCTTTGCCATTTCTACCTGGTTGTTTTAAAATTATTTAATCTCGCGGTGTAAAGTTACCTTTTTCAGAAAAGGGTTGTATTTCTTACGCTCAAGACGCTGAGTAGTATTCTTTTTATTTTTAGTGGTGATATACCTTGAAATACCCGGTACTCCACTCTCTCTTTGCTCTGTGCACTCGAGAATAACTTGTATTCTGTTACCTTTCTTTGCCATTTCCGTTAGTATTAAACAAGTTTAATTAAACCTGCGGCCTTTGCATCTTTTAGCACAGCGCTAAGACCGTTCTTATTAATTGTGCGCATCCCTGCGGCCGAAACCTTAAGAGAAACGAATCTTTGCTCCTCTTCAAGCCAGAAACGTTTGTTCTGGAGGTTTGGTGCAAATTCGCGTTTTGTGCGGCGCTTAGAGTGAGAAACATTGTTCCCAATCATTCTCTTTTTTCCTGTAACTTGACAAACTCTTGCCATCTCTTATATAACT
>PHDP01000112.1 GCA_002842655.1 Bacteroidetes bacterium HGW-Bacteroidetes-14
GAGTCATTTACATCATCAATCCTCCTAAGTGCTTCTTTATTAGTCGAATCAATGCTCTCAAACCAAATAATGTCCATTCCCATAAAAATAAAGTTTTAATTGGCCGCAAAATTGCAGTATTTTTACCAAAATTATCGAACAAAAAAACAATTATTGTGCCAGCAAGAAAGAAAACAGATGCCACAGACGCGATTGTGGAAAAATTATCAAAAGAGCCAAAGGTAAAAAAAGAGAGAGCAAAAAAACTTAAGCCTGCCGAGGCTCAGGCAGCAGGAATATCATTGTCGGACGAAGCGGAGATTAAATGCATCGCAGAGGCAATGTTGGACAAAAAAGCACAAAAGGTGTGCTCGCTGGACCTGAGTAAAATTGGAACAGCAATAGCAGACCACTTCATAGTTTGTAATGCAGATTCATCACCGCAGGTCCTGGCAATAGCCGACAACGTTGAGGAGATGATGTATAAAAACTGCAACAGAAGAGTGATTAGAATGCAGGGCAAAGAGAATGCGTTCTGGATTATTCTTGATTATGCAAACATAGTAGTACACATATTTAAAACAGAGTACCGTGACTTCTACAGGCTCGAAGAGCTCTGGGCAGATGCCGCCAAAACAACCTATCAAGACTGATAAGCAAAACATGGAAAATAACGAGAACAGAGAGAACAAAAACAACACCAACAAACAGTTCCCCAAGATAAAAGCTCCAAAATTCAATAACCTGTGGATTTATTTTGTAATCCTTATGGGTATTGCAATTATGTGGACAACATATCAGGGCGGCGATCCTGTTAAAACTGAGTGGTTCAGCGTAAAAGAGAAGATGATTCCGTCAGGCGATATCGAGAAAATCGTATTCGTCACAAACGAGAACATGGCAGAGGTCTTCATTAAAAAGGAGAGACTTGCCAAATACAAGAACCAGTTTGGAGGCCGTGAGCCCAAGTTTGGACCTCACTTCTACTTCATTGTATCAAGCAACTTCAATCTTGAAGAGCAGGTAGATGCTGTGATGGCAGGGGTAGATCCTTCTCACAAATTTGCTGTCGAAACAGAGCAGAGAACAAATTACTTTGGAAAGGCACTTGAGTGGCTTCTGCTTCCTCTTATGCTTATTGGTCTGTGGATTTTCTTCTTCAGAAGGATGAACAAGAGTATGGGCGGCGGTTCACAGGGAGGTGGAATCTTCTCGGTTGGAAAATCACAGGCAAAACTCTTTGACAAGGAGAACAATGTTAAGGTAACATTTAAGGATGTTGCCGGACTTGAGGAGGCTAAGGTTGAGGTTATGGAGATTGTGGATTTCCTCAAAAATCCAAAGAAATATACAAACCTGGGAGGTAAAATTCCTAAAGGTGCACTGCTGATAGGCCCTCCGGGTACCGGTAAAACCCTCCTTGCAAAGGCTGTTGCAGGCGAGGCCGATGTCCCTTTCTTTTCAATTTCAGGTTCTGACTTTGTTGAGATGTTTGTGGGTGTTGGTGCCTCAAGGGTAAGGGACCTGTTCCGCCAGGCTAAGGAAAAGGCTCCTTGTATTGTCTTTATTGACGAAATTGATGCAGTTGGACGCGCAAGGGGTAAAAATGCAGGATTCTCATCAAACGATGAGAGAGAGAACACTCTAAACCAGCTTCTCACAGAGATGGATGGTTTTGGATCTAACTCAGGTGTTATTATTCTTGCAGCAACTAACCGTGCAGATATTCTTGACAAGGCTCTCATGAGGGCAGGCCGTTTTGACAGACAGATTCACGTTGACCTTCCTGAGTTAAAGGAGAGGATGGATATCTTCAAGGTACACCTGCGCAACCTTAAACTTGTCGAGGGATTTGAAATTGAATTCCTTGCAAAGCAGACTCCGGGATTCTCGGGAGCAGATATTGCAAATGTATGTAATGAGGCAGCACTTATTGCAGCCCGTAACAACAAGGAATTCATTGAAAAACAGGACTTCCTGGATGCAGTGGACAGAATAATAGGAGGACTTGAGAGAAGGAGCAAGATAATCTCTCCTGAAGAGAAGAGAACTATAGCTTTCCACGAGGCAGGACACGCTACGGTAAGCTGGATTCTTCCTCATGCTAACCCGCTTTTAAAGGTTACAATCATCCCAAGGGGAAGAGCACTTGGCGCAGCATGGTATTTGCCGGAAGAGCGTCAGATTACCACCACCGAGCAGATGATGGACGAAATGGCTGCTACACTGGGCGGAAGAGTTGCCGAAGAACTTGTGAACCAAAAGATCTCAACAGGAGCTCTTAGCGACCTCGAGAAGATAACCAAACAGGCTTACGCAATGGTTTCTTACCTAGGTATGAGTCAGAAAGTGGGTAATATCTCTTTCTACGACTCAACTGACTCAAACGGATTCTCAATTGGAAAACCATACAGTGAAAAGACTGCAGAGCTTATAGACGCTGAGGTTAAGAGAATTATTGACGAGGCATACCAGATGGCAAGAAAAGTTCTTAGTGAAAATACAGAGGGATTTACCCGCCTGGCAGAACTGCTTCTTGAAAAAGAGGTTATCTTTGCAGAGGATCTTGAAACCATTTTTGGTAAGAGAGCCGGTAAGCAACCTGAAAGTAAATAATGAACAATACGGTAGTGAGATCACTCAGCGGACTTGTGTTTCTGCTGATAATGATAGGGTCAATTCTCATTGGCCCCGCAGCATACGCCGCAGTTATGATATTCATAATTGCGGTTGTTATGTATGAATACCTGGAGATTAGTCTCTCCGGAAGTTTCAGACTGGCAAGGAATCTTGCACTGCTAACAGGAATCTCACTCTTTGTTCTTCTTTTTCTTAATGCCGGATTCGGTATGCCGCTCCATTTCCTGTTGCTGGTTACAATTCCAATGGCTTCAATGTACTTTTCGATGCTATGGAGCAGAGATGCAGAGGCATATCCGCGCAATCAGTACCTCTCGGGATCACTGATATACACAGCGCTTCCATTCGCACTTACAAACCTTATAGTTTTTGATGCCCAGGGAAATTTCAACGGAAGTACACTACTCTTCTTCTTTGTTATTTTGTGGGTATCTGACGTTGGGGCTTATGTATTCGGAATGCTCTTCGGGCAAAAGAACGGACACAAACTCTTCCCGTCAATATCTCCGAAAAAATCGTGGGAGGGCTTCTTTGGTGGACTCTTCTGCGCTGTTTTGTTTGGAGTAATCATATATTTTACCGGATTGTCACAGTTTTCAATTCTGCACACTCTTGTAATAACACTTATTATAAATCTCTCCAGCGTTCTGGGAGATCTCATAGAATCACAGTTCAAGCGTAACTTCGGAGTAAAGGATTCTGGCTCACTTATGCCCGGTCACGGAGGGCTGCTGGACAGATTTGACGGAGCTCTCACTTCATTTCCGCTGGCAATTGCATACATCAAACTGCTCTCACTCTTTTAGCAGAAACAAAACTTAACCTACAATAAATTAAAAGCCAAAATGAGAATACACAAAGAGGGATATAAAATCATCTTTAACAGCTTTTTTATAATTGCAATTCCTGTTGCAGTGCTCTGGTTTATAATTGGAGCTGTTACAGCCTTCTATATAACACTGGTTGCCGCGTTCCTCATCTTTACACTGGTTGTAAGATTCTTCCGCTTTCCAAAAATCAGGGCAGTAAAGGACGAATCGGCAGTAATAGCCCCTGCAGACGGAACTATAGTAATTGTAAAGGAGGTATATGAGGGTGAATACCTTAAGACCAACTGCATTCAGGTATCTGTCTTTATGAGTGTCTTTAATGTACACATCAACTGGTTTCCTGTAAAGGGAGTTGTAAAGTACTTCAAGTACCACCCGGGAGACTATCTTGTGGCTATGCATCCAAAATCTTCTGAAAAGAATGAGAGAACCACAATTGTTGTGGAGAGCAAGTCAGGCCCTGTACTCTTCAGACAGATTGCGGGATATCTTGCAAGAAGGATTGTCTGCTATGCACAGGAAGATACTAATGTTGACCAGGGAGAACAGGCTGGCTTTATCAAGTTTGGATCGCGTGTAGATCTCTTTTTACCAATAGATTCAAGAATTCAGGTGACAAAGGGACAGACAGTAAAGGGAGCACGCACAATTATTGCGAGACTTCCGGAAGCGAAATAAGTTTCTGAAGTTTTTACCTGATGTACTGAGACATTTCAAAAGCTGCCCCACGGGCGGCTTTTTCTGCTTCTGAGGCAAAGTCCTCTCCCCTGCCTGCAAATATGATATTTCTGGACATATTGACCAGTAATCCGCAGGTGTCGTTCATTCCTGCTGCTGCAACCTCTGCTATTGTTCCGCCCTGTGCACCCACACCCGGAACCAGGAAAAAATGGTCAGAACATAGTTGTCTGATTTCTGCAAGCTTCTCAGGACGTGTTGCACCAACAACAAACATGAGATTGTCCGGTGTTCCCCATTCCATTCCTTTTTGAACAACCTTTTCATACATCTCCATCTCAAAATCCGAGGCAGATGGATTTGAGGTCAGTGCCAGAACAATTGACCATTTGCCTTCATATTTCAGAAAAGGCTCTACTGAATCTCTCCCCATATATGGAGCCAGAGTTACAGCATCAAAATCCATCTTTCCGAAAAATGCACGGGCATAGCGGTCGGCAGTATTTCCAATATCTCCTCTTTTGGCGTCTGCGATAATGAAAACTGAGGGATCCTTCTTTCTGATATATTCAACCGTCTTCTCCAGATGTGCCCAGCCGGCAGCGCCTTCGGCCTCATAAAAAGCAAGATTTGGCTTGTAAGCGACAGCATACTGAACAGTAGCGTCAATGATAGCCTTGTTAAACTCAAAAATGGGCTCTTCTAGCGCAGCAATGTGCGCAGGGAAGAGAGCAGGGTCTGAATCGAGCCCCACGCAAAGGAAACTCCTCTTTCTCTTAATATTTGCGTACAGCTCGTTTCTGTTCATACTCCCCTGAGTTAAATTTTAATAAATGCTGATATTCTTTTCAGAATTACTCTCCAGACTCCTTAAGACGCTCTGCATTCTCTGCAATCTGAAGAAGGTCAATAACCTCCTGAATAGCTCCGTCCATAAAAACCGGAAGGTTGTACATTGTATAGTTTATCCTGTGGTCGGTTACCCTTGACTGCGGATAGTTGTATGTGCGGATTTTTGCTGAACGGTCGCCGGTGGAAACCATAGTCTTTCTCTTTGCCGAGATTTCGTTCAGGTATTTTTCATACTCAAGGTTGTAGAGACGGGTTCTCAGTTCTGCAAGAGCCTTGTCGTAGTTTTTAATCTGCGATTTTTCATCCTGGCACTGAACCACAATTCCTGTTGGCATGTGGGTAAGACGGATAGCAGAATATGTTGTATTTACGGACTGACCGCCAGGACCCGACGAGCAGAAGGTATCCTTTCTTACATCATTGATATTAAGTTCAATATCAAACTCCTCTGCCTCAGGCAGTACTGCAACAGAGGCAGCAGAAGTGTGAACCCTGCCCTGTGTCTCTGTCTGCGGAACTCTCTGAACACGGTGAACACCGCTCTCATATTTAAGAACTCCATATACACCCTGTCCGGAAATCTTGCAAATTATCTCCTTGAAACCTCCGGATGTTCCCTCGCTCTGGCTTGTGATTTCAAGCTTCCAGCCTCTTCTCTCTGCATATTTTGCATACATTCTGAAAAGGTCTCCTGCAAAAATTGACGCCTCGTCTCCGCCTGCGCCGGCACGAACTTCTACAATTGCATTTTTAGAGTCCTGCGGGTCGGCAGGAATGAGCAGGAGCTTAATCTCCTCCTCGAGACCAGGTATAGCCTCCTCCAGGGTAGAGATCTCCTCTTTTGCCATCTCCCTCATCTCCTCATCCTTCTCAACCTGCAGCATATCTTTTGCTGCTTCCAGGTCAATAATCATCTGCCTGTACTTCTCTCCCGCCTCAACAATAGGCTCCAGCTCCCTGTACTCCTTGTTGAGCGAAACATATCTCTTCATGTCCGACATCACTCCCGGATCTGATAACTGTTCGCCTATACTGTCAAATTTTTCCCGAAGCCCTGAGAGCTTCGAAAACAAACTATTGTCGCTCATATTAAAATTAAATTGGCTGCAAAATTAGTCAAATTAGTTGATATTTCTCTCATTT
>PHDP01000113.1 GCA_002842655.1 Bacteroidetes bacterium HGW-Bacteroidetes-14
TTTGACATTGGGGAAATTTAACCTTAAATTCGTGCAAATGTAAATATTTTTAATAAAAAACCTATTTTTGTGGTTCATTTAAAACTGAACCAGAATACCTAATAATATGACATCAAAAGAGATACGCGATAATTTCCTGAATTTCTTCGCCGGCAAAGGTCACACCGTTGTTCCGTCTGCGCCTATGGTTGTTAAGGACGACCCAACTCTTATGTTCACAAATGCCGGAATGAATCAGTTCAAAGACTGGTTTCTTGGCAATGAGCCTGCAAAATACCCAAGGGTAGCAGATACTCAGAAATGTCTCCGCGTAAGCGGCAAGCATAACGACCTTGAAGAGGTGGGGCATGACAGCTATCACCATACGATGTTCGAGATGCTCGGAAACTGGAGCTTTGGTGACTACTTCAAAAATGAGGCCATAGACTGGGCATGGGAACTTCTCACAGAGGTATACAAGCTGGACAAGGATCGTCTCTATGCAACGGTATTTGAAGGAAGTCCCGAAGAGGGCATCGGTTCAGACCAGGAGGCCAGAGAAAGATGGCTCCGCTATTTGCCTGCAGAAAGAATTCTGAATGGTAATAAAAAAGATAACTTCTGGGAGATGGGAGACACTGGTCCGTGCGGTCCCTGCAGCGAAATCCATGTCGATATCAGAAGTGATGAGGAGAGAGCTGCCCTGCCTGGCAGTGAACTGGTAAACAAGGGACACCATCTGGTAATTGAGATCTGGAATCTTGTATTCATACAGTATAACAGGAAAGCCAGCGGAGAACTTGTTCCGCTGCCTCAGAAACATGTAGACACAGGTATGGGTCTGGAGCGTCTCTGCATGGCAATGCAGGGCAAGAAGAGTAACTACGACACAGACGTCTTCTCAAACATGATTGCAAAAATCTCTGAGCTTTGCGGCAAGGAGTACGGAAAGGATGCTCAGACAGATGTGGCAATGCGTGTTATAGCAGACCACATAAGGGCAATCAGCTTTTCAATAGCAGATGGTCAGCTTCCGTCAAATGTAAAAGCAGGTTATGTTATCCGCAGAATCCTCAGAAGAGCGGTGAGATATGCATACACATTTCTGGGTGTGGACGAACCATTCCTCTGCAGACTGGTGCCAACCCTGGTTGGTGAGATGGGTTCGGCCTTTCCCGAACTGAAAAAACAGCAGGAGCTTGTAACCAAGGTTATCAAAGAGGAGGAGGAGTCATTCCTGAGAACTTTGGGAAAAGGTATAAAACTCATGGACAACCTTATGGCTAAATACGAAAGCACAAAGGTTATTCCGGGAGAAGATGCATTTATTCTTTATGACACATATGGATTTCCGCCTGACCTGAGCGAACTTATAGCAAGAGAGCACGGCTTCTCAATTGACACAGCTTCGTTTGAAAAGGAGCTTGAAAAGCAGAAAGAGAGAAGCAGAAATGCAACTTCAAGCGAAGAGGGAGACTGGATTGAAGTAAGACCTTACACCGGTGTTGAATTTACCGGATACGAAAATACAGTTGAGCAGGTTCAGATTACCCGCTACCGCTCTGTGAAGACCAAAAACAAAGAGCTCTTCCAGATTGTGCTCGACAAGAGCCCTTTCTATGCAGAGAGCGGCGGACAGGTTGGAGATACAGGGTATCTTGAATCACCTGCAGGAGAGAAAATAGCAGTAATAAATACTGTAAAGGAGAACAACCTTATTATTCATATTGCAGAGAAGATGCCATCAGATGCGGCACAAACCTTTACTGCAAGAATAGATGAAGAGAAGAGGCAGTCAACAGCAAACAACCACACAGCAACTCACCTGCTGCACAAGGCCCTAAGGGAGATTCTGGGAACACACATTGAGCAGAAGGGATCACTTGTGAGCAGTACATATTTCCGTTTTGACTTCTCTCACTTTGAGAGGGTAACTCCGGAAATTCTGAGAAAAGTTGAGAGCCGTGTGAACGAACTTATAAGAGAGAACGCAGGCAGGGACGAATTCAGAGATATGCCTGTCGAGAAGGCTAAAGCAATGGGTGCAATGGCACTCTTTGGAGAGAAATACGGAGACCATGTGCGTGTAATCAGATTTGGTGATTCAATAGAGCTTTGCGGCGGTACTCACACCTCTGCTACAGGCAACATTGGACTTTTCAAAATTATCTCTGAATCTGCAATAGCTGCCGGAGTAAGAAGGATTGAGGCAACAACCGGTTCTCATGCAGAGAGTCTTGTTCACCTGAATGAAGATATAATCTCTTCTCTTAAAGCTCTTTTCAACAACTCTCCAAATCTGGTTTCCAGCATAACCAAACTTGTTGAGGAGAATGACTCTTTCAAAAAGAAGGTAGAGGAGTTCATGAGAGAGAGAGCTGAAGATCTGCGCAAACAGCTGTCAAACGAAAAGCAGTACATTAATGGTCTGAATGTTGTTACGCTAAGGGGTGAATACCATCCGGAGGTAGTTAAGAATGTTGCCATGATGTTCCGTTCTGATGAAAACACTGTTATGATTGCAGGTTTTTCATTCGAAGGAAAGGCAAACCTGGCGGTTATGTACACAGACGACCTTGTTGCACACGGATGCAACGCAGGCAAAGATATCAGGGAGGCTTCAAAACTCATTAACGGTGGCGGAGGCGGACAGCCCTTCTTTGCCACAGCAGGCGGGAAAAATCCGGAGGGTATCTCTGCGGCAATTGCTAAGCTGATTGAATTAGCTACTAAATAGAGCACTTTGAAAAAACTTGACAGGTTCATAGTTCAGGCCTTTCTGGGGCCCTTTATTCTCACATTCCTCATCGTGACTTTTGTCCTGATGATGCACTTTTTGTGGCTCTATATTGATGAGCTGGTGGGAAAGGGACTAAGCCTTGGCGTTATCCTGGAATTCATGGGCTGGGGAGCTGCAACGCTCATTCCGCTTGCACTTCCCCTGGCTACTCTGCTTGCATCAATCATGACACTTGGTGCTTTTGGAGAGAACAATGAACTTCTTGCAATGAAGGCAGCCGGAATATCCCTGCCAAGGGTACTCAGACCCCTGATAGTTGTTTCGGTTCTTATCTCCACAGGAGCCTTTTTCGCGTCCAACAATCTTATTCCGCTTGCGTATGATAATATCTACACGCTTCGTGACGATATTAACCGTACCAAGGAGGAGATTAGTATACCAACCGGTATCTTCTACGATGGTATCGAAAATTACATCCTGAGAATAGACCGCCGTGACGAGAAAACCGAAATGCTCTACAAACTCATGGTCTATGACCACTCCAGAAACCTTGGGAATACCAGCATAACTGTTGCAGACTCCGGCTCAATCAAACTCACTGCAGACAAGCAAAATCTGCTCTTTACCCTGTATGATGGAAACACATACGAGGAGACTCCGCGTGAGTCGGTAATGGATACAGCATATGTAATGCAAAAGATCGGATTCAGGAAACAGGAGCTTGTAATCTCCCTTGCCAACTACGCTTTCCAGAGGTCCGAGTCCGGCAGGTTCAGCGGAGAGGTAAACGCTCTTAACATAAATGAGCTCAGAATAATGAGGGACTCCCTTGACACTACCTACGCAAAGGTAAAGGAGTATCAGGTCAGAAACCTCATAATGGGAGCCGGTCTGAATTTTTCCAGACAGTTTGACACATCGGTAACTAACAAGTATATAAACACAATAGATATCGAAAAACTTCCTGAATGGAAGAGTCCGGAAGAGAAAAAGGCCATTTACGAACAGGCCATTGTTCAGATGGAAACGGCTAACACACTGCTTGACAATTATGAGATTGAAGAGCAGCAGTATCCTCTTCCGCTGAGACAGACAAGAAGTGCCCTGTACAGAAAATTTACAGTATCCCTGGCCTGTCTCATTTTCTTCTTTATTGGGGCTCCGCTTGGAGCAATTATTCGAAAGGGAGGGCTCGGAACTCCTTCAGTAATATCAATCCTCTTCTTTGTTTTCTACTGGGTTATTGATATTTCAGGCAAGAAACTGGCAACTGACGGCTCCCTCTCTCCTGGAATGGGAAGTCTCATATCTTCTGTGATACTGCTGCCAATTGGAATTTTCCTTACCTGGAAATCTACCAGGGATTCAAACCTCTTTAATCCGGAGAAATATCTGGCCTTCTTCAGGAAGCTAATGGGAGACAAGGGAGATAACATTACCTGAAAATGAACAGAGATAAAAAAATCATATACATGGGAACTCCGCAGTTTGCGGTGGCTCCCCTTAAGAGGCTCATGGAGTCCGGATATAATATCTGTGCGGTGGTTACTGCTCCCGACAAACCTAGCGGACGCGGGCTTCAGCTTAGCCAGAGTGATGTAAAGCAGTTTGCTATAGCAAACGGGCTGGAGGTGCTTCAGCCAGTATCCCTTAAAGACCCTGAATTTCTGAACAGGCTTAAATCCTTTGGAGCCGAACTTTTTGTTGTGGTGGCATTCCGTATGCTTCCTGCAGATGTCTGGAAGATGCCCGGGCTTGGCACATTCAATCTGCATGCATCACTCCTTCCCCAGTACAGAGGTGCTGCACCCATTAACCATGCAATTATTAACGGAGAGAGAAAAACAGGGGTAACAACCTTTCTGCTTGACGAAAAAATTGATACCGGCGCCGTTTTATTTCAGAAAGAATGCCTTATTGAACCTCATGATAATATGGGCTCACTTCACGACAAACTTATGGAGATTGGGTCAGAGCTGGTACTATTGACTGCAGAGGCGATATTTTCCGGAAATGCAAAGGCAATACCTCAGCCTTCTGTAAATGAACAGGAGCTGAAACCTGCACCCAAATTGAGCAGAGAAACAGGTTCTGTTGACTGGAAGCAGAGTGCAGAGAGTATTAATAACCTTATTCGCGGCCTCAGCCCGTATCCGGCTGCATATTCAGTAATGAAAACTGAGGGTAAGGAGATTCAGGTGAAAATTTTCTCGGCAAATTTAATTGAGCAAAAATGTGAACATTCACCCGGAACCATTGTTAAGACATCGAAAACCTCTTTTATGGTCGCTTGCGGCGACGGTTACCTCTCAATAACATCTCTTCAGCCTTCAGGAAAAAGAAAAATGACCACGGCTGAATTTATGGCAGGAATGAGAGATCCGGAAAACTGGAGATTTGAATAACTGATGGAAAACGAAATCGTCATACTGGCCAACGGAGATTTCCCTTCTCATCCCCTGCCTTTGGAAATACTCAGAAGCGGAAGGAGAATCATTTGCTGTGACGGAGCAGTTGATGCACTTGTCAGATTGGGACTTGAGCCGGTGTCAATAGTGGGCGACATGGACAGTATTGATTCTAATCTCGCAGAGAGATACAGGGAGAGAATTTTTCACATTGGTTCCCAGGAGACCAATGATCTTACAAAAGCATTTAACCATGCAGTAAATCTCCAGCCCGAAAAGATATTTATACTTGGTGCATCCGGCAAAAGGGAAGATCACACTTTAGGTAACATTTCCCTTCTCTCCCTGTACGGAAAGCATAAAGAGATAAAGGTTGAGATGGTTACGGATAGCGGAACTCTCATTCCGGTTTACTCAACTACCACATTCAAGGCAGCAGCAGGAAGCCCTGTATCTGTATTCTCGCTGGATCACAAACTGCGTATGACATCCGAGGGGTTAATGTACCCCATAAAAGGGGTGAAATTTGACTCCTGGTGGAAGGCAACCCTCAATATTTCTGTCTCAGAACAGTTCACCCTGAAATTCCGAAAAGGGCGGGTTATTGTCTTCATAGGTCACAAATAAAAAAGCGCCCCATTCAGGACGCTTCAGAAATCTCAATTTTGCCAGATTACTTCACGAGTTTGTTAAGTTCAGCTCCTGCTTTGAATCTAACAACTTTTTTAGCTGCTATTTTTATCTTAGCACCTGTACGAGGGTTTCTTCCGTTACGTGCATTGCGTGCGTTAACTGAAAATGTACCAAAACCAACGAGAGTAAGTCTCTCGCCTTTCTTCATTGCTTCACCTGATACTTCGATAAATGCATCAAGAGCTTTTTTTGCGTCAACTTTTGTAAGATCGGCCTTAGCTGCGATTGCTGAAATCAAATCT
>PHDP01000114.1 GCA_002842655.1 Bacteroidetes bacterium HGW-Bacteroidetes-14
AAAAAATGATTGGGAATGTATTGATTTATCTGAAACGTAAATCTCGTGAATTCACCGCAAATATAGTTAATTTCCGGAACTGAACAAAAAAAGTGGGGAGGGCCCCACTTATTTCTTTATGATTACTTTGCGGCCACAACATCTGCCTCAACCAGACTGGCTTTAGGAAGAGCTGCAACTGCAAAGGCAACTCTTGCCGGAAACGGTTCTTTGTAAAAAGTAGAATAGACTTCGTTCATAACAGCAAAATCCTTCATGTCGGTCAGATAGACAGTTGTTTTAATTACATCTTCAAAACCATAGCCGGCCTCTTCGAGAATGTAGCCTATGTTTTTGAAAACCTGGATGCACTGTTCCCTTACACCACCGTGAACAAACTCTCCTGTAGCAACATCAATTGGCAACTGACCGGATACATACAGAAAACCATTCACCTCTATTGCCTGATTGTAAGGACCAACAGCTTTAGGAGCCTTCGGGCTCGAAATAACTCTTTTACTCATGATTAATTTTATATGAAGTTAAATAAAAAAACTAGTTATCCCAGTAACTTGAACCTTTTTTGAACTTAAGCAGATCTGCAAGGGCAGATGCCTTTGCATTGATTCTGAAACTCCAGCTCTGCCACTGTCCGTTAGGAACCCACGATACAGATATCTGGAAGCAGTGAAGGTCATAAGTAGCACTTAACTGAGTAGTTGTTAGGGCAAAGTGAGACAAATCAAAACCGGTGTTAATGTTTACATTCAACGCCTTTGTTATGCGCACCTGGGCAGATACACCCAGCGTCTGCATATGATTATGGTTCGTCTTTAGAATATCATTTGCAAAACTGTAATTCCTGCTGTAGGAGTAGTTGTAGTTCATACTCACAGTCCACGGAATCGACGGATCAAGATAGTAAACCCAGCCTCCGGGAATATACTCTCCCGTTACCGGATGATAATATACTCTTGTATAATCTCTCTGTTCCGGTCTTACACCACTAATCTCACCTTCACCCTGCAATTCACCATGTCCCTCATGGTCGTGGTCTCCGCCTCCGCCCTTAACTCCCGGAAACTGTCTGACGCCTCCCCTGCGCTCGCCCTTGCCGGTAAACTGATACGACAGGGTCATACTTGCATTTTCAAGTCTGGCAAGCTTAAATCCACCCTCCTTTGCGATATTAAACTGATTAATGAGCCTTCCGCGGCCATCAACTGCATAAGGATTAAAACTCGCATTCGCCGAGAAGGCAAGTGCACCAAACACAGTAGTATTCATGTTCATATTAATATTTGACAGCTTCAGGGAATCTGCCAGAAAATTGTATGAACCACCCAGTGAAAGATTGTCAATAAGCTTAATCTTCTTGAGTCCGGTACCTGTTGTATCCTCCTGATCCCTGACCTTAGCCTCAAAGTTGTTACCCAAAGAGAAACTCATTGCTGCACTTCTCCCCCTGCCCGGAGGCGAATAGAGCAGTCCGTCGTACCGGTTATAGTTTAAAGTATGCTGAATACCATTTACATCTACATAATCAAGAGTTCTGTATCCATTTGCAGGAGTACCCATTTCCGGACGGAAACTAAAAGAGAGCGAAGGGGTTACCATATGGCGGATTGCCTGGAGGGCACCCTTTTTCCCGAAGTTGAAGAGGCCGTACAGCCTTGTATTCATAGAGAGCGAAGCAGAAAAATCCTGAGTGAGTCCAAAATGGCTGAACATGTCACTTGTTGTTGTAACAACCCTGTCAAGATCCGGGTCATATGCCCTGTCATTGGTCTGGAAAAACCATGTCATCCCGTAACTTACTCCCGGGGAGAAGTTAAGGTACCTTAGCAGTGTAAAGGTAGGGAGGCCAATTGTGAAGTTATGCTTCATTCCGCTCTTGAATTTGGAGAGGAAGTTTGGCTGACCGAAATCCTTAGCCTTAAAATTTACCTTATTATCAAAGGTAGTATTGTAATTAAGTGAAAGTGACTCATAAAACCTCTCCTTTCCTACCCTCTCTGCACGCTTGAACGGGTAAATCCTGTTCATTGTAAAGGTGAAGTTTGGAACTGTAAGCGCATACGAACTGTCCAGGGAGTTCTGGCTGTGCATAAGGTTCATTGAAAAACTGAACGGAGTACCGGCAAAAGCCTTCGAATATGAAATTGAAGAGGATGCCTGATTCTGAAGACTTGTCTGAACATCCTCAGAGTTAAACCTGTTGTTGAGAGGTGTCGAAAAGTTTACAGATGCCCTGAATGAGGCTCCGGGCATTGACTTTGAATCCTGAGAGTGGCTCCACCTGATTGAAAAGTCTTTTGACTGGAAAAAGTCTGTACTGCCTCTCTCGCCGGTTATATTGCTGGAGTAGTTAATTCCAAAATCACCGTTAAACTTGTATCTCTTTCTGTACCTTGCTGTAAGCATGGCATTCCACGAACCCAGCGAAAAGATGTCACCAGTAATTGAAACATCAAAGTGCTCTCCTATTACAAAATAGTACCCCAGCCCCTTCAGACCAAATCCCCTCGCAGCCTCCTCCTGAAAGGATGGTATAAGCAGACCACCGCTTCTTTCTGGTTTTTCCGGAACAAACCCGAATGGCAGCGCAAAAGGTACAGGTACATCCTCAAGAATAAGATAAGCAGGACCAAATACGGTTACCCTTTTAGGCTGAGTTACCATCCTGGCTTTTGTCATTCTCAGGTAAAAGTGGGGATGGTCCAGATCGCAGGTTGTATACTTACCTTTAGATATATTTATAGAGTTGTCTGCCAGCTTTTTTATGTTTGTACCATGCAGGAACCCCTCGGACTCCTGAGTAATCATGTTGGTGATTCTGGCCTTTTTCGACTCAAAGTTATAGAATACAGACTCCATGGTGTAGCTCTGACTTCCCTCCTTGAGTACCGGCTTTCCTCTGAGAACACCGCTGGTATCCTTTATTCCGGAAGCGTAAACCGTTCTGGTGTCCAGATTGTACTCCATGTAATCTGCCTTGAGTTCAATATTCTCATATCTTACGGATACATCACCATAGTAGTATATCATCTTTTTTCCACCGGAAAAGTCTTCGATAATTGAGTCCCTGGCTATTGAAAATGCAGGATCTGCCAAAGCCCCGTCCTTTTTGAGAGTATCCTGTTTTGTGGTCAGGGAGTCTGCGGAGATGGCGATAAGCGTGGAATCTGGCTTTATTACCTGTCCATATGCCTCTGATATTGGCAAATAAACAAGCATCAGCATAAATATGATATAAGAAGCTCTCTTCAAAAACAAAATAATTGCTACTTTTGCAAAGCGCAAATTTAAACATAAATAACCATAAATAATGCCCTCCAGAGTACTTTTGATCATTTTTTGCCTGCTCTTTCAGGTTGTCTCCCATGCCCAGACGGGCACTTTTACGGGGATACGAAAGGTGGTCATTGATGCCGGTCACGGAGGCAAGGATCCCGGGGCAGTGAGCCTCAACAGAAAGCACAGGGAAAAGGACATCACACTCTCAGTTGCTCTGAGGCTGGGCAAGCTGATAAACGAACAGTACCCGGATGTAAAGGTTATCTATACAAGAAGCACAGATGTCTTTATCCCGCTGGACAAAAGGACAGAGATTGCAAACAAAAATGACGCAGACCTCTTTATATCAATCCACATTAATGCTGCCAAGGCAAGAAGTGCTTCCGGAACCGAGACATTTGTAATGGGTCTGGACAAAAGCAGCTCAAATCTTGAGGTTTCAAAACTTGAAAACAGTGTTGTTGTTCTTGAGGGCGACGACTACAGTTCCAGATATGAGGGTTTCGACCCGAATGTTCCTGAGTCATATATTATATTCTCGCTTTTGCAGAACTCGCACCTGGAGCAGAGCCTCCAGCTTGCGGCGCTTGTCCAGGAGCAGCTGGCAGATGGTCCCATAAAGGTTAACAGGGGAATAAAACAGGCGGGACTGCTTGTGCTGTGGAGAACAACCATGCCATCAATACTTGTCGAGCTGGGATTCATATCAAACAGCTCAGACCTGGAAGTTCTGGTAAGAGATGAAAATCAGCAGAATTTTGCACAGCTTATCTTCAATGCCTTTAAACAGTACAAAATCAAATACGAGTCCGGATCCGGAATGACATCTTATGTCACAGCCCCGTCCGATAAAAGAGTTGAAAATAAACCTGAAGTAAAGCCTGATGTAAAACCTGAAATTAAACCTGAAACAAAACCAGAGGAAAAAGAGGCTGTATCTCAGGATGGATTTTACTCTATTCAGCTTCTTGCTGTGGCAAAGATCCTCAGGTCAAATGCACCGGATTTAAAAGGTATTAAGAATACAGAATACAAGCTTGTTGGGAAGTTTTACAAATACCATACAGGAAATTTTGCAACCATAGAAGAGGCATCGGCAGCGCTGCCGGAAGTAAAGAAAAAGTTTCCGCAGGCATTTATAATAAGAGTAGAAAACGGCACAATAGTGCCAATGAACAAATAGAACCGCACAATGAAATTCAAATTAACCAAAGAACAGAAAATCGGATTGTTTGCACTTGTAACACTCGTGGCAACCTATTTCATGATTAATTTTCTGAAAGGACAGGATTTTTTCAACAAGAACAATACATATTATGTAGTATATGAGAATGTTGAAGGACTAACCCCGACAGGTCCCGTATATCTTAAAGGACTTAAAGTTGGAACCGTAGAATCAATTGAATACATCAGTGAGAGCGGAAAGTTTCTTGCGAAATTTAAAATTAAGGCAGGGTATCCGGTACCAAGAAATTCTGTGGCAATGATCTACTCAGCAGACCTGCTGGGATCAAAAGCAGTAAAAATTGTACCGGGCGACGATCCTGTAATGCTTAAGAGCAGGGACACTTTGGCAGCCGGTCTCGAGGTGGGTCTTGTTGACAAACTGGTTGGAGAGTTCCTTCCCCTTAAAGATAGCATCCAGACACTTATTTCATCCCTCAATACAACAGTTGGTGGACTGAACCAGATTCTGGACGAGGATGGAAAAGCAAACATCAAGTCACTTGTCGCCAATCTGAACAAAACTATAAAAAACTTTGAGGCAATCTCCCGTAATCTGGAAAAGAGCAGCCCGGAGATTACAGCTACGCTTGAAAATCTTAAATCCCTGACAGCCAAGCTTGATGCTGCCGCTTCGCCACTTGGAAAGACTGTTGATAACTTATCACGCATATCAGATTCACTTGCCAGTGCAGACCTTGCTGCAACTATCGGGTCGCTGCGCAGTCTGCTCAACGAGATGCAGAATCCGGACGGAACTATAGGAAAAATGCTCACGACAGACTCCCTTCACAACTCAGTTAACACCCTTGTTAATAACCTTGATGAACTAATCAAAAATATCAACAATAATCCAAAAAAATACATAAAGATTACTGTGTTCTAAGTCAACACTTTAGCTATTCGACCAGAATCGTAAAAATCTTTCTGAAAAAATATTTTTGTTGAAAAACAAGCACTTGAAAAATTCTTGAATTATCCAAGTGCTTTTTCATTTTTTTTTACAGATTTTATCACCAAATTTGTTGGGAATCTAAACTTCAAATCATAAACTATGACCGATCAGAAACATACAGTTGTGTGGGATAATTGCCTCCAGATTATTCAGGATAATATTCCTCCCAGCAGCTTTAAGACATGGTTCGATCCAATCAAGGCGGTCAAATTCTACAACTCAATTCTTACAATTGAGGTACCTTCTGATTTTTTTCGGGAATATCTCGAAGAACATTTTATTGAGCTCATTGGTAAAACTTTAAGAAGAGTTGTTGGCAGAGATGCAAAACTTGAGTACAATGTAAGAGTTGTCTCTAATGAAGATGCAGTAACATTGCCACAACAGGGTACTCAGGAGCTGACTAATAAATCTGTTCCTTTTCCAAATCAGGCAGGAACTTTTGCAAACCCGTTCGTAATCCCCGGGCTCCAGCAGAGGCAGATAGACCCGCAGCTGAATCCG
>PHDP01000115.1 GCA_002842655.1 Bacteroidetes bacterium HGW-Bacteroidetes-14
AGGCTGCGAATAAAAAACAAATATGAGTATAGTAGCCATTGTAGGGCGCCCGAATGTGGGCAAATCGACACTCTTCAACCGCCTGGTGGGAATGAGAAAAGCCATAGTGGACGAGATTGCGGGTGTTACCCGTGACCGCCATTACGGTACATGCGAGTGGAGCGGAAAAGAGTTCTCCGTAATTGATACGGGTGGATATGCCATTAATTCAGATGATGTATTCGAGGCAGAAATCCGCAAGCAGGTGCTGCTTGCCATTGAAGAGGCAGATGTTGTCCTCTTCCTTTGTGACGTTGGAACAGGTATTACAGATTTCGACGAAGTTATTGCAGACATTTTGCGCAGAAGCAAAAAGCCTGTACTTATGGTTGCCAACAAAGTTGATACCGGAGACAAACTTTATGACGCACATATTTTCAACTCATTTGGTCTTGGTGAACCCTACGCGATTGCATCTGCAAGCGGAAGCGGCACCGGAGATCTGCTGGACAAAATAATCTCAATTTTACCTGATGAGCCGGAAGAGAAACCCGAAGAGGTACATATTCCGCATATTGCTATTGTGGGAAGACCTAATGCCGGTAAGTCCTCACTTACAAATGCACTTCTGGGAGAAGAGAGAAACATTGTAACTCCGGTTGCAGGAACAACCAGAGATTCGATTGCAACATATTACAATAAATTCGGACATGAATTCATGCTTGTGGACACAGCAGGTCTCCGCAAGAAAACCAAGGTAAAGGAAGATCTTGAATTCTATTCGGTACTAAGGTCTGTAAGGTCTATTGAATCTGCAGATGTTTGTATTCTTATGATTGACGCCTCCCTGGGAGTTGAGGGTCAGGACATGAATGTGTTTAACCTTATTATCAGAAACAGAAAAGGTTGTGTTATTGTCGTAAACAAATGGGACACCATTCCTGACAAAAGCGCCAACACAATGAAAGAGTTTACAAAGGTAATACAGGACAAAATTGCACCTTTTACTGATGTTCCAATTATCTTTACCTCAGTAACCCAGAAGCAGAGGATTCTTGATGTACTTGAGGCTGCTGCAAAGGTTTACAACAACAAGTCAAAACGAATCTCCACATCCAAACTCAACGAGGTGATGCTTGAGGAGATAGCCAACTATCCGCCTCCTGCTATTAAGGGCAAGTATATCAAGATTAAATATGTTACCCAGCTTCCTACGCCATCACCTTCGTTTGCATTCTTCTGTAATTTACCTCAGTATGTAAGGGATGATTACAAGCGATATCTTGAGAACAAACTCAGAAAACACTTTGATTTTACCGGTGTTCCTATACAGATATTTCTGAGACAGAAATAGTCCGGTTAAAAGAATCTTTAAATATTAATGAATTTATGAAACATCTGTCTAAATGGCAGATGTTTCGTCTTTTATAGGAATTTTAACTGTAAAGTTTGCACCTCCCAGAGCCTCTGAACGTGCATATGAAATCTTCCCGCTGCTCTGCTCCATGATGCTCCTGCAGATAGCCAGTCCAAGCCCGGTACCGCTGCTCTTGGTTGTAAAGTTAGGCTTAAAGAGTCTGTTGGTAAGGTTATCCGGAACACCCTGTCCGTCGTCCTCCACAGAGGCAACATAGTAGTCACCCTCCTGCCTGAGTGTGACCATAACCTCTCCTGTAGCCTGCGATTCGATTGCCTGGAGGGCATTTGAGAGAAGATTAACAAATACTCTGGTAATCTGCATCTTTCTGAGCGAAACATATGCATCCTTAACTTCACTCCGGAACCTGATGTTTACATTATCCCGTGTATTAAAGAGAACTATCTGCTCCCTGATAAGTTTATTGAGTTCAACATTTGAAAGCTCTTCTGAATAGAATCTGGAAAAACTGGAGAACTCGCTTGCTACATCAGACAGAATATCAATTTGTTCTATAAGTGAGTTGGCAAGTCTGTCAAATTTATCCTGCCACCCCTCTACATTCTGCTGCTTGAGGCGAATAAGATGCTGAATACTCAGCCTCATAGGAGTAAGCGGATTCTTGATTTCATGGGCAATCTGACGGGCCATTTCCCTCCATGCCTGCTCCCGTTCTCCCTGCGCCAGCCTGTTGGTGCTGGATTCAAGGTCATCTACCATCTTGTTGTATGCAGCTACCAGGATACCCAGTTCATCTCTGTTGGTATAGTCAATGTGTTCAGGATGCTGCGAAATATCGAGCAGCTGCATTTTACGACTAATCTCTGCAAGAGGTTTTGACAGAGAATTGGAGAGGGCAATTCCACCAAAGACGGCAGCCAGCAACAGAAGCAGATAGATATTGATGATTGCTGCTATTATGCTGGAGGCATCCTTTCTTATCTCTGACTGTCTTGAGAAATAAGGAATATTGGCAATTGCAATTAGTTTCCCGTCTCCGTTGAAAAGCGGGGCATAGAGTGAATAGTAATCCAGACGGGCAATTTTCTCCCTGTTTACAAACTGCTTCTTTTTGTTGTAGACTATCTCCTGGTATGCTGTAGGATTCATTCTGGAACCGGCCAGGAAGTTGTCATAAATCTCGGGCTGGGTGGTCCTGAGCAACAGACCGTCGGGACGGTAAATATTGATGTCAATCTGCGTATTATTGGCCAGCCTGTTCATAGCTTCAAAGAGCTTGATATTGTTAAACTGCGGGTCATTATACCTCTGTGCAAACTTACTGTAATAAGAGAGGGTAGACTGTACAGACTGCATCTTCTCCTCCATCTGTGCCCTGTTGCTTTCGTTAAAATAATTCAGAGAGAACCAGATACTGCCGGTACCCATGAAAAAGAGAGCAAACACAAGGGATGAAATTATCAGGAATGTAATTTTCCATCTGAATGAGTTACGCGGAACTTTGGGGAAGAAGTTTCTGTGTCTTGTTCTGATGAGCCCGAATATCATGAGTGAGTAAAAGAGCATGATATATGAGAATGTCACAATGTACGGGAAGACATTCCTGACCGGCCTGCTTATGATAATTATATTCTCCGGGGAGACTTTGTTTACAAAGTGAATGTATCCGTCACTCCTCATTGTTGAATAACCTGTCTCATAAATATCTTCCAGGGTAGTGGGGTAGTTATAGTTACCACTGAATGATATCATCCTGTTGTTCAGATATTTTGCATAAGAGTAATTTGAACTGAGATTCAGATTGTCCATCTGTTTGTGATCCAGGAGAAGTTCTGTGTAACCAACAGCCTCTTTCATGAATTTTGAATCAAACTCCAGAAAGAGATTGATATTGCCGCTAAAGGAGGTATATGTAAATACTCCGAGATAACTTATCCTCCCGTTGTAATTGTTCATGAAGTAGAAGTGGGAGTTATCGTACAGCGGAATCCCGTATCTGGAGATTTCACTCTCGAAAAACTTCCCGCAAGGCACAGGTTCGGACTCACTGTCTACCAGCAGGGGATCATTACTTCTGCACATGGTTATCCTCAGGTCATACTTCTGCATAAGGCTCCAGAAATATTGCTCAGTAAGTATGTTGTTCACCATGTCGTTGCTCTGGTCTATCTGAACCCACAGGGCAAGTACAGGATCTGTTTCAATAAGTTTCTCCGCCCCTCTGAGCAGAAGTTCAATATTGAGGTCCCTCTCAACAGACATCTTGGTTGAGAGCACCCTGTTTTTTTCGTACTCCTTTGTGAAACCAAACCAGCTTACAGTTGCCAGCGAATAGAGAGAAATAACAGATATAAAAACCAGTATACTCCTCATTTTCAAGAAAGAGAATCCGGAACGGAATTTTAGTACCGGCCTGAGCAGTTGTAGTGAAAATAGGAGTGCAATAAAGAGCATTGCATAAATAACATATGCCAGTACTGTGTACAGGGTAATCTCATCTACCTTGTAAAGCTCCAGAACAATGTTTGAGTTAAGGGCAAGGGAGCGCAGGCTAATATGTGCATAGGCTGCCAGCAGTATAGGTATAGTTATGAATACTACCTTAAGAAGTTGTTTCCTGTGTTTCCCGGATTTCATGTAGGTAAGTGCCAGGCTCTTTCTGATTATGAAGAGTGCCAGCATTACCATGAAAATGTAAAGGTGTGTAATGATAAGGTCTGCCATTGAGCCAAAGAGTCCAAAATCTGCATAGAGATTTGGAGAGAAGAGCTCGGCATCATCTGTTGACCCGCCTGAGAAATAGAGGGCAATCATCCAGATTATTGTGAGTCCTCCCCATGCAAAGAAAAATTGTCTTAATCTTTTGCGCCTTTCAAGGTCACTGAAGAGTGCAGAAATTGCAAAAAGAAGAGCAAACCATCTGAGTGATGAGCCTGATTCGCCTCTGTGGGTAGGCAGATTTTTCAGTACCGAAAAGAGAATCCCCCCCTCCTTGCCTCTTACTATGTATGACTCGTCGTGTGTTACAGGAACAATTGAGAGCCTTTTGCTGAGGGAGAAGTTGGGATTGATTTCACTCCTGAGTATTGAATTGTCTGACGGGAAATCTGTCTGAACAAGCAGTGCCGCAAGCACTGTAACATTTCCTGTGCTGTAACTGCTTACAATATACCATGCAGAACCAAGACTCACATATTTTTCTGTTTCACCAATGTATGCCAGGGGAGTATTTGACACACCTCTGCTGGTAAGGTGATTGAGAGTATATCCAAACGGAAAGAAGTCAATATCGTCATTTCCCACAGGCAGCTGGTTAACCCACGATTGCAGTGTATCTGCAATGTATCTGTATATAACCATGTCTGAGGGTAATTCAGGAAATCTGAGAAAAACAGAGTCCGGTGTATCAAGAGCTTTCTGTGCATACTCTTCCAGTAAATGCTGTCTCTTGTGTATTGTGTTCTCCAGTTTCTCCACCTCTCTGTCCATTGAGTTTGGAGAAGAGAACTCCATAAACGAAAATATGGCAAGCATGAGTGCCAGCACCCAGAGAAGCGGCGTACGCAATGCTATAAGTCTGTCAGTAAGTTCGTTCATTATCCGTGGTGATATGGTTCCCCTTTAATTATAGTAAATGCCCTGTAAAGCTGTTCGAGAAACAGGAGCCTTACAATCTGATGGGAGAATGTCATTCTTGAGAGCGATATTTTATAATCTGCCCTTTTGTACACCTCCTCAGAAAAGCCATATGCTCCTCCTACAGCAAATACCAGGCCTTTGGTGCCCTGTACTCCCCTCTTCTCTATAAATTGTGCAAACTCTTCAGAAGATATGCTTTTGCCGGATACATCAAGAAGAATAAGATGCTCCTGTGGTTTCACCTGCTTAAGAATCATCTCTCCCTCGCGCTGTTTAATCTCTGCAAAACTCAGAGAGGCAGCCTTTTTTAGTTCAGGCAGCTCAATTCTGTTATATGCGGCATATCTTTTGAGCCTCTCTTCGTATATTCCCATACCTTCCAGCAGGTATGAGTTATCTGTTTTTCCAGTAAGCAGCAGTGATATCTTCATTGTCACAAAAATAAGATTATTTCGACAGATATTTTAATTTTATCTCAGTCCTTGTGGCTTGATTTTTGCTACGATTTTCTGAATTGGATTTACTAAGGAGAGATATGAGATCGGTTCTAGTGTCATTGTTTGCCTTAACCTTTTCGGTTGCAACGCTTTTAGGGCAGTCCCGTGCAGAGCAGGATGTTTTCGTTCCAATTGCAAAGTATTTGCAGGCGGGCGATTCAGAAAAGCTATCTGCCTGGTTTGCCCATAACCTGGAGATTGAGGTCCTGGGGAGCGTGAACGTATGCAGCAAGGCTCAGGCCAAGCAAATTCTTAAGGAATTTTTTACTAATTATACCCCAAAGAGTTTTGCAATAGCCATTCGAAGCGGAAAGGCACCAATGAAGTACGCGATAGGCAGTCTCAGTGCGGGAGGAGAAAAGTTTAGGGTTACATTGTTTGTTAAGACCCAGGAGGATGGGAATTTCATCCAACAACTAAGAATCGAAAAA
>PHDP01000116.1 GCA_002842655.1 Bacteroidetes bacterium HGW-Bacteroidetes-14
AATTTTGCGAACTACTGTAAGTGCTACACCAGCGCGCTCTGCAAACTCCTCCTGAGTAAGGTTTACCTCTTTTCTGCGCTCTTTGACAAATTCCGATACTCGTCTCATTATATGCTTATGAATATAATTATATGCAAATATATAAAATTATATGCAAAAGAATATATTTATACCATTTATTTTTAATTTATATGTTTATACATATAGTTAATATAGTTATTTTCCCTATAATGTTAATATAATGAATATTTAATATATTTGTTAAAACACAATTATCTAATCATGAAAAAGTTAATCTCTCTCGTGCTTACTCTGGCTCTGGGCTCTGCTATGGCATTTTCTCAGGAGGCGAAATACCTGTTACTTATTAAAAAGTCCATCGATACTCTGTCTGTGCAGCTGCAGTACAAGGAGAGAGAGAGAAGTTACCTCATAATGGACGCTGTGGTAAAGGAATTCAGCAGAGAAGCACTGATAATCGACGCGACATTTTTTGGTAAATACTTTAACGAGATTTATGCAAACTCAAATCCGGAGCTAAAGAAGGCATACGAAGATTATCAGCTTGTGAACCGTGAGTATAACAATTACAAAAACAAAGACAGAGCCTATATCAATATTCTTGCACTCCCGTCAAGAACACAGGAGCAGATTAAGGTAAGAAATAAGAAATTTAGTGAGCTTCATTATAAGCGATTCAGAAATGATCCTGTCTACAAAAAACTATTAAATAATAACACCGGGGCTGTTAAGAGATACCATAACCTGGCGCTGGCATATCTTCTTAGTACATATAAATCCAGAAATGAGATTTTTCCGGTATCATCTCTGAATATCCAAAAGTTTATAAGTGATATGACTGAATTTAATCCCTCTCTCCTCTCACTTGATGCAGAAATTAGTAACATTAAAATGATGTTGCAGCAAATGACTTCCAACCTGGTCAGAAAGGAAATGGAGCAGTTTGTATACACAAGCGATATGTTTAGGAGGATAGATTCTGCCCGGAAAAAATCAATTGATAGTGTGAGCATAATTCCTGCGCAGATAATGGATCTGGAGCTAAAATTGGCAGACCTGAACCAGAAATACAGCGATCTGATGTTTAAGAAATACCTCGATATGCGTATTGCAGATTCGGCCTCAATTCCTGTATTCACTATACCTCTGGCCAAAAATAATGATTATATCAATTCGGTGGATTCACTGCGGTTATTGAAGGAGGATTTTGATAAGAAAAATGATGTACTTTCGGCTGTTTTGGAGTCGGACAGTGAGTATTCGGCCTTAAAAAAGAAAGCCGAAAACTATGAAATATCCGGTGAAGACTACATAAGTGAATCTTCATTTATAATGAGCCGGAAATTCAAGGAAAACAAAGTTTATATTAAAGCCCGGCAGGAAAGAGAGAGGAGTCTGTTTCGCTCAAATATTGCGATTCTGAGGCATTTGATTAAAACTTATTCAGAAGATAAATTATTCCTCGACTACAATAATTTGCTTGGAACTGAGCGCACCCAGATTGAAACCCACCCAGAACTTTATGTGCTTAAGTTTGAGATTAACAGTATTAAATCATTTATAGGCACCACTTGGAACAAATATTACCGCCTCAGATTTGGAGTGCCGGCAATCACCAGTTCTGGCAAAGTGTATGTAGGGGTGCAATATCTTTGATAGTATCATTTGAGATTATAAATTTTCATACCATGAACCCAAATATCCCGTTCCAGACCATTGACTGGAGCAGCGTTCCAAGACAGGAATTTAAAGGCGAGACCGGCACAGCCTGGTGGCAGACAATACAATACGAGGGGCTGAGAATCAGAATAGTCGAGTATTCTAAAGGCTACCTTGCAGACCACTGGTGCAAAAAGGGGCACATTGTCCACTGCCTCGAGGGCGAGTTCGAAAGCGAGCTGCAGGATGGTGCAACCTTCAGGCTGACACCAGGAATGACCTATGTTGTCTCAGACGACCTTAGCTCACATCGCTCAAAAACTGTTGACGGAGTTAAGCTGATGATAATTGACGGGGATTTTTTGAAGTTACGCTAAAAACCCTGCTCCATTTGACACTTTACCTCTGAGGCAGAGAGCTACTTTTTCAGCAACCTCTCCAGCCTCTCTCGTGTCACAGGGAACTCGCGGATGGAGAGCGCCTTTTTGTAGAGTTCGATTGCTTTTTGTTTGTTGCCCTGAGCTTCGTGGAATTCGCCCATTGAGTCGTAAACATTGAAGCTGTTGGGGTAGTTTTTGATGTTGAGGGCGAAGAGCATCTCGCTTTCGGCCATTCGGGCCTCACCCATAAATCGGTAGGCCAGAGCATTGGCCATCATCTCCGGAAACTTTACGGGATAACCCATTAGTTTTGAAACTGATTCGTAATGTGCGTCAATACGCTTAAGGGTTTCGGCATTGAATCCGGCAATTTCTGCGGCAGTCAGGTTAAACTGATAAAAGCTGAAAATTGAGCGCAGCCCGTCGTGCATAGAGATTATGGGAATTGTGTTATGGTCGTCGGCAGTGTAGAATTTTGAACCATATCTCAGGCCGTTTAACGGATTTGCTTTGAAGGCTCCGTCCAGTTTCATGATGCTTCTGAAAAACTGCGAATGCATAGTAGTGTCTGCCATTGCCTGTGCCGAATCCATTCCCGGCAGCAAGGTATTTGCAATTGACATGTAGAGTGATTTTCCCTCAAACTTTCTGTTCCTGAGCACGCTTTGCGCCTGGCTGAGCAGTTTTTCGTTGTCCCACCACATACCCGGATCAATTGAGAGGTATGCGCTGAACATATGCGGATGGTTTATGAGCGCATTGATGACTGTCAGCCCCCCAAAAGAGTGGCCGACAAATACTTTGTAAGGTTGAACAGGGTATTTTGATTCAATGTAGGGCATCAGCTCCTTCTCAATGAATGCGAGAAATTTGTCTGACCCGCCGGAGGTTGGGGCTACTGCATTTCCCATCATGCGGATGGGGCCGGCAATATTTGATGTGGTCAAATCGCGCGTGCGGTCTGTGTTTGTTATGCCCACCACAATCATTTCCGGGCAGAGTGTGTTTCGGGAAAACTGCTGAACCATTCCCACCATCGACAAAAAGTGGGCGTCGCCGTCGAGCAGGTACAGAACCGGGTAATTCTTTGGACCGGTTATGTCATTGAGAGCGTTTCCGGGCACATAAACCAATACCCTTCTGGTTTCGTTCAGAATCTTTGATTCCAGATTTTCTATGGTGCCTGTGGTTATAGGCCTGTTAGCCTGAGCAGATGCCAGCGTACAGCATAGTGCGAATGCAATGATTACAAGTGTCTTTCTCATAGTTGTTAGTTTAGTTGCAGGTGTGGATATTAGGGGCGGATATATACTAGACACACAGAGTCGGAGATACCCTACGAAAACTTTGGTTGCCTGGTAGGATTCGTGCGAAAGTACAGATAGTGAGCATGTTGTGTTTTTATATTTGTAGAATTATTTGGATTTCAAAAATGTAAAAATCAGAAAATCAAGGCTATTGCACGAATCCTGCTAGGCAGCAATTGCGCGCGAAGAGCTGCACCGGCACCGGCAGTATAGCGGCCGTACCATATTACACAAGTGACTTTTTACTTATATTTGAATTCGATTAATATAATCCACAACATGAACTTATCTGAACTTAAACTGGACTGTGCGACAAAGCAGAAGAAGGGGCTGCATTTTATTTTGGGGTCTATTGTGATTTGGGCGCTGATTGCGGTTGTCCACCTGACTGACCTCCCAATTCTTATGAAAAATATGCTGACCTTTTGTGCCACTGCGCCGCTGGTTCCGCTTGCATTTTTTATTTCAAAAGTCATAAAAGTGGAGTTCAGCGACAAAAAGAATCCGCTTAACAGCCTCGGCCTTCTCTTTTCACTAAATCAGATGCTTTATCTGCTGATAGCCATGTGGGTATATGCTGCAGTCCCGGACAAAATGGTTATGGTCATTGCGATGATTTTTGGAGCACACCTGCTGCCTTACGCATGGCTTTACAGTTCAAGGATATACGGAATAATGTCTGTGCTGGTTCCCATAACCGCACTTATTGTTGGGATCAATTTTGAACCCTATGTTTTGGCACTGCTGATGGTGGTGGTTGAGGTGGTATTCAGCATTGTGCTCTCAATTGAGGTGAAAAAGCTGCCAAAAACCACTAACTAAAAATATAATACCATGGAAAATCAAATTGATGAGTGCTGTCCTGAGTTTGAGGTTTCAAAATGGGACAAAAAGAGAGAGATTTGGGAAAACAGGCTGTTTATTAAGGAGACAATGCCCACGCTGTTTCACATGCCATTCCCGCCAACTATCGCGAAGAAGATAACCAAAATGTACGGCCAGGTTGAGAAGGCGGGTGCGCATCTGCCGGATAAAGCAGATACGCTGATTCTCTTCCGCGACCCGTCGGCCTTCCGCTCGGAAATCTACTATTCGGTTTCGAAAAAGGTGGCCGATTCGCAGAATGCCGAACTATCAGGAACATTTGTATCGCGTGTCTTTGACGGCAAGTACAATGAGGTTCCCAAATTCATAAAGGAGATGGACAAATACCTCAAAGAGAACGGCGAATCGGCCGGGGACTACTATATCCATTATGCCTACTGCCCGCTCTGCGCAAAGAAGTACGGACATAATTATGTAACTTTGTTTGCAAAGGTTTAACCGTCTGTCGGATAGCAGATGCCATTCCAAATGTGTGTCCATGTGAATAATACAAGATGAAGTACATTTTCCTGATAGCTGCTTTCAACGCAATATTTTTTGCACTGCTCATTTTTCAGAAGAAGAAGGCATTGCATGATAAAGTGCTTATTTTATGGCTTATCTATCTGGGAATATATACTGGTATTTATGCCCTCTTTGCAGAGACTTTGTTCGAAAACTTCCATATCCTCTCTGCCGGTTTCATCTCTCTGCTGCTTCTGCACGGGCCGTTTCTGTTCCTCTATATCTCTGCCCTTACAGACATAGAATTTAAGCCAGACATAAAACGTCTCATCCATTTTGCACCGTTTATTCTGTTTAACCTCTTCTTTCTAGCGGCTTCACAATTTCCTGAGATAGAAGATAGTATAAGGCTGAATCACACTGCGGGACTGCACAGACCTCACTGGATTTTCAGCCTCTTTCTGATTTGTGTAGTACTCTCCGGTCCCTTTTATTTCGCTCTCTCAATAATCAGATTAAAGAGACTGGATGTAAATATATTTAACAATTTCTCTACACTGGAAAATGTAAACCTCAGCTGGCTAAGGCGGCTCATATACACTTTTGGATTTATCTGGACCTCCCTGATGATCTTCGCAACCATCCACCATGTATTTAATATGTTTTCATGGATCTTTTGCACCCACGGGCTCACACTGTCTCTTTCGGCCTTTATTATACTTATTGGCTATTTCGGCCTCAAGCAAAAGGAGATTTTTGTAAATTTTACCGAGGCCGAAAACCAGTTTGTGACAGAAGAGAGGGCAAAATACTCCGGTTCAGCAATGGATGATGAGGAGGCAGTGCAATATGTAATCAGACTCAAGGCCTTTATGTCTTCAAAAAAGCCTTACCTGGACCCGGACCTCTCACTCCCGGGACTGGCGAGCAGTATCGGAATTCCGACTCATTTTCTCTCAAGAGTTATTAATGAACAGTTAGGTGTCAATTTTTTTGACTTTGTAAATCATTACAGAGTAGAAGAGGTAAAAGCCAGGATTGTAGAT
>PHDP01000117.1 GCA_002842655.1 Bacteroidetes bacterium HGW-Bacteroidetes-14
TATTGAAAAGAACAGCTTTCATTTGCTGAATATTCTTAATAAAATCATTGATATTTCTAAAATTGAATCTGGCTCAGAGACTGTTGAATATAGTAATGTAGATTTAAATGAAGTAGTTAAGAGAGTTTATAATTCATATATAGATGAGGCAAATGAAAAAGGAGTGGCGTTGATAATAAATGCCTCTGAAAAGCCTCAGTATATAAATACAGATGGTGAAAAGTTATTTAAAATCTTTATCCATTTGACAGAAAACTCAATTAAATATACAAATAATGGATCGATTGAACTGGGGTATAAACTTGAGTCAATGTCTCCAAATGAAACTCAATTGATTTTCTATGTAAAAGATAGCGGAATTGGAATAGATGATGAAACACAAAAATACATTTTTCAGTCATTTAACAAAGGCAGTTTTTCATATGATGAAAGTAGCGGATTAGGATTAGGACTGTCAATAACAAAACATTATATAGCAATGCTAGGTGGTGAAATTTGGTTTGAAAGTAATGTAAATTGTGGTACTATATTTTATTTTACTATTTCTAAGTATAAAGAACAATAGCTAATACTTCTCAAATCACAATTTTCAACTTCTGAGAAAAAATTTAAATTATATGACTATAAAAGAGATTACTCATTATGCTCCCGCTTTAAGATCTTCAACAAATCAGATTAAAAGAGAAAATGAAATTCTTGAGTCAAATCAGCTATTCAGGGAATTATTCAGTGCAATAGGTGGGATTGTTGCTGTCATTGACAGCAACCGTCAGCTTGTTTACGCTAATGAGGGTTTATTGTCGTTACTTGGTGAAAAATCAATGGAGGCTATTCTGGGTAACAGACTTGGTGAAGCAATTTCCTGTGTCCACTCAAAAGAGGAACCATACGGGTGTGGTACATCAAAGGCATGTGCATATTGTGGTTTGGTTAATGCAGTTTTGGAAAGCCAGAATACGGGTTCAAAATCCACAAAAGAGTGTCGTATATCTTCAAATATCGAAGGAAAAATTCAAAGCTGGGATTTAAATGTTACCGTTTTTCCTATAGTTCTGTCAGATATAACTTATCATGTCATAACAATTCTGGACATAAGTGACGAAAAGAGAAGACTGGCCCTTGAAAAAATATTTTTTCATGACATACTCAATAGTGCCGGGGGGCTAAACGGATTGCTTACAATTCTAAAAGAGGCTAGTGATCCTGAAGAATCACGTGAACTGATTGATCTTTCAGAAGAGGTAAGCAGGGATATTCTTGAAGAGATTATATTACACAAGCAAATAAAGGCAGCAGAGACAGGGGACCTTAAGGTAAAAATTGAACTGATAAATTCAATGGAAATCCTTGAGTCTTCAATTATAAAAATCAAATCTCACGAATCTGTCAAAAATAAAGCTATCGTAGTTTCTGAGGACTCTTCTGAAGTTGATTTTGAGACCGACAGAATCTTGCTTCAGAGAATTCTTATTAATCTGATAAAAAATGCTCTTGAATCGACTAAGCCTAATGGTTCTGTTATTGCGGGGATAAAAGAGACCGGAGATAAAATAAGGTTTTGGATAAGGAATGAGGAGGTAATGCCTGCAGAGATTCAGATGCAGATCTTTCAGAGATCATTCAGCACTAAAGGTTCAGACAGAGGAATAGGAACATACAGTATAAAGCTGCTAGCTGAAAACTATCTTAAAGGTAAGGTAGATTTCAGCAGCAACGAATCAGAAGGGACAATATTCTGGGTTGATTTTAATAAAAAGTACTAGAGCTGTAACCTGTTGTACTCAAATTTCTGTCAAATATTCTCCCTATTTGGAAAGAATCTCTTTATAAAGTTTTTCAAGGGCAACGGCGTTTGCTTTGTGGATTTTCTGCATTTCGATTTTTCGCTGTGCTTCGCTTTGCTTACGGTTGGCCATCTCTTTCTGCCAGGTTACTCCGGGTTCAATATCTCTCAGGAAGCGTGAATGTACGCTGTAGCTGAAATAGATATTCTGACCTGACTTTACTGCATCGAGCGAGTAGTCAAATGCAGTAAGGAGATCTTCATATCCTGTCTGACCTGAAACATCAAAATCAGATTTCTTAATATTTTCCTCCACTACCTTAGCATAACTGTGCCAGATGTAGGTTGGAGCGCCTCCTTCAAATGAGAGTCTGTAAAAACCCTTCTCTCTGTTAAGCACTTCGCCAATTGAGAAGTTATTCGGGTTCTGGTCATTTGGAGCGGTTGGCCTTGTTTTGAAGTTAGACTGATTAACTATCGCAAAGTCAGAAAACCTTACTCCGTCGTTCCAGAAACGGTACATTCTGTCAAGAACGAAATCTGTTTTCGCAGGTACCTTAACAATAACAGATACTCCAAGAACATACTCCTCGTTTGAAGCCCATGCTTTTGGCCCGCAATTCTGGAGTCCGGTAACATTAAACCAGATCCATGTATCTTCGGTAAGCTGATACATCAGCCCCCCATTGGGAAGCCTGGTGTTTTTGAACAACTTCTTTATCTCCTTCTCTTCGAGTTGCTTCAGCCCCTTTTTTGCGGCCATCTCTTTAACCTGCTCCGGTCTGTATGCAATCCAGTCTTTAATCTCGGTAAGAACGCACTTATAGGCGGTCTTTGGAACATTGCCCGGAGCATAAGTATAGTAAGTGCCGGGTCCGTAGTTTTTACTTTTAAAGGTATACCCGGGAACATCGGGAGCAAATCCGCAGAGCGGAGTAGGCTCAAGATCCGGAAGCGGCTGGTAAACCGTAAATGTGCTTTTGCCGTAAGTGACCTTTTTCTGAGCCTGAGCACTAATCAATGACAGGAGACAAATTGCTGTTAAAGCAGCTTTTAAATAATTTTTCATGTTATTGTTCTTTACTAAAATATATTTACGGTTATCTCAATCGGGGCTCGCCCGCTATCTTCACATAGTTCCTGCATCTCTGACACAACGGACAGACATTCCAAAGAGTTTAGGCGTTGAACGCATATCAAACAAGAAATCATTATGATACAAGCCTGTTGCCACGCCCCAATAGCCGTTGTAAGGACCATCACTCCACCAGTATCCGCTTACGCCAAGTTCTCCAAACCTCCCGTTAAACCCGCGAAAGCTGCCGGGAAGTGCTGTAAAACCTGTTACATTGTTTGCCTGTGAATTAGGGAATGTCCAGTGTGTCGTTCCCTGCTCCTTAAGTCTTCCGCCATCATTCTGCACATAGGTACTCAAAGCCATCCAGTCTTCATATGTAGGCACATGCCATCCGGCAGGGCAGATCTTTCCTGTTTTAACAACATGCCAGTTGTATAATGCTCCGTAAGACTCTTTGTTTTCCGGATTATTGCCGTGCCAGCAGTATGCAGGGATTGTAAGCGTGTCCCAGGTCTGATTGTCTGTTATTTGAACAATTGGAGTTCCGTCATTGTATCTGGTTGTCTTAAGATTTTCCAGCATCCATAACTGGCTATCAATAACTATTGTATGATAAACATTCCCATCTGCATCTTTAACAGTTCCTTCTGGTGTATTCTCCTTGTCACAGCCAAGAGTAAATAATGAACAAAACAACAATACGAACAGGTGCCTGGAAGTCATATATATCCGGATATCTGATTTTGTACAGACAAAGTTACATGAATATTTTATCTGCTGAAAATTTTATTATTAGATTTGTAATGAGATGTTAAGAAATCAAAATAATTAAAATCTAAGGCTATGAATTTTCTGCTGGCCGGTAAATATCTGGTATTGCTTATTGCACTGGGATCATTGTTAACCGGAATGATTGTTTTTATAACCAAAAAACCACTAATCATAAATTCTGTCTTCAGGAATTTGTCAATAGTTCCAATGCTAATCGCAGCTTATTTTGCCACCGGTGACGAGGAATTTATCATCAGCAATATTGTTATTTTGTTTTTGCTGATTGCCCTTATTACAATCATAAGTTTTGCATTTAAAGGCATTACAGTACTTGGAAGCAGAGATGAGCGGCTTCAGGAATTAACTGCTGAATTCCTTCGTAAAAATAATGCAGAAATAGAGCAGATTCCAACAGCCATTTATGTGAAAAACAACCATAATGTTTGGCTGTTTTCATCAGTCGCAAAATACGGAATCCAATCCATTTCAGTAAAAGGAAGGGAGAGCAGTCGGGTAGTGAATGCCCTCATAAAAGAGCTCAGAACTAATAATCTGCAATATTGCTCAGGCTATATGCTGTATACATTATTTACCGGTCTGGTACTCCTGGCGCTATATTTTGTGAATTAAAGCTGTCAGGTTTATTGTTTTTCCCCTTTAAATCAGAATAAGTTACTGCACTGGTTTAAACAGCAGAAGTTCGGAGATTTTTGTAACTGTTCTTTTATCTACTTTATATGAAAAGGGCTTGTCAATTTCAACAGGTAATCTGGTGAAAAATGAGGCTATTTCATTTTTCGCATCCTGCATAAAGACAAACGAGCCTTCTCCAAAACCAAAAAAGTTGCCATAACTTGAAATTGTCTTTACAAAGCGTCCGTCATTCTCATATAATCTGAGTGCAAAGAGGAACCGCTTGCCTGTGGAATAAAGATCATCTTCAAGTGCAGAATAATTTCGTTTCTCTTCAAATTCGGGGTCAAACTGAAGGTAGCGGTCTCCGTTTGGTCCCCAGTCAACAGGACATCTGTTTGCAATATCACTTGCAATAAACATATTCCAAAAACTCCATTTCTGGTTTGGTTTGGGAAAATCTCTTTTACCGGCATCATAAACACCATTCTGATAATATTTCATTTGCAAAAAAGGAGATTCCCGCTTCATCTTCTCCAGTATTGCAGTTTTTTGGGCATCGTAAACCGGCCTGGGAGGAAAGGTACAAGATAATTGCAGCGGGATTTGATCCTCTCTCTCTACTTTTTTATTTCTGATTGCAGTTACCAATTCATATTCATCAACTAAGTCCGACAGCCGTGTCTTAGCATCATTAAAAACTTTGTAAGTTAATTTTCCTCCTTTTTCCACAGCAACACCGGATAAAAAAGTTGGATAAACCCCTTGCTGAACATAAACGACTCCATGATACCCAGATCCCAGCAGGTAGCCCCATTTGGATATAGTTTTGACAAACTTGCCATCGAACTCATACAATTCCAGGGAAAATGTCAGATTGTTTGCTGAGCCTGTCAGGTCGTCTCTCACGTGATAGGGGCGGTTATTATGGTCAGGAACAATGTTAACAACCACATATCTGTCTCCATTTACGCCCCAGTCAATTGGTTTTTTGGTAGATAAATCCATAGCAGGCTGAAAATCCGAGAGTGTCCACGTCTCATATTTTGCCGGAACTGGTTTGCTTTGCTTTACCGACCATGCTTTTACCTTGTAGTATTTTGTATAAAGAGATGGCAGGTTGCCACTTCTCTTTGCCAGTGTGAGCATTATCTGAGCCGTTTCATTAACTGGCTGTCCAAACAGAGAGAGCGAGAATATACTTATAACCAACAGACTAAAAACTTTTTTCATAGCATCTTGCCTTATTTTATCGCAATGTACAAAAAATTTTTTTCTACATTTGTTCGCAATTTTACGAACAATAGATTTCTTAACCTGACATGAACAATACAGAAGCACTTCCAAACCCTGCAAAGCGAAAAAGAACAGGCCTTATTATCTCAATTTCAATAGTACTTCCGCTGCTGCTGGCCCTCTACTATTTTCTTCCGGAGCTCAC
>PHDP01000006.1 GCA_002842655.1 Bacteroidetes bacterium HGW-Bacteroidetes-14
ATCGTCTCCGTTGCGCTCCTGTGAGTCATTAATGTCAAAGTCTTCGAAGTACATTTTTGTTTAATTTAGATTTCCCTGACAAAGATAAAATTATTTTTTGTGCACAAAAACCTATCTTTGCAAAATATTAGATTATTTAAAGTTTTTTATGATTAACAGAAGATTAATAAGGGTAAAGGTTTTCAAGATACTTTTCGGAAGAGTTAACTCCGAATCTGGATCACTAACCGGAGCTGTCAACGACCTTATGACAAGTTGCGAAAAGAGCCTTGAACTTTACTATTTTATTCTCTCTCTGCCAGTTGCCGTTAAAAAGGTGGCCGAAGGGAAGATAGAGGCAGGTTTGAAAAAGTACCACCCTACAGCAGAAGAGGCAAATCCAAATCTGAGATTTGTTCAGAATGCATTTATTTCCAAGCTCGAAGAGAATGAAGAGCTCATCAGGTTTTGTGAAAAGCGCGGACTCAGCTGGAACGATCACTCATCACTTGTTAAAAAGATTTACGCATCTCTTGTAGCTTCTGACTACTACAATGAGTACATGAATGCAGAAGTTTCAGGTTTTGAAGCAGACGCAGCACTTATATCCCGTTTTTTCGAAGAGGAACTTGAAGAAAATGACGAACTTCACGCTACGCTCGAAGATCTCTCACTCTTCTGGACAGACGATCTTGAGTATGTTGTAAATGTAATTACCAAGAAGATCTCTTCACAAAAACAGAACTCAAGATTCAATCATCCTGACCTGTTTCTCAAGCCGGATGACAGGGAGTATGCAGTTAAGCTTCTGGAGACATCTCTTATCAACTATCAGAATTATGTAAACCTCATGGCTGCATACATTCATAACTGGGAACCGGAAAGACTTGCCGCAACCGATATTGCACTAATTGTACTTGGTATTGCCGAAGCTGTTTCATTCCCGGATATACCGGTTAAGGTAACAATCAATGAGTATGTAGAACTTTCCAAGTTTTACAGCACACCAAACAGCAAGGTATTTGTAAACGGGATACTTGACAAGATTATTACCGGCCTTACGGCAGAGGGAAAGATTGAGAAGAGGGGAAGAGGTTTGGTAGGCTCGCCGGAATAACTAAATTTGTATAAATTTTAAAAAAACAGATAAAATGCAATTTCTAACAATTCTACAGGCGCAACCTGCCGGTGCAGGTTCAGGCAACTGGAGCTTCCTCATAATGATGGGTCTTATTTTCGTCGTTATGTATTTCTTTATGATTCGCCCTCAGCAAAAGAAACAGAAAGAACTGGTAAAGTTCCGCAACTCACTTGCAAAGGGAGATAAAGTAATTACAGCAGGCGGTATCTACGGCAGAGTGGTTGAAGTGTCAGAAAAAGACAGCTTTATCATGATGGAGATTGACAGTAAGGTCAAAATCAAGGTCGATAAATCGTCAATTGTAAAGGATATTACCGATATCCCGCAGAAATAAATACTCCGGCTTTATGATAAAGCTAAGGAAATTCACAATTTCTTACGAGAGAGGCAGACAACTATTACTCTTTTTGTTCTGTCTCTTTCTCGCTTTTATCATATGGTCAATTCACAAACTTTCTGAGGAGTACACAGTATACCTGAAGTACAAGGTGTCAGTGGCCTCAGATCTTACAGCCAGAGCCGCTGAGGCTCAGGCAGAGGAGACTCTTATTGTTCGGGGAAAGTCTACCGGCTTCTATATTCTTCAGCATCGCTATTCAGGAGAGCAGAACTCCGTTAAGTTAAGTGTAGAGAGAAGATTGTTCAGAAAATCCAGGTCTGTTCAGGATGGATTTTATCTTCTTACCTCTGATATCCGCGACAAAATTATTCTCTATCTTGGAGAAAATGTAAATGTTGAGTCTTTTGCCACCGATACTCTGAGTTTTATTTTTCCGGGTCAGACAAACAAAAGGGTACCTGTCTCGTCAAGAGCTGTTTTATCTTTTGCGCCGCAATATATGGCAGCAGCTCCCGTTAAACTTTCGCCGGATACAGTTACAATTTACGGAGAGAGAGCGATTCTTGCAACAATTGACTCTGTCATAACTATGCCAATAAAGCTTGATAACCTCTCTGCCGGAAGTCAGGGTGTTGCAGAACTCAAACCCAATGAAGGCGTAAGGTACTCTCATAACGAAGTTCTCTATTCTGTAGATGTTACGAGATATGTAGAGAGAAGCACAATCCTTGCCGTAGAGGTGACTGAAGCACCTCAGGGCATTACAGTAAAGGTTCAACCAGATGTTGTAACCGTTTACTACAGAGAAAAATTTGGAACAAGCCCCGGAATGTCAGATAAGATGATGCTTTATATTCCCTATGCAGAGATTGCAAAGTCTCTTAACGGGGTTTTAAAGCCCATACTTAACACAAATGAGGTTAATGTTCTTTCATACCGTACTGAACCCGCATTTGTTGAGGTTAAGGCGGCAGGAGATTCTTTAAAATAATACAGCTATGTTCTGTTTTGCAGTCACTGGAGGTATTGGCAGCGGAAAGTCCTACCTGGTTAGGTTGATGGAGGCTTTTGGCATACCTGCGTACATTGCAGACATAAGGGCAAAAGAGCTTTACAAAACAGATTCTGTTTTGCTTGGCCGCCTTGTAAAACTGCTTGGCAATGAAATTCTGCATAACGGAGAGCTGAGAAGGGAGATAATGGCGGCAAAAATTTTCTCAAACCAGAAATTGCTTTCAAGGGTTAATGAGATTGTTCACCCCTCCGTTCTGAATGACTTTATGAACTGGCGCACTGTTAAGGAGAGGGAGGGATTCAGCACAGTTATTTTTGAGTCTGCAATTTTTCTTGAATCTCCGCTTTTCCACTTTATTGCAGACAAGGTAATTGTGGTTTGCGCACCGGAAGAGGTAAGAATTCAGAGAGTTATGAAGAGAGATAATGTATCGGAAGAGCTTGTCAGAGAGAGAATTGCCCGTCAGTGGAACGATGAAAAAAGACAACTGATGGCAGATTTCATTATATTTGCAGACGGAAAAAGGGCAATAATGCCTCAGATTATTGAGGTTTTCAATAAATCAGGAATAAAACCGGTTTTAAGATAATGGGTTACGGTAAATGGATTACAGGAGCTCTCGGATGGGCGCTCGGAGGTCCCATAGGCGGGATAATCGGCTTCGCAGTTGGCTCAATGTTTGACGGAAAGGGCGAAGTAAGGGGTTCGGCAGGATCATATTCACCTTCAGAACAGAGGAACAGTTTTCTTGTATCGCTTTTAGTTTTGTCTTCGGCAATAATGAAGGCAGACAAAAGAGTGATGAAAAGTGAACTTGATTATGTCCGGCTCTTCATTTCGGAGAACTTCGGACCTGATGCTGCTCTTGAATCATCTAAACTCCTGAGGGATATACTCAAGCAGGATGTTGACATTGACGCAGTCTGCATGCAGATTCGCAGAAACACCAATGCAGCTGCAAGACTTCAGCTGGTTCACTATCTTACCGGAATTGCCAGGGCAGACGGACATGTGAGCAGCGATGAGCTGCAGCTGCTGAGAAGGATTGCGGCTTCGCTTGCTGTCCCTTCACAGGACAGCGAATCAATTTTTGCCATGTTCGACAAGGGAATTGATGCAGCATATCAGGTTCTGGAAATTGAAAAGAGTGCTACCGACGAAGAGGTTAAGAAGGCATACCGCAGAATGGCCGTGAAACACCATCCCGACAAAGTATCAAGTCTGGGAAGTGATGTTCAGAAATCTGCAGAGGAGAAGTTTAAAAGCATTACTGATGCTTATGAGAAAATCAAGAAAGAGAGAGGATTAGTATAATAAATAATATAACAGATAATGAAAACCAATTTACAGAAGATCCTAACGGTTTCCGGACAGCCGGGACTGTACAGCTTTGTTGCACAGGCGAATGCGGGCGTGGTAGTTGAATCCCTTGCAACTAAAAAGCGCACTGTATGCGGAATGAGCGCAAAAATGTCGTCACTTTCGGATATATCGGTATTTACAGAAGAAGAGGATGTTAAGCTGGAATCCCTTTTTGAAATGATGAAGGGAAAGCTGGGAGAAGAGGCTGCACCATCTGCAAAATCAAATCCGGAAGAGCTTAAGAAATTCTTTTCTGAAGTTATACCCGGATATGACAGAGACAGATTTTATGTCTCTCACATGAAAAAAGTTGTTGAGTGGTACAATACACTCAGGGAATTTGCTTCTCTGGAATTTGAGAAGGAAGAAGAGGGGAGCGGAGATAGCGAATAATGGCAAGAAAAGTACAACTTGTAACACTTGGCTGTTCTAAGAACAGAGTAGATTCAGAACACCTTCTCAGGCAAATGTTTGACACAGGAATCCAGATATCTCCTGAAGGAGAAGATCTGGCAGTGGCAAATGCAGATACAATCATAATCAACACTTGCGGATTCGTAAAGGATGCAAAGCAGGAGTCTATTGATGCAATTTTTGCTGCAGTAGATGCCAAAAACAGGGGCTATGTAAAGCAGGTATTTGTTTTTGGGTGTCTCTCGCAGAGATACCGCGAAGAGCTCAGCGAATCAATCCCGGAAGTGGATGGCTTTTTTGGCGCATTTGATTCATTCTCGGTACTGGAGGTACTTGGTGAGAAATGGAATCCATGCCTAAATAACCAGAGGTATCTTACAACTCCGCCTCACTATGCATTCCTGAAAATTTCAGAAGGGTGCGACAGAATCTGCTCATACTGCTCGATTCCGCTAATCCGCGGTGCACATATTTCTGTACCGGAGGATGCCCTTCTTGAAGAGGCGCGCTATCTTGCAGCCAAAGGGGTAAAAGAGCTGATACTGGTTGCTCAGGATACAACTTATTACGGGGTAGATCTTTATAAAGAGAGACGACTAGCTTCTCTTATGGATAAACTTACCACAATAGACGGAATTGAGTGGCTCAGACTTCACTATTCATATCCTGCTGCATTTCCTGAGGCTGTCCTTGATGTAATGGCAAACAATCCAAAAGTTTGCAAATATCTGGACATTCCTCTCCAGCATGTGAATGACAAGGTGCTTGCAAATATGCGCCGTTCTGTAGATGGTGCAACAACAAGAGCCCTCATCGAAAAGTTCAGGAAAAAGGTTCCCGGAATTGTTCTGAGAACAACAATGATTGTGGGTCACCCGGGAGAGGATAAACGTGCCTTCAGAGAGCTGCTCAGATTTGTTGAAGAGGCCAGGTTCGAGAGACTTGGTGCATTTACATATTCAGAAGAGGAGGGTACCTGGGGTGCTCAGAATCTGAAGGATACAATCAGGCAGAAAGAGAAGGATGAGAGGCATGCAGAGCTGATGGAGCTTCAGAGCAGGATCTCATTTGACTTTAACCGGTCCAGAATTGGTTCTGTCGAAAAAGTTATTGTTGATTCGGAGGATGACACGGTTTTTGTAGCGAGAAGTATGAAGGAGAGTCCGGAAGTTGATGGAGAAATTCTTATCGGAAAAGATACTTTACCCAAGAATTTATCAACCGGGAACATAATTGGTACATTTGTTGAAGTAGAGATTGAAAAGGCCGGAGAGTACGACCTTACCGGTAAATTTGTTAAATAATTACTAACTAAACTTACATTTTGAAATGAAACTGCTGGAAGGAAAAATAGCTCTTATCACAGGAGCAGCAAGGGGAATAGGTAAAGCTATTGCCATGAAATATGCTTCAGAGGGAGCAAACATAGCATTCACAGACCTTAACGTTGACGAAAATACAGAAAACACAAAGAAAGAACTTGAGGCATTTGGCGTAAAAGTTCTTGCAATAGGTTCAAACGCAGCCTCATTTGATGAGTCACATGCTGTAGTTGAACAGGTTGTTAAGGAGTTCGGAAGGATTGATATCCTTGTAAACAATGCCGGTATTACCAAAGATGGCCTCATGATGAGAATGAGCGAACAGCAATGGGATATGGTAATTAATGTAAATCTCAAGTCTGCATTCAACTTTGTTCACGCTGTAACACCTGTTATGATGCGCCAGAAAAGTGGATCTATCATTAACATGAGTTCTGTTGTGGGAGTAGGCGGAAACGCTGGTCAGGCCAACTATTCGGCATCCAAGGCCGGTATGATTGGACTTACAAAATCAATTGCCCAGGAGCTTGGCTCAAGGGGCGTTCGTTCAAATGCAGTAGCGCCCGGATTTATAATTACAGAGATGACCGGCAAACTGCCTGAGGATGTGAAGAAACAGTGGGCAGAGCAGATTCCTCTCCGCAGGGGAGGTACTCCGGAGGATGTGGCAAATGTTTGTACATTCCTTGCATCTGACATGTCATCATATGTAACAGGTCAGGTTATATCTGTTTGCGGCGGAATGAAGATGTAATAAACTTAAATAAATACTGAATTATGAAGGCTGATTCAATATCAAGAAATTCTGAAGGAAAGGTAGATAAGAAGGGCCTAAAAATTATGATTCAGGTGGATTTTGAGGGTGTGGCCGGGATAGTCAATTTTGATGAAATCTATCCCGGACATCCTCATTTTGACAGAAACTGCACAATGCTAACCCAGGAGGTTAATGCCGCCATTGAGGGAGCTGTTGCAGCAGGTGCCACCACCATTGTAGTCAGAGACGGACACGCAGGGAATATCAATGTAGATCCTCTGCTTCTGGACCGCAGGGCAATGCTCACAAGGGGACGTGTTCCCGGAACACCTCACACAATGGTTCTTGGCATAGATGATACATTTGATGCGCTTCTCTTTATTGGCGCACATGCAAGGGCAGGAGAGCAGATGGGAACCCTCTCCCACACAATGTCCCTTAAGGTTGCAGATCTTAAAATCAACGGCAGGCCAATCTCTGAACCTGCATTTAACTCACTTTACGCATCAAAGTTTGATGTCCCTGTGGTATTTGTTGCCGGTGACAATACCGCATGCAAAGAGGCAAAGGCAGACTTTGGCGATATTGAGACAGTGGTTACCAAATATGCGTTTGGCAGAACCTGTGCAATGAGTAAATCTCCCTATGTTGTGAGGGAGGAGATTAAAGCAGCCGCAGAGAGAGCACTGAATAATCTAAGTAAAGGTTGTGTTTTCAGGCTGAATGCCCCTTACAAAATGGAGGTTAAGGTATACGGAGAGAATCCGGAGGAGATAACCACAGTAGAGTACGAATCTGATGTACTTGAAGATGTAATGAAAAAATTCTGGGAAAATCTTTAAACCATGAAAAAAGGTATATTGAAAAATCTGGCACTGGTGCTCATATCTGCAGCCCTGTTGTCCTCATGCGGCCCTGTAGTTCATTTCTTCAATGTTGATGAAAGAGTTCCTGCAATAATACCCATTGAGCTGGAAGAGGGGAATATTGCCGTATTCTCAACAATTACCTCTCTGACCGATTCTGCCGGACAGAAAACTGAAAGATTTGGACTGGACTCGCTGCTCATGGTTAAGGTAGCTGCAGGACTTGCAGCTGGAATAGAGGAGAATCTGTTTCTTGATTCAGGTTCTGTAGGCATATTCAACCACTACGGAGACAAAAACAGAGATTTGCTTAATCCTCGTTATATTGAGTCCCTCTCTCTCAATTCAGAGGCTCAGGTTATGTTTGTGATTGAGGACCTTAAAGTGGAACCACTCAGAATTCTCAAGTTAAAAGGTGCTCTTGTGAATACAAATCCTGCACTTTCATATGTATATATGCCTGTTTCAATTGATGTAAGCGTTTATGACGGTGTAAACCTTGCAATTCTGGGTTCTCACAATTTAAAGGATACAATTTACTGGGAGATCTTTTCAAAGCAGGATTTACGGGAGGAGGCTATACAGGCAAGGCTTTATGAATCAATGGTAAACATTTCTGCTGCTCTTGGCAGTCAGATCTCCAGGGTGTTTTTCCCTTCATGGAATCCGCAGGAGAGATACCTTTATACCTTTGGAAATCCGCAGTGGAATGCAGCACTGAAATATTCAGACGAGTTCAAGTGGAGAGAGGCGATGCACATTTGGCTCGACGAGGTGGAAACCGGAAACAGGATGAAGTCTGCAGCTGCATCATTTAACATAGCTGTTTCTCTTGAGATGATGGAGAAGTATGACCTGGCCCTTGAGTGGCTAAATTATGCAGAGAAGTGCTTTCCACTGGAAGGTATGGATGGTTATAAATCAATCTTAACCAGAAAGCTTGAAAAACAAAACTAAGGAGAGCGCAGTAAGGCGTCACAGAAAGACTATTCTTTTCAACGATAAGGAGATGGAGGCAATCCAGACCTATTGCAGGCGATACAAGGTTAAATCGCAGGCCAAGTTCTGCCGTGAAGCTATTATCTCCACTATTCTCCGTCAGTTCGACGAAGACCATCCAACTTTATTCTGATTTATTTTAAAAAAAGGTGGGTCTGTAAGCCGGATTCTGTTCCCCGTAAGGAGTCCCTGTCATTTATCTGTGCAGCCTACCCCCCGGCAAAGAGCGAGCAGCCCTTGGCTGCCGGTATATTTGGCCTTGCAGGAGACTGTTTCGTACCCCGGCGGCGTCACCGCAACCGGTTGTGGGCTCTTACCCCGCATTTTCACCCTTACCTCGTTTAAAGGCGGTTATTTTCTGTTACGATTTACCTGAAGTTACCCCCAGCTGTGATTTCCACAAAGTCCCGCTCTATCCTGTCCGGACTTTCCTCCCCTCATTAAGAGGAGCGACAGAGCGACCCACCGGGCGCAAAGTTAGAATAATTACTCCAATAAGATAAATTTTGTACATTTGCCCTGCATTAAACAAATGCTTGGGGGTGCCTTTTTGGCTGAGATCATACCCTTTTCACCTGATCCGGATAGTGCCGGCGTAGGGAAAGCGTGTCCATATCTCGATATCCCCCTGCAGATAAAATAATTTATAATGAAAAGATTAGCTTTATTATGCGGGGTCTTCTTACCACTATTAACCCTTGCCCAGAACAGAGAGGGGCAAAACGAGAAGAACGAATCAACAAAACTTGACAGCATTGTGGTTGAGGCCTGGAAAGCAGGCCGAAACACACCGGTGAGCCACTCAGAGATGAAGCAGGCAGAGATCAGACAGATTTCTCCTGTGCAGTCTATTCCAATGGCTCTGTCACTAATGCCGTCTGTAGTCACTTCAACTGAAGGCGGCAACGGACTTGGATATTCAACAATGCGAGTGAGAGGCAGTGATGGTTCGCGCACAAATGTTACAATGAACGGAATTGCTTTGAATGATGCCGAATCTCAGGAGGTTTTCTGGGTAAACATCCCTTCATTCAGCTCATTCGTTCAGGAACTGCAGCTCCAGAGAGGGGTTGGTACATCTTCAAACGGGCCTGGAGCATTTGGCGCCAGCCTTAATATCAGAACACTCTTTACCAGACCGGAGGCATACGGGGTTGCCGAAATTGGTGCAGGCAGTTTTAACAGCTTTACAACTGTGGCCGGTGCAGGAACAGGTCTTACAAACAGCGGATTATCATTTGATGTGAGGTATTCCAGAAGCACCGGAGAGGGTTATATAAGAAACGGAGGCAGTGACCTTACCTCTCTGTTTGCAACTGCTGGCTGGCTTAAGGGTGATAACTCAATAAGAATCAATTATATTTACGGAAATCAAAAGACAGGAATCACCTGGGAGGGAATCTCAAGGGAGCAGATGGAGCTTGACAGAAGATTCAATCCGGCGGGCATGTACTTTGACGAAGCCGGGAATATGCGGTTCTACGACAATGAGACCGACAACTACAGGCAGCACCATATTCAGCTTATGTATACAAGGGCTTTTGGTGCACATCTTACCTGGAACTCTGTTCTTCACTATACAGACGGATATGGTTATTATGAGAATTACAAGGCTTCAAGAAAATTTTCATCTTACGGCCTTCCGCCTCAGAAAATTGATGGTGTAACCTATACCAAGTCAGATTTAATACTTCGTCAGGCCCTTGATAACGGCTACTATGCAGCCTCTTCAGGCCTGAATTACAGCAAGGGCTCAGTAAGGGCTACAGGGGGAGTGTCATACTCATATTACGACGGGGATCACTTTGGAGATATCATCTGGTCAATGCGAAATGAGTCAATTCCTGCAGATTACCGCTGGTATTTCAATAAAGGCTATAAGGGGGATTTTTCTGTCTATGCCCGTACCGAGGCAGAACTTTCAAAAAATCTGATTGCATTTGCAGATTTGCAGTACAGACATGTCTCATATACACTCAGGGGAGAGGATAAGGATTTTGTATCTCTGGACTATGATATGAAGTATAATTTTTTCAACCCCAAAGCAGGTCTTACATACAAAAGCGGAGCCGGTAAGTTATTTGTCTCAGTGGCTGTTGGCAGAAGAGAGCCCGGCAGGGCAGATATAAAGGAGTCAATCAAGGCCGGAAAAGGAGATGAAATTCGCCCTGAAAGAATTGTTGACTGGGAGGCTGGATACTCATACTCTGTTGCAAACTTTACCGCGCAGGCAAATCTCTACTTTATGGAGTACAAAGATCAGCTCGTTCCAACTGGAAGATTGAGTGAAACAGGATATGTAATTAAAGAGAATGTTCCGGTTTCGTACAGAAGGGGCATAGAGCTGGCAGCCTCATGGCTGCCTGTTAGGTTTCTTAAGCTTGAGGGAAATATTGCACTAAGCACAAATAAAATCAGGAATTACACAAACTGGACTGACCTTTACGATAATGACAGTGACTGGAATCCGCTGCCTCAGAAAAGCACCTTGTATGAGAGCACAAACCTGTCATTCTCTCCTCAGAGTGTGGGTATGGTAATGTTAACACTTCTGCCTGGCAGAAGCACATCACTCTCGCTTTACGGAAAACATGTGGGTAAACAGTACTATGACAACACATCTGCAGATTCAAGGTCAATACCGTCCTATTTTGTTACCGGATTCAGGGGTGTTCAGAGTTTTCAGATAAGAGGTGCATCATCACTGGATCTTGGGCTATATATCGAAAACCTTCTTGACCGAAAGTATTTCTCAAATGCATGGGTTTACATGGCAGAGTTTGCAAACGGAGCACCGGCTTATATTGAAGAGGGTCTCTACCCTCAGGCCGGGATTAATTTTATGGTGAAAATCTCATATAAATTCTGATAAAATGGAGTGGACTGAAATAGCCGGTGCTCTTACCGGATTTCTGTATGTGATTCTGGAAATCAGGCAAAAAAGGGTGATGTGGATTGTGGGAGCACTATCTGCCATTCTCTACATGGCTGTCTTTTTCGGTTCTGCTTTATATGCCGCAGGGGCCCTTCAGATCTATTATCTGGTTGTAAGTATTTACGGCTGGAAAAAATGGGGGGCTTCCGAAGGCGGCGATATGGACCGGGAGGTTACATTCAGGCTCTCACCGCGTAAAGCATTAATAACAGGAGCTGCAACCGGTGCCGGATTTCTTGTAATCTATTTGATCTTGTCTGAATTTGCCAATGATCCCTACCCGGCAACAGATGCACTTGTAGCCGCCCTGAGTATGCTGGCAACATGGTGGGTCTCCGGAAAACATATAGAGCACTGGCTGCTGTGGATTGTTGCAGATATTATTGCAGCGACTCTCTTTTTCTCTCAGGAACTCTATGCCACTACTGCTCTTTATGTTATTTATGCAATTGCTGCTGCTGCAGGATATCTGCACTGGCGAAAGTTCCCCAGGGAGTTGAAATAGTATTTTAAAATGTTTACTTTTGCGGGATTAAATTCTATTCGATATGCAGTTAATAGCAGACAGCGGCTCTACCAAGGTAGACTGGAGGGCAATCCACAGTGACGGGTCGGTACAGAAAATTACTACAGCCGGAATTAACCCATTTTTCCAATCAGAAGAACAGATTATCTATGAACTTGAGCAGCATCTGCTTCCGGATATCAGTGCTACTGTCAAGGAGATTCATTTTTACGGGGCAGGAGTAGCCTCTCCGGAGAAAATTCTGATTCTTCAGAATTGTTTCAGAAAGGTGTTTCCTAAAGCCAGGGCAAATGCATATACAGATTTACTGGCAGCAGCAAGATCACTGTGCGGCAGAAAACCCGGAATTGCGGCCATTCTTGGAACCGGAGCCAATTCATGCTATTATGACGGAAACGAGATTGTGGATAATGTTCCTGCATGCGGATATATACTGGGAGATGAGGGAAGCGGAGCAGTTCTTGGAAGAAAATTTATCTCAGATTATCTGAAGAGACAACTTCCGCAGGATCTTAATGATCTCTTCAATGAGAAATACGGACTCAATTACGGAACTATCATAGAGAGAGTGTACCGTCAGCCTTTTCCAAACAGATACCTGGCTACATTCTCAGTTTTTCTTAATGAAAACAAGAGTAATCCTCATGTTCAGAAATTGCTCAGAGAGAGTTTCGGGGAGTTTTTTACAAGAAACATAATGCAGTATGACTATAAGAAACACAAGGTTAATCTTGTGGGGTCTGTAGCTTACTATTACAAGGATATTATCTCGGAGGTGGCAGCTGCCCATGGTGTGAAAATTGGAACTATTCTCAGATCACCAATTGACGGACTCGTTGAGTTCCATAAATCTATTTAAGTCTATTAAGGTTATGAAAGTAACAGAACAACCATCAAAATACAGCGATCTTGACAAAATGTCAACGCTTGAACTTCTGGAAAACATGAACAGAGAGGACAAAACTGTTCCTCTTGCCGTTGAAAAGTGCATTCCGCAGATAGAGAAAATTGTTGAGGGAATAGTGGAAAGAATGAAAAGAGGAGGAAGACTCTTCTATCTTGGCGCTGGAACCAGCGGAAGGCTGGGAATTCTCGATGCTTCTGAGATTCCTCCTACATACGGAGCTCCTTTTGATCTGGTGATTGGTCTTATTGCAGGTGGCGACTCGGCAATCCGCAGAGCAGTTGAAGCGGCAGAAGACAGCTGGGAGATGGGATGGAACGATATGCAGCAGTTTGGAGTTGACAAGGATGATGTTGTGATTGGTATTGCTGCTTCGGGAACTACTCCTTATGTGATTGGTGCAGTGCAGGAGGCGAGGAAAAGAGGTATTCTTACCGGTTGCGTAACCTGTAATCCTGAATCGCCGCTGGCAGCAGCAGTGGATATACCTATTGAGGTTGTTGTTGGTCCAGAGTTTGTGACCGGAAGTACAAGAATGAAATCAGGTACTGCACAAAAGCTTGTACTTAACATGATCTCTACAACCACCATGATTCGCCTTGGCCACGTCAAGGGTAACAAGATGGTGGATATGCAGCTTACAAATGCCAAACTTGTAGACAGAGGCACTAAAATGATAATGGAGGAGGCAAAGATAACTGACTATGAATTTGCAAAATCTCTGCTCCTCACGCACGGCTCAGTAAGAAAGGCCGTTGATTTCCATCTTTCGGACAAAAAGTAACGGAATGTTCAGACAAAACCTCTCATCAACCCTTCTTCAGAATGTTGTGGACGAACTCTCTTCGCTTCCCGGAGTAGGGAAGAAGAGTGCACTCAGATTTGCCCTTTATCTGCTGAAGCAGCCAAAAGAGAATGTAGAGAGGTTTGGAAATGCCGTTGTGACAATGCGCAACGAGATTCATTATTGCAGGGTGTGCAATATGGTCTCCGACAGTGATTTATGTACGGTTTGTTCTTCAGGACTTCGTGACCATACCCTTGTTTGTGTTGTAGAGAGCATCAGGGATGTACTGAGCATTGAAGGTACCGGACAATACAATGGCGTATATCATGTTCTTGGTGGAATAATCTCTCCCATGGATGGTGTTGGCCCAGGGGATCTCTCAATTGATCATCTGATTTCAAGGGTAAGTCAGGGAGAGATTAAGGAGATTTTTATGGCTCTGAGCACCACAATGGAGGGAGAGACAACCGCTTTTTACCTCTACAAGAAATTAAGCCATTTCAATGTAAATATAAGCACAATCGCAAGAGGAGTCGGTTTTGGTGACGACCTGGAGTATACAGATGATGTTACCCTGGGCAGGTCAATCAAAAACCGTCAGCCTTTTGTTCCGCTCAATACTTAAAAACAATTATTATGCATCAGTTTCCCCTAAGCTGGCTATTAACCGCCTTTACACTGTATACAGCGCTGCTGTTTTTTATCTCATGGCTGACCTCCAGAAAGGCCGACACCGGTTCCTATTTTCTGGGCAATAAAAAGTCACCATGGTACATCGTTGCCTACGGAATGGTGGGAACATCCATCTCCGGAGTTACATTCATATCTGTACCGGGTAATGTTTTGAATCAGAATTTCTACTACATGCCGCTGGTACTTGGTTTTGTGGTTGGTTACCTTGTGATTGCCAAAATCCTGATTCCTCTCTACTACCGGATGAATCTCACATCTATTTACGGATATCTTGAATCCAGATTCGGATTCTTTACATACAAAACCGGTGCATCAGTCTTTATGGTTTCCAGAATTCTGGGTGCAGCTGTAAGAATTTTTGTTGTTGTACTGGTTCTTCACACATTCCTCCCTCAGGATTCCGTTCCTTTCTGGGTAGTTGCATTTGTTTTCATGTTTCTGATATTCCTCTACACCTTCAAGGGGGGAGTTAAAACTATTATTTGGACAGATGTGCTTCAGACAACATTTATGCTTCTTGCTGTTGGCCTTACAATCTTCTTTGTTGCAAGAGAGATGCAGTGGAGTATTGGTGAAATGGCAAGTGCCGTTGCCGAATCTGAGTATTCTAAATGGCTGGACTTTGAGTGGAGTAATTCAACCAATGCAATCAAACAGTTCATTGCCGGTATCTTTATTACAATTGTAATGACCGGACTTGACCAGGAGATGATGCAGAAAAACCTCTCCTGCAAAAACATTGGAGAGGCTCAGAAGAATATCTACACTACTAGTATTACAATTGTTATTGTAAACTTCTTCTTCCTCTTTATGGGAGCCATGCTAGCAATCTTTGTAAATTCAAAACTCGGCGGTATGGAGGGAATCGGCCTTGCAAATGAACTGGGAGAGTTTACAAAAGCACAGACAGACAAACTCTTTCCTACAATTGCAAGTCAGTATCTGGGACTGGGTGTTGGTCTCTTCTTTATAATCGGACTTATCTCTGCGTCTTATCCAAGTGCCGGGGGAGCGCTTACCTCTCTGACCACATCTTTCTGCATCGATTTTGTAGGCTTTGGAAAGAGAACTGACCTTACAGACCAGAGAAAAAAGCGAATCAGACAATCTGCCCACGCCGGATTTGCCTTCCTGTTCTTCTTAATTATACTTGTACTTTACGCGGTAAACAACCAGACTGTTATTGACCTGGTTTACATGCTGGCTGCATACACATATGGTCCGCTGCTTGGATTCTTCTTCTTTGGAATCTTTACAAAATACAATGTAAAGGACAGGTTTATGCCTTATGTTGCAATCGCATCTCCAATCCTCTGCTATGTACTGGACTATCTGGGCAAGGAGCTCTTTGGTTTTGGATTTGGATTTACAATTCTTATAGCAAACGGACTCTTTACATTTATTGGAATGTACCTTTTCAGAGACGGAAAAAGGTCATAACTGATGTCATTTGCAGAACTGTTAATACTTGCCGTAGGGCTTTGTTTCGATACATTCGCGGTATCTCTGTCGTCGGGTATGTGCCTGCCTCAGATACCGCGGTGGTCATTTATCAGAATAGTCTCATCCTTTGCTTTTTTTCAGGCCATGTTTGCCTTTCTTGGATGGATTCTTGGTCAGGGTCTGGATAAAATAATTGGAGCGTTCGATCACTGGGTGGCATTTATTTTACTTGCATACATTGGCGGTAAAATGATAAAGGAGGGATTAACCAGAGAGGAGAATGAGGTTTGTATAGATGTAAGAAATCCGAGAATTCTTCTTACTGTTTCAGTAGCAACCAGCATTGATGCGATGGCTGTGGGAATCGGACTTGCGGTTACCTCACTGAGCCTTTCAAGAATTGGACTGGCAACAGGACTTATTTTTATTGTCACAGCTATAGCTTCTGTAATTGGTCTTAAAGGCGGCCGCTTTATCTCTGCAAAAGCCGGAAAAAGCTCAGAAATCGTAGGCGGATTGATACTTATTGCGATAGGACTTAAGATTTTGGTTGAGCATTTGGAAATTTTGACTTAACTTTGCGCGTTATGAAAGTACGCGTTTCGGCAATATCCTATCTCAATACCGCCCCGTTTGTATACGGGCTGGAGAATCATCCTGTATCGGGAATGATTGAAATTGAGTTTGTACCACCTGCCGTAACTGCTGCAAAACTTATCTCCGGAGAGGCAGATCTGGGACTGGTTCCCGTTGCAATGATACAGAAGATTTCCAATCCGGTTATTGTTTCTGATTACTGCATAGGAGCCGAAGGACCTGTTGCATCTGTATTGCTTTGCAGTGGAAGACCACTTGAAAAGATAGAAAAAATATTTCTGGATACTGAGTCAAGAACATCGGTACTGCTTGCAAGAATTCTTTGCGAACAGTACTGGAAGATTTCACCGGCATTCGAAGAGTATAACTTCGGGAAATCCCAGCCCGACAAATCTCTGTCATATATTCTCATTGGAGACAAGGCTCTTAAGCATGCATCAGATTTTGAGTTTGTCTATGATATGGCAGAGGAGTGGATTAAATTTAAAAATCTTCCGTTTGTATTTGCCTGCTGGACGGCCAATAAAGATCTGGATCCGGCATTCATTGCCTCTTTCAATGGTGCACTAAAACTTGGTCTTGACAATCTGGAAAGGAGCGTTGAGCGCTTTTCAAATGAATTTGATCCCGGGTATGCCATTAAATACCTCAGGGAAAATATATCTTATAATCTTAATGCAGATAAACGGGCCGGCCTCTCCGAATTCTGGAGTCTGGCTCCCGACGAGCTTAAATCGAGAGTCCGATGGTTTGGCTAATTTCTCTCCCGTTCTCCGGGAGCCAGGATGTAAAGTTACAAACCATTAAAAGGATGAGATTATGCTCGAAATATTCTTCAAAAACAAAGGACAGGTTGCCACAACAGGAGAGATTTCCTCTCTGGATCAGCTAGGTTACGACGATGTGCTGTGGATTGATCTCTGGTCTCCGACAGGAGAGGAGAAGAGAGCCATTGAATCATATCTCAATACAACTATCCAGAGCAGGGCACAGGCAGAGGAGATTGAAAGTTCATCGCGATATTCAGAGAACGAAACCACAATTTTTGCCAACACAAACTTCCTGATTCCGGGTCCCGACAGCTACAGTATGGAGGCAGTCTCTTTCATGCTCTGCGAGGGAATTATTGTGACAATACGCAATGTCCCGCTCAGAAGTTTTACGGATATCCAGAGAAAGCTCATGGCTAATTACAGGCTGATGCCTACCGGTTACCACATTCTCATTGGCATACTTGAAAACCGGATAGACCTCGATGCAGATATGATTGAGCTTATGTCCAAGGAGGTTGCACAATACAGTAAGACAGTCTCCCTTGGCGGAACGGTGGGAGAGGAGTTCCTCCTTGACATCACTCAGCTGCAGGAAAACACAATGCTCGTAAGGGAGAACATTGTAGACAAGCAGAGGATGATTTCGAGTATAATGAGAAGTGATAAATTTCCCCGGGACATTCTGGCAAAACTCAATATCTTAATGAGAGACGTAAACTCCCTCATTAACCATACAAACTTCAGCTTTGAACGTCTCGAATACCTGCAGAATACAGTAATAGGTCTTATTAACCTGGAGCAGAACAAACTCATGAGAATCTTTACATATGTCTCACTTCTGTTCATGCCTCCAACACTTATAGCAAGTATTTACGGAATGAATGTAGACCTCCCGATTTTCGGGGGAATCTTCGATTTTCTGGTGCTGGTACTGGTGATGCTGGTTTCTGTATTTCTGGCATCCTTCCTCTTCAAGAAAAAGAAGAGGAAGATCTGACAGAATATTTTCCTAATTTGTTTTTCTTACAAGAAACTTGTTGTACAGGAAGAGTGCAACCATGCTGAATATGCCTATTCCGCTCAGGATCAGCCATAAGGTCGATGGTGTGCCAAGTTCGTCTACATATTTCACATAGAGTCTTGCACCAAGGAATCCTCCGATACTGCTTCCAATTACTCCGTAAAGGAATGAATAGCCAAGGTAGAGAGCCTTTTTATCTGCAGGTGCAATCAGTCCTATATATGAGATGTATTTTGGATGGGTTGTCATCTCTCCCAGTGTGAATGTCATGATTCCAATCAGGAATACCCACGGAGAGGCAGAGAATGAAAGAATAATCATCCCAAGTGTACCCAGACCAATTCCGGCCATCATTGTCGGGAGAGCAGGCGCCTTTTTAACTATATTGGAGACTATTAGCTGAAGCAAAATTATTACTCCGGCATTAATAACAGTAACATGTTCAACATCAAACTTCCATGAAGGGTTTTCAACGAAAAGAGAGAGGAATGAATTAACAGCATTGTTGAGCGGTGTCATGTCAAGGTAATCCCTTACATACCAAAGAACTGTTCCAAACATCTGGAAATAGAGAATCCAGAAACCTGAGTAGAGGAATATCATCAGAATGAATCTCCAGTCTTTGAGAACCAGAAGCATCTCACTGAATACCTGAACCAGCGTTTTGTTTGTCTTTTCCCTAACCGGCTCTCTGTAGATGAACAGGTTTATAAGCAGGAGCACAAATGCAATCGATGATGCCATGTAGAAGATATAGCTGTATGATTCTGCCTTTAAAATGGGTACAAGAATCAGGGGAAAAAGGAATGCGCCAAGGTTGATTGACCAGTAGAAAATTCCAAATCCGAGTCCCGAGTTTTCCTGGTTTGTGCTTTTTGCTATTGTGCCCGATATAACCGGCTTGAAGAATCCTGCTCCAACTGCCATCAGAATCAGAGACAAAAATATCATGGCATATGAGTTCGAAAGGCCTGTAAAGCCATATCCCAGTATCATACATGTAAACGCAAAAAAGAGAACTTTTCTGTATCCGTACCTGTCTGCAATCGCTCCTGCCATTATTGGAAGAAAATAGAGCAGGGGAGGAATTGTACCAAGTATTGCGCCCGCCTGTTCCTTGCTGAAACCGAGTCCGCCTTCTGCCCCGCTGAGAATTAGAAATACACCAAGTACGGACATTACTCCGTAGTAAGAGCCCCTTTCCAGAAACTCCATCACAATCACTGTCCAGAATGTCTTTGGAAAGGATTTTATAGCAGATTTGCTGCCGCTTTTGTTTGCCATAGATTTTTTGTTGGTTTTCGGTTTCAAAGATAACTGCTTTTTGTTATGAGACAAAGGGTTATTTATTTGTTGTTTTGCAAAAATATTCATACTTTTGTCGCTCCTTAACGGGAACTATAAATATTGTCTAACCACTTGTAGTACAAACATTTATTTGACATGTCAAAAGAAATTAAAGAAATCGAACAAGACGATCAGATTGAGATCGTAGCAAAAAACGATGAGAAACTGGAAGCATTCATCGAGGATGATTCAGCTCCGGTTGCAGAAATCAAAAAGAAAAAAAGTAATGTATCGGTACCGGTAGATAAATTCGACTGGGATGCATTCGAAACAGAAAATGTTTACGATAACGAAAAATCAGTTATCGAAAACTTTTACGATCAGACTCTCTCAAAAGTGAGCGAGAATGAGGTTGTTGAAGGAACTGTAGTTTCAATCAACAAAAGAGAAGTAATTGTTAACATCGGTTACAAAAGCGAAGGTGTTATCAGTATCAATGAATTCCGCTACAACCCTGAGCTTGCTGCAGGTGACAAAGTGGAAGTTTATGTAGAAAATGCAGAAGACAAGAAAGGACAGCTTATCCTTTCACACAAGAAGGCACGTTCACTCCGCTCTTGGGACAGGGTTAACGAGGCATTCGACAAAGATGAAATCGTTAAGGGTTACATCAAGTGCAGAACTAAGGGCGGTATGATCGTTGACGTATTTGGCATCGAGGCATTCCTTCCAGGTTCACAAATTGATGTTAAACCTATCAGGGATTACGATGTATTCGTAAATAAGACTATGGAGTTCAAGATTGTTAAAATCAACCATGAGTTCCGTAACGTTGTTGTATCCCACAAAGCTCTTATTGAGGCCGAACTCGAAGCTCAGAAGGCAGACATTATCGGTAAACTCGAAAAAGGCCAGATCCTCGAAGGTATCGTTAAGAACATCACCTCATACGGTGTATTCATTGACCTTGGCGGCGTAGATGGTCTTATTCACATCACTGACCTCTCATGGGGCAGGATCAACCATCCGGAAGAGGTTGTTCAGCTTGACCAGAAGATTAATGTTGTTATCCTCGATTTCGATGATACCAAGAAGAGAATCGCACTTGGTCTCAAGCAGCTCAGCTCACACCCTTGGGATGCACTTGATCAGAACCTCCAGGTAGGTGACAAGGTTAAAGGTAAAGTAGTTGTTATTGCAGATTACGGCGCATTTATAGAAATTCAGCCAGGTGTTGAAGGTCTTATCCACGTATCTGAAATGTCATGGTCACTTCACCTTCGCAGCGCACAGGACTTCCTTAAAGTGGGTGACGAAGTTGAGGCAGTTATCCTTACCCTTGACAGAGACGAGAGAAAGATGTCACTCGGTATCAAACAACTTAAGAATGACCCTTGGGCTACTATCGCAGAGAAATATCCTGTTGGAACAAAATGCACTGCAACAGTTCGCAACTTCACCAACTTTGGTGTGTTTGTAGAACTTGAAGAGGGTGTAGACGGACTCGTTCACATCAGCGATCTTTCATGGACCAAGAAGGTTAAACACCCATCTGAATTCACTGCAGTTGGCGAAAAGGTAGATGTAGTTGTTCTTGAGGTAGATCAGGAAAACCGCCGTCTAAGCCTTGGTCACAAGCAGCTTGAAGAGAACCCTTGGGATGTATTCGAAACTGTGTTCACACCAGGTTCGGTTCACGAAGGTACTATCATCGCTTTTGTAGACAAGGGAGCAAATGTTGCTCTTCCATACGGTGTTGAAGGTTATGTTAGTTCAAGAAACCTTGTTAAGGAGGATGGCACACCAGCCAAACTTGAGGAGAAACTCGACTTTAAGGTTGTTGAATTTAACAAATCAACCAAGAGAATCGTTCTTTCACACTCTAAGCTTACTGAAGAGGTAAGAAAAGAAGAGGTAAGAGAGAAGATTGACGAAGGTGATTCAACTCAGAAAGCGGTTAAGAAACTTAAAGCTAACCTTGAAAGAACTACACTTGGCGACATCAGCGAACTTGCAGCTCTCAAGAGCGAAATGGAAAGCAAAGAGGAAGAAGCTAAGAACAAGTAAATGATATTTTCACTGACAACTCTGGGCACTGCCTCGGCACTGCCCACAGTCGACAGGTTCCCAAGCGCTCATGTTCTTAATGTACATGAGCGTTTGTTCTTAATCGACTGTGGTGAAGGGTGCCAGATGCAGCTGAGAAGATATGGTTTCTCATTTTTGAAAATCAATGAGATCTTTATCTCTCATGTTCACGGTGATCATGTGTTTGGAATATATGGTCTGCTCTCCACAATGTCACTTCTTGGCAGGAGTGCAGACCTTTTTATTTATGCACCGGCCGATTTTGGTCCTGTGCTGGACTCGCTCATTCAGCAGTTTGGCACACAGTTTAAATACAAGATAGTTCATATTGCCGTCTCCGGCAGAGCTCCGGAAGTTATTTTTGAGACCAAAAGCTCAGAGGTTCTCTCTTTTCCGCTTAACCACCGTACAGGCTGTTACGGATATCTTTTCAGAGAGAAGATGCCCAGACGCAATATCCACAAATACCTTATTGAAAAGCACTCACTTACCCTTGCAGAGATAGCAAGGTTAAAGGATGGCGAAGATATTGCAAGAGAAGATGGAGAGCTGCTTAAAAGCGATGTAATAACTTATCTTCCCTACAAACCGCGCTCATTTGCATACTGCAGTGATACCGCACCATTCAAAAAACTCAGGGAGTATGTGGAGGGTGTTGATCTGCTTTATCATGAATCCACTTTTCTGCAGGAGACCGAGAAAGTTGCCGCACTTACCATGCACTCAACAGCCGGCCAGGCAGCACAGCTTGCCCTTGAGGCCGGGGTTGGAAAGCTTGTTATAGGGCACTTCTCATCAAGATACAAGAACAGCTCACTTTACGAAAACGAAGCCAGGGAAATCTTTCCGGAGACCTATGCCGCCAGGGAGGGGGCCCGTTTTGAAATACCGCTTTCCGGGCACGGTTCTTGATTAAATTAGGACTTAAACATTTTTACTATATGAATCTTAAGGTTCTCAAAGTGGCATTTGCCGCTATTTCAATACTAATCTCTGTTCCTTCTGCGGCACAGCTTGATCCGGCACTCTCAGCACCACTCAATAAATTCGGGCAGGCAATCTATTATATAAACCAGTACTATCTGGACACAGTAAACAACGACAAACTTGTTGAGAGTGCCATAAGAGAGGTTCTGAGCCAGCTTGATCCTCACTCATCTTATGTCTCGTCTGACGAAGTAAGGGCAATGAATGAGCCTCTTGAGGGCAATTTCGAGGGGGTTGGGATAGAGTTCTCAATTGTAAGAGATACACTTACTGTTGTCTCGCCTGTATCAGGGGGGCCAAGCGAAAGGGTAGGTATCAGGTCCGGTGACAAGATTGTTTATGTAAACGGAGAGAACATTGCATCTGCAGGTGTGACTAATGATAAGGTTTTCAAATATCTGAGAGGTCCAAAAGGAAGCAAGGTTATGCTGACAGTTATCCGCAGGGGTGTTTCCGGATTACTCGATTTTGAGGTAGAGAGGGACAGAATTCCAATTAACAGTATAGATGCTGTATATGAACCTGCCGAGGGTATCATCTACATAAAATTAAGCAGGTTTGCAGCCACTACCAGGAGTGAACTCTTCTCGGCCCTGAGCAAACTAAATGTTGTCAGCCCCAGAGGAGTTATTCTGGATCTCAGGGGGAACTCCGGAGGCTACCTTGGAACGGCCTTCGAAATTTCAAACATGTTTCTGGAAAAGGGACAGACTATTGTATATACAGAGGGCAGAAAGATTCCGCGAATGGTCGAGAGGGCAACCGGAGACGGGGTTTTCAAAAAAGAGAAGCTGGCTGTGCTTATTGATGAAGGTTCGGCCTCTGCAAGTGAGATTGTTGCAGGTGCAATACAGGACTGGGACAGGGGAGTTGTGATTGGACGCCGCTCATTTGGCAAGGGACTGGTTCAGCAGAAACTTCCAATGCCGGACGGATCACAGCTGGTTCTTACAATTGCAAGGTACCACACACCTTCGGGCAGGGTTATTCAGTCTCCTTATGAACCGGGAGCTGCAGATAAATACTACAGGGCGATTTACTCAAGGTATACTAACGGTGAGTTTTTCAGCAAGGACAGTATTCATTTTCCGGATTCCCTTAAATACAAGACTCTTCTTAAGGAGAGAACCGTATACGGAGGAGGTGGAATTATGCCTGATATTTTTATTCCTGCTGATACTACAGGTTACACAGACTATTATGGTGCACTCGTAAGAAAAGGAATTCTCCTGGAATATATGAATGACATTACTGATGCAAAGATGGATGACTGGAAATCCCGTTTTTCCACATTCAAGATCTTTATGTCTGAATATGATTCAGATAAAGCAATTTTTAAGGGTCTGATTGACTATGCCAAAACAAAAGGACTTGCTCCGGTTCAGGAGCAGATTGAAAAGTCTGCAAAGGAAATTTCGCTCTATATTAAGGCCATAGCAGCCAGAAGATTGTTCGGACAGAATGCATACTACATGGTAGTGAACAATTCAGGTGACCCTGTATTTGAGAGGGCACTCAAAAGCGTTCTGTAGTCCCCTGATTCTGATTACATTTTTAGTTTGCTGATAGCCCGCTGGTAGGCTCTGGCATTTTTGCCGTGCTCTTCAAGCGAGGAGGCGAATGCGTGGCTGCCGTCAAGTGAAGGCTTTGCACAGAAATAGTAGTATGAGTGCTTTTCGTATGAGAGAACACCGTCAATAGCAGCTACAGGCGGTATAGTTATGGGACCGGGAGGGAGGCCCTTAAGTTTGTATGTGTTATAAGGAGAATTAATCTGAAGGTGTTTATATAAAATTCTCTTTATTGAAGGGTCATTAAGTGCAAACTTGATTGTCGGGTCTGCCTGCAGCGGGATTCCGGCCTTGATTCTGTTAATATAAACTCCTGCAATAACAGGGTATTCGGCCTTGATGTTTGTCTCTTCAGAGACTACAGATGCAAGGGTGGTTATCTGCTGGGGAGTAAAACCTGCAGCTTGAGCCTTTGCTCTTCTCTCTTCATTCCAGAATGAGTCATGCTCTTTTTTGAATCTCTCCGCCAGTTCAACCGGTTTTACTGTCCAGAAAACCTCGTATGTGTTCTGTATAAACATCCCAATGAATGTTTCCGGGGTAAATCCCATAGACTTTGCAAGAGAGTCATTTTTTAACATCGCAAGCATGCTGACAGAATCTGCTTCAATTTTTCTTGAGAGTATACCTGCCAGTTTCTCTTTGGTTCTGATATTGCCGGCCAGAGTTATATTCAAAGGAGTTTGCCAGCCGTACTTTACCATTCTGACTATCTCACGGTTTCCCATGCCCTGCTTAATTCTGTACCTTCCCGGTTTAACATTCCCGTCAAGCTTTTCGAATTTTGCCGCCTTTTTAAGGTTATTCAGGTTAATTACAGTTCCAAGTGAGTCGGCAGACGATAGGAGCGACTCAACGGTTGCTCCGCTGCGGATATATAGATATGAGGTCTCTCCCTTAATATTGTCTTTAAACAGAATGCTGTAACCGTACCAGGCAACAGTTGCTGCGGCTATAACCAGAATAGTTGCCGTAATGTAAAAGAGTCTCTTCATTTAGTTATCTGAGTTTGATAATTTCTCCCGGCTGAGGTTCATATCCGGGTTTAACTTTATTGAGATTATAGAGATTTTTAAGGCGGATTGCATACTTCTGGGATATTGAATACATGCTCTCTCCGGCTTCTGCAATATGGCTCTCCACAAGTTCCTCGGCATGTTTTTTCTTCTTTTCAAGATAAACCACAGTTCCGTCAGCAATCGGGACCTCTTTATCCAGATCATTAAATCTGAGAATTTCTGAGCGGAACAGCTTGTACTCTTTAGCAATGGAAGAGTAACTCTCCTCAGATGAAGCCACAATAAATGCGACTCCATTTTTACTGAACAGACTCCTCTCCAGTGAAATTCCATAAAGTTCAGTTCCTGCCGGCGGAGTGTAAACTTGAACCTTTTCAATCTCGGCAGGCGACGGAGGTACTTCCTGAGTCATGTTGTCATATGCATCCAGCCCGTACTCTTCGATTATCTTTATTAGCATCTGCGGATACATTGGGTTTGTGGCATAACCTGCTTTGCTTAACCCGTATGCCCATCCCTTATAATCCTTTGGGTCCAGATCAAAAAGAAATTTATATCGTTCCCTGTACCGCAGAAAATGTGAGTGATCCTTAAAAGACTCCTCTGCCTGAGGATATTTTCTGAAACACTCGTTATTTGCATCATCATCGTGAGTGATTGTCTCTCCGGTCCAGTTATGGCACTTGATTCCAAAGTGGTTGTTGGCCTCTGTGGCAAGTCTGGAGTTTCCGTCGCCCGATTCAAGGCATGCCTGCGCAAGGGTAATACTTGCAGGTATGCCGTATGTTTTCATATTGCTTATTGCAAGCTCTTTATATTTGTCAATGTATTGTCTGCGGGAGAGTTTCTGCCCGCTGGAAATAACTGATAATGTTATCATCAGCAGCAGTAAAAAGGCCCTCTTGATTAAAATATTCATATAAGGAGTCACTCAGTCGGGCAAAATTACTAAATTTGCGTGAATCACAATTAAAAAACTATGAACCAAAAGAGTATAAGCATCTCTTACAAGGAGTATACACTGAATGAAGGGCTGGACAGCAGGGATATGGAACTGCTTGAGAGAGCACAGCTTGCAGCAAAAGGATCATACGCGCCATATTCGAACTTTAATGTAGGTGCTGCTGTAAGACTCTCCAACGGAGAGATTGTTGCAGCAAGCAATCAGGAGAATGCAGCCTATCCTTCCGGACTCTGCGCAGAGAGAGTAGCAATATTTTATGCACACGCGAGATTCCCTGAAGCCTCTGTTGAAGCAATTGCAGTAACAGCATCAGTAGATGGTCATATATGCGAAACACCAACTTATCCGTGCGGAGCGTGCAGACAAGTGCTTGCAGAATCAGAAATGAGAGCAGGCAAACCAATAAAGGTAATCATTGGAGGAGAGAAGTTTACGCAGGAAATGGAGAGCATCCGTTCACTTCTTCCGTTTACTTTTGACAATCTGCCCAAGAGATAATTTTACCTTTTTAGAAAATTGTATTATCTTTGTGCGGGGTAAGTCATATACGACCAGCTCCCACTGAACTCCCCCAGGGCCGGAAGGCAGCAAGGGTAGGTGGTTGAGCGGTGCGATATATTAAGCTTACCCTTTTTTCTGTTTATATACCTGAATGAAAATTGCAGTAGGACTATCGGGAGGAGTAGACTCCAGTGTTGCTGCCCTTCTCCTCAAGGAGGCGGGTCATGAGGTTATTGCCATGTTTATGCAGAACTGGCACGACACCACTGGCACACTTCATGGTGACTGTCCATGGAAAGATGACAGAACCATTGCAGAGCTTGTAGCTAAAAAACTGGATATCCCATTTTATTTTACTGATTTAAGTGAAACCTACAGCCAGAGGGTTGTGGATTATATGTTTGAGGAGTACAGGCACGGGAGAACCCCAAATCCCGATGTGCTTTGCAACAGGGAAATCAAATTTGAGGCATTTCTCAAACAGGCTCTGGATCTTGGGGCAGATTACGTGGCTACCGGACACTACTGCAGAAAAGAGACCATTACAGATTCAGAAGGGAAAGAGATTCACCGTATTCTTGCAGGAAAGGATCCAAACAAGGATCAGAGCTATTTTCTTTGCCAGCTCAGCCAGGAGCAGCTTTCAAAAGCAATGTTTCCTATAGGTGATTTGTTCAAGCCTCAGGTGAGGGAACTTGCAGCAAAGGCCGGACTTCCATCTGCAGATAAAAAGGACTCTCAGGGAATCTGTTTTGTGGGCAAAATTGATCTTCCGGTATTTCTTCAGCAGAAACTTGCTGCAAAGGAGGGAGATGTCATTGAGATTTTTGACCGCTTTTATGATGAAAATCCTCTCAAGGAGTTCAGTGTAAACGGTTATGACATTGTAAGCGAGGAGAATCTTCTGCAAATTGTTTCACCATACACATATACACACCGTTCAGGCAAAAGAATAGGGAAGCATCAGGGTGCGCAATTCTATACTATTGGACAAAGAAAAGGTCTCAATATTGGCGGCCACATTGAACCGCTCTTCATTATTGCAACTGATGTTGAAGCCAATCTGATTTTTGTTGGTGAAGGCCAGAATCACAAGGGATTGTACAGAAAGGGTCTCTTTATTGAGAATTCAGATATTCACATGATTCGCCCGGATCTGACCATGAAAGATGGTGAACAAAGAGATTATCTGCTCCGGATAAGGTACAGGCAACCTCTGCAGAAAGCACGACTCTTCAAGAGAGAAGATGGGCTGTATATTGTCTTTGACGAACCTCAGAGAGGCATAACACCAGGTCAGTTTGCCGCATGGTATGACGGAGAGGAGATGATTGGCTCCGGTGTTATCAAATAGAGAGGTTACTCATCTCTGATGTGATTTGAAAATTTTTTCTCGGGTATTTAAAGAGCCAGAATACAGGCTCTGTTTCACCCTTTGTATAGCTCCATATTGAATCATAATCACGGCGCTTCTCGCCCATATTCTCAAGTTCCCTGAGATATGATGCAATTGAGCGGTTTTCAACAATGTAAACCTCTCCCATATTGTCAATTATTGGGCTGTGTTTTCTGGTCCGGTCATGATCAAACTTAAGAATTCTCTCACCAAAAGGAGTTATACCTACAGTTTCGAAAGTCATGCTTTTTCCAATTGCCGGAAGATTAAGAACATTCCTGTCTGTTGCCAGAAATGGCAGGTATGACTCTTTAAGGAAATTTTTAACAGCCTGAGAGATATCCGGACTTCCTTTGAATATGTTATTCAGCCGCTCTTCCTGCTCTTTGGTCATTCTGCCAAACACCTTCTCTTCTGCAGCCTCCTGGATAGATCTGCTGTTTGGCGCAAAAACACTCCGGTTTTCAGTAAAACCCTTAACGGAAAATGTATAATATGTAATGACTCCCAAAGAGTTTAGAACCTGTCTAAGCCTTGCTGTATGTCCCCGTCTGGATGCTGCTGCATTGAATACCAGTTGATTTGATATAGTCCAGCCAGCTGCTAAAATTGTATCAATAGCCTTTTTTGCCTCCGGAGTAACTTCAATTGGAGACTGAAAATGTGTCTGTACCACAAATTGAGAAATGCCGGCCTCAATACCACGCTCCCTGAACTTTCTCAGAATTTCACCAAGTTCACTGTTTATTCTGAATGGTAAATATGCAAGAAGTCTTGATCCGAGCCTGACTCTCTGCAACTCTGCAAATTTTTCTCCGTCTGATCTTTGAAGATTATCTCTGATTTTTAATTTTGCCATCTCAAGAACAGCGTCCAGAATTTTTTCCAGAGGTTTGTTCCTGGTCATAAGTGCGTCTCCGCCGGTTATGAGTATATCCCTTATCTGAGAATCTTTTCTGAAATAATCCATCAGCTTATGTAATTTTGAATCCCAGCTCTCTTTTGGTTTAAGCGCGTCAAGATCGAAATTAAGCCTTTCACTCTGGAAATCATACATTCTCTGGCAAGAAGCGCATAACCCTCCACAGCTTCTGCCCCGGGTTTCCGGAATCATAATTGCTACCTCAGGGTATCGCCTGTGGATACTATGTCCGTCAGGAAGCAGCCATCCGGCTGCGTTTGGTTTCCCTTGCTCAACGAGATCTTCTCTTTCCCATGCCTTGATATTTCCATAAGTCTCAACAAGATCCTCTGAATAGAGAACATAACTCCTTACAGAAAAGTCATCGTATCCGCTGTTACCGGAATTCAGCAATGAAACATAATACGGTGTTACGAAAAATGGAATTCCCTTATTTTTTGCTTTATTAAGCAGTTTCATTGTTTTAACCGGCAGGGATTCTCCCAGCATCGAGTTTAGTTCTCCAGGATTTCTCGCAGCCATTGAAAGATGAAACTTATAGTCGTTCCACCAGTTCTCAACAGCTCTCTTTTTTTCTGTAAAAGTCAAACCATCCTCAAACCAGAATCTGGAAGTGGACTGACTTTTCTTCTCAATTTTTCTGATTAAAAACTCAATAAGCCTCTCCTTGTTTTTTTCTCTTATTACCCTCACTTCCCTGTCAAGACCTGACGGCCATCTTTTCATTTGTGAAATGAGTCTTTTTTTTGTTTCCTGCTTTTGATATGATTTTCCGGATGCTGTTATGAAAATATTGAAGATATCTTCATACATGTCGGTTGCAGGGTATTTCTCATCCGGGTTGTTAAGAAAATACCATAACCTGGATAATGTTTCAATATAGATTTTCTCTCCTTTTGAGAGTTCAGATACCACCTTTTTCTCATGAAGTGCAATTTTTAAAATGGTATCGGCGCATCTGACCGATGCAGGGGAAATGTTCTCTTCAATCTTTAAAGAAGCGTAGGAGCGAACCGAGTCAATAAATTGCTCTTCGTCACTGCTTTCTGTTGCTGCCTTGTAAAGATCCGGCAGAGATTTTTTAAAACGGTTGTAAAGTGTCTTTGCCATAATCTTTCAATTTTTAATATTAAATGTTCACAGTCGTTTAACGACATCCTCAAATGAACTGTGTCTGAATTTAAATCCGGCAGAAATAAGTTTCTGCGGCTCTATATATTGACCCTCAGTCACAAGTATGTGAGAGTTGCCCAGTAAAATCCGGAATACAAACCTGGGAAGCGTAATTTTAATAATGGCTTTGTACCTTTTGGCAAGGATTGCAGTAATTTTCCTGTTATCAGATTTTTCCGGGGAGACCATATTATATATGCCTGAGGCAGGTTCATCCCCGCATATCATGCATACAGCCTCTGTAAGATCATCAATATGAATCCACGGGAAAGGCTGACGGCCGTGTGAAATTACAGGAGCAACTCCCATTCTGAATGGAAGGGCAAGTTTACTGAATGCACCTCCTTTCTCTGACAGAACCACACCCAGCCGGATTATTGCGACTCTGCAGCTCTTCTCTGCTTTTGATGCTGCGCTCTCCCAGTCAGTGCAGACGTGTGCAAGAAAATTACTGCCTCTTTCCGGAGAATCTTCGTTATAAGTATTGTAAACCCCGTTAACAGGCAGGGATGGATATATACCGGATGCAGAGGCAGAGATAAAGAGTTCCGGACCATCTCCCTTGCACTCATTTATAAATCTCGCAATTCTCTCCGTAGTTTCAATCCTGCTTTTGTAAATGAGTTCTCTGTTTTTTTGATTCCACCTGCAGTTTATTGAATGACCGGCAAGGTTAATTATTACATCACATCCTGCAATATCTTCCCTTGTGAAATTTCTTCCAAGTGATACAACTTTATATCCACGCCTCTTCAGTTCGAGAGAAACCGCGCTGCCAACAAGACCTGCCGATCCTCTGATGCCTATTGTTTTAATTCCTTTTTGCTCCATTTCTCTCTTGTAATATTTTAAATTTCAGCTACAAGCCCGTCATAGGCGGGCTCAATTCCAGGCGGCAGTTCTGCAGATAAATCACTGTGGCATCCAATCTGATGAGAAAGGTGGGTGAGAAATGTTCTCCGGGCTCCAACTTTTTTTGCAACCTCTACAGCCTCTGAAAGACTGAAGTGCGAGATGTGTCTTTGATGTCTTACAGTGTTAATCACCAGTATTTTTACGCCCTTTAGCTTTTCATACTCTTTATCCTCAATTCTGTTGGCATCTGTTATATATGCTATATCTCCAATTCTGAAACCCAGGACAGGGAGTTTGTAATGCCAAACTCTTACAGGGACAATCTCTGCACTGGGGTCCGGTTTGTGGCCATTCTCCTTCTCAATGGAGAAGGCGCTTTCATCAATAACTCTTATGTCAAATTCAGGGACACCGGGGTATCTGTTCTCTGCAAATGCATATGAGTACTCTCTCTCAAGAGACCTCAGTACTCTCTCTTCGCAGTAAATTGGAAGAGCCTTGCTGCCAAAATAGTTGATTGCCCTTACATCATCAAGGCCTCCTGTATGGTCTTTATGTTCATGTGTAAGCAGAATAGCATCCAGGTCACCTATATTGGCACGCAATAACTGCTGTCTGAAATCGGGACCGGCATCTATCAGAATTTTGAAACCTTTGTACTCAATAAATGCAGATGAGCGGAGTCTGTTGTCCTTCGGGTCGGAAGAACGGCAGACGCTGCAACTGCAACCTATCATGGGAATTCCCTGGGATGTGCCTGTTCCAAGGAAGGTAATCCTTGCTCCAATACTCTCTTTCATTCCATAAAGGTAGGAAATTTTCCTACCTTTGCGAAAATTATAACCACTTGGAAAAGGGAAAACTATACTTGATTCCGACACCTTTGGGAGATAATGATCCCCTGGAAGTCATACCTTTAAGGGTACTTGAAATGGTGCCCTCAATAAAGCATTTTTTTGTAGAGGAGCTCCGCAGTGGCAGAAGGTTTCTCTCTAAGGCCGGACACAAAGGGCAGATTGACACCCTTAGCCTTTATGAGCTGAATGAACACACAACCGCCGCGTCAATTGAGGGGTATCTCACTGTTTTACTACAGGGAAACGATGCTGCACTTATTAGTGAAGCAGGGATTCCGGCAGTGGCAGATCCCGGTGCTCTTCTTGTTGAGCTTGCGCACAGAAACGGAATAAGGGTAATCCCAATGAGCGGCCCTTCATCATTAATTCTCGCGCTTGCTGCCTCCGGTATGAACGGGCAGAATTTTGCATTTAACGGATACCTTCCGGTGAAGCCCGAGGAGAGAAGAGCCAAAATCAGAAAACTGGAGCAGATATCAAGAACAACCGGACAAAGTCAGCTCTTTATTGAAACCCCTTACAGAAACAATTCGCTTCTGGCAGATATACTCCAGACATGCCAGCCTGAGACAAGACTTTGCCTGGCTGCTGAGATAACTCTTCCTGACTCATTTATAGTAACCAGAAGTGTTGCAGAGTGGAGAAGAGAGAAGCCGGACCTTAACAAAAAACCTTGCGTTTTCATATTATGAAACAAGATCAGCTATCCGAATCACTGGTTGAACTGGTGAACATGGAATTTTACTCATATCACGGACATTTCCGCGAGGAGCAGATAATTGGAAACAAATTTATTGTAAACTTTTCTGCCCGTACAGATGTTATCACTCCCGGCGAAACCGATGAACTGTCGGACGCTCTCAATTATCAGGAACTTTACGGAATAATTAAGGAAGAGATGGACATCCCCTCAAAATTGCTGGAAAATGTTGCGCTCAGAATAGTTAAAAGGGTAAGGAATACCTACCCTTCGGTAACCTGGGCCAGCGTCTCAATTGCAAAACTGAATCCGCCTATAGGAGGGAAAGTAGAGGCATCGCGCGTAGTCCTCTCATATTAAAAACTAACAATGGAAATTAACGATAAAACCGGCAACAGGGTTGCTTTTCTGACTCTCGGCTGTAAACTCAACTATTCAGAAACTTCTGCTATTGCCCGGCAGTTTACAGACCACGGATATGAAAAGGTAGCCAGTAACAGGGAGGCCGATATTTATGTTATTAATACATGTTCAGTTACCGAACATGCAGATAAAAAGTGCCGTACAGCAATAAGAAAGCTGCACAAACAGAATCCCAATGCAATTGTGGCTGTTACAGGGTGCTATGCTCAGCTGAAGCCTCAGGAGATTCTAGGAATTGAGGGGGTCGATCTGGTCCTGGGAGCAGATCAGAAGCAGAATCTTTTTATGAAGGTTTCTGACCTGAGAAATCAGGGCGGGATTGAAGGTGGCAACATCCACGGAAAGGCAAGGTCCTTCTCCTGTGCTATTTCTGAGGTGGAGACAATATTTCCCGCATATTCATCAGATGACAGGACCCGTTCATTTCTGAAGGTTCAGGATGGATGCGACTACAACTGCTCTTACTGCACAATTCCGCTGGCAAGAGGAAAGAGCAGAAACCATCCTGTTGAATTTATTATTGGGGAGGCAAGGGAGATTGCTGCGAAGGGAATTAAGGAGGTTGTTCTTACGGGAGTAAATACCGGCGATTTTGGCAAGACAACAGGGGAGGAGTTTTCTCATCTTCTGAAAAAACTTGATGAAATTGATGGAATTGAACGTTACAGAATCTCTTCAATTGAACCTAACCTTATAACTCCCGAAATCATTAAGTGGATCTCTGAGAGCAGGAAATTCCTGCCACATTTTCATATTCCGCTTCAGTCAGGATCAAACAAGATTCAGGCACTCATGAAGAGGCGTTACAACCGAGAACTATTTGCAGAGAGGGTAGAGCTCATAAGAAGCCACATGCCTTATGCATTCTTTGGTATTGATGTGATAGTTGGTTTTCCGGGTGAGAGTGAAGAGGAGTTTCAGGAGACATATAATTTTCTTGAAAATCTCAAGCCTTCATTCCTTCATGTCTTTCCGTATTCAAAGAGAAACAACACTCCTGCCGCAGGATATGAACATCAGGTAAGCGAGAGTGACAAGCATGACAGGGTCCGCAGGCTGACTCTTCTATCGGACAGCCTTTATGAGCAGTTTGTTGAGAAAAACAGGGGCAGAAGTGAAAAGGTACTTTTCGAAAGCACTCAGAAGGGAGGAAAGATGTTCGGATATACAGGAAACTACATAAGAATTGAAGCCCCTTACAACGGGGAGCTCATTGGAAAAATTGCAGAAATTGTAATCTGATCCGGAATAAGAGATCTATCTGGATTTTGACTGTGCAGGAAGAGAATCGGCCTTTTCCTGCATTTTTTTTGCTTTCTCAAGCCTCTCGGCTTCCAGCCTCTCCCTTTTTCGCCTGCTCATAAAGATACTGTTAAGCAGCTCCCTGAATGAGCTGAACTCCTCCTGGTAAACTAATCCGAGCCCGCTGCGCTGACTGTTATCCAGATAGTTTGAGTACTGGTCTGCAGAGTGGGAGAATGCCTTAGCCCTGAAGCGCCCCTTCTCATCAAGTTTAACCTCAACATCTACATCACCAACCACATCGCTGCCCTGATTCAGGTATTTCGCACTGCCTATGTTTCCGTTGACAATTACCCTGTTGTCAAATAGCTGGGCAGAGACAGCTGCGTCAAATATATCTCGTCCGTTTTGTCCCGGCTGATAGTTAAAGCTAAAATCCAGCGGAATTTCAAGCTGATTGAAGATATTGTTGATCTGGTTGCTTAAAACCTCAGTTGCATTTGAGTACAGTATTGTTGAGTTGTTTACAATGCTTGACTGGATGTCAGGAATGAAGCTTCCTGATACCAGAAGGGACATAACCTGCTTGATAACCTTGTCCTCTGTATTGAGAGCGGCATCTACCCTTGCTTTGGTTGCCGGGTCTATGTCCGGAATCTCAATTCCAAAGCTAAGTCTCGGGTTCAGCAGCTCGCCAAGCATGGCAATGCTGCACTCCACATTTCTTCGGTTGCTGACTGAACTTGTATCTGCAATAAGAGTGTTTACTGCCGCTTTGGTATTGTATACGGCAGTAAGGTTGAGGTTAGTCTTGAGAATGTCACCGTTAAAGTTCAGGTTTCCTCCCTGCAGAATATCAAAGTCTCGTTTGAATATTCCCTGCAGAACAAAGGTGTATGAACCTCGGTCAATAATGTAGTCTCCATGTACAGAGAATATCTCCTTGGACGGATTTACCTCAATGTTTACAAGTCCGTTTCCGAAACTCCTGATTACATCACCCACAGATTTGTCAATTTCTATGAGCATCTCGGCATCTGTGTTAACCCTTGTCTTAAGTTTAACATCAAGTTCGGTTGTTAGTTTTGGTTTCTCTGCTTTCTGCGGAACGATGTAGCCAAGTTCGTTGTAATATTCATTCTCAACAGGTTTTGGCGGCTCTTTAAAACTCAGGAGATTTGTTCTTGAAGCCTCGGATGTGGTTGGCAGAGGAATATGTATTGAGGTGTTTCTGTTTGTTGTAACAGAGATGTCCATCAGGATTTTCTGCAATGGTCCGGTGATAGATATACTGCCTGTTCCAAATGCCTTTCCGTAGAAATTGGGATTATCCTTCTCTGCTGTATTGATACATTCAAGGTTTGTGAAATCTACCCTTGTATTAAGGGTGATTGTTTTGAAATATTTGAATCCCAGTCCGCCTGTTACTCTTCCTGTATTTCCTGTACGGTCTTTTAGTATTGCATTGAGAACCTTTAGCTCTCCGTCTTCAATTACATAAGGTCCGTTAAGGGTGTAAGGCACTTTAGTAAAGAGAACTGTAAACCCGACATCATTCAGCCTTCCGGGTTCGCCTGAAAGGACAAGTTTATCTGTAGTCCCTTTAAGACTCAGGTTTCCGGAAATTGTACCTGATGAGTTGTTAACTATATCATTCAGGAAAGGTTCAAAGTAGCTTACGGCAAATTTATCAAGATGTGCCTTAAGATCCAGATAGTTTGACCGTGGAGTGTAAGTGCCCGAAATTTTAGCAGGATTCTCTCCTGAAATTGTGTTTTCTGCAAGGATATTAAACCTCTCCTCCCGGTTGTCCCATTCGCTGAACAGTTCAAGTTCCCCGACATCTGTTTTGTTTGCCCTGACATTAGAACCCCTGAGATTCATTATGATTCGGGGATCTGAATACAACCTGGTGAGAATGGCAAGACCGGTAAAGTTACCTGCTATTCCAAAGTCCTTTTTGTTGAAGTAATTAAGAGGCGATATATCAAGATTTGTCAGCCTTACTTTAAGAGAATCCCTTTCATCAGGCGAGACTCTTCCGGTTGCTTCAAGAGACTGATTGTTGTTGTATATTCTTACAGATTTGATGTCAAAGAGAGAGTCGGATATGGCGAAGGATGACTTTGCAAAATTCCATTTTGAATCGTTGAAATAGAGCTCAGACGGATTGATTGTTATGTTAAAAAGCGGTCCCTTTCCAGCCGGATTTCTTGATATGTCTGCAGAAGAGCTAAAACTTAGACTGTTTCTAAGTTTGGTATTGTTTGAGAAGGAGGCCTTCATCTCAATCCGGTCATCTTTTGCAAAAAGGTCCAGAAGAGTATTTTCAAGATCCAGTCCGGCAAATCTTACCTTTTCTGAATTGAATTTCAAATCAATTCCTCTCTCTGCCGATTCCCCGGTCATCTTTATACTGGTTGCATAATTCTTCAGATAACCCACAACTCCGGCACTGAAACCTGCAGTCATTTTCTGATTCTGGTCTATGTTAATTTTGACGCTGCTGCCCTGAGAGATGAAGAATCCCGGAAGGAGGAGCTGGCTCACGGCCCTGGTGTCATTCAGATTAAGAGTAAATGAATAGTTCTCTTTTCCGTAATTCTCTTCATCTTTGCTGCTCTCATTACGGAGCAGGGGCAAATGTCTGAAGGCAGCTGCCATTGCTATTCTGTCGGCAAACCTTGTAAGGAAATGGCTGCCTCTGTATCTCATATCTGCAAACTGAGACCTCAGGGTAACATCATACATCTCTCTTGAAGAGGCAGAATTTATAAATATGTCTCCAATTGGAAACTCACCATTGCTGTTTGTGTAGTCAAGTCCTCTTACCTGAATATTTCCAAGAATTTCACCATTAAGCTTCTGAGTGAAGTTTGCAGTGGTTCTGAGCGATACAAGAGATACAGAATCCCGCTTGTCAAGGTTAAGCTTTGCAAGGTCTGCAAACATGATATCTGCGTAGAAATCATAGTATGAGTCACTCTTTGAGGACATCCCAAACACTCCCTGAAAAAGAAAGTCAAGATTTGGATCATGACAGATTATTTTGCCGTCAAACTTCTCGCCTACATAACTCCCTGTAGCCTGTATATTGCTGTAGGAGTAGTCCCGAAACTCCAGCTGCTTTACGGTTATACTGTCTATGTAAAACTCGCTGCCGCCTCTTTTTGTATCTCTCAGGAGGGCAGTCATATTACTGTTGAAGCTTACCTCACCAAGAGTTTTATTGTTTATGAGAGTACCCACATTGAATTTGTCTGCAGTAAGGTTCCCCTCAAGATGAAGTCCGCCCTTCTGTGTGTTCTCCCTTAACAGAACATCCATATACATCTCGCCAATATTTGTCTGAAGTTTGCCGTTTGCAACAAAGTCGTCAAGCAGTCCTGCAAGTCTTCCTTTAAAGTTGTACTTGACAAAAGGAGAAAGCTGGGTGAGGAATTTAATTGGCCTGGAGCTGTTTAGTGATGATATGATATATGCAAGGTCAGATGTGGTTGTAGTGCAGTAGGTAATGTCAACAAAAGCCATTGTTTCTGCTGCTTTTGGCAATCCGGATATCTTGGCCTTTAGATCGAGGTAAGTAAGGCCGGATTCAGATGTAATTTTAAGGTTGTCACTTCTGAGATTTGAGACAGTTCCTGAGACAAGTCCGCTTATATGCATGCCCAGTCTGTTTTTTGCAAGGGCAGGGGCTAGTCTTGCCAGGGTGGAGAAATTGAGATAGCTGTTGTTGAAATCTGCCTCCATCCTGACCCTCTCGGTAAATTTGGCAAAATCTGCAGGTCTCTCATAGTAAAGGCTGAATCTGTTTGCCTGTAAAACAGAGTATCTGTCCCTCGCAAGAAGGTTGTCAACGCGGGCCTCTTTTGCACTTAACCTCAGTGAGCCTTTTACCTCTTCCATCCGGAAGCCGCTTCTTTCATTAAAAGTAATGTTTCTGATATCTGCCACAAGGGTGTCTTCAATAACCTCTATGCCCCTTATATGAGCATTTATGTTTGACAGGGAGAGGTCCGTAAAATTAATTATTCCCTCTTTTGTCTTTATGCCGGGAAAGGGATTTTGCAGAGTAAACCTGAAGTTGTCGAGCTTGAGTTCGCCTGCAAAGAAGCTGAAGGGCGGGGTTGTTGTATCTTTTGGCTCTTTTTTGCCAAGTTTGAAGACTCTGGCAAGATTGGTTGTACTGTCTGTTTCACTCACAAGGTTAAAGACGCCGTCGTACAGATGTACCTTGTTAAGAGTAAGCCTGGATGAGCGGATAAGGTCGCCCGCAGAAATTGAGACAGAAAGTTTTTTACAGCTTATCAGAGTGTCCTGAGGGGTGTACATTACATGAACATCTTTCAGGATGAGTTTGTTAAAGAAGAGATAGTAAACTTTGCCAATTGAAACATCAGTGTCAAGTCTGGCAGAAAGTACCCTGGCGGCACGTCCTGCAGCCCATGTCTGCATTGCGGGTACCTGAAGGGCAACATAAGCCGCCACCGGTGCCATTGCAACGATGAAAGCCAATGCTATCAGTATTTTTTTAACTATCCTTATGGCTGACTCCTTTTGCGCAAAAATAGTCAATTAAATTAAGCATTTTGTTAAAAAAACACCATTTTTGCAAAGTTTTTAAATGAAAATATGAGCATAACAATATTAGGCATAGAGTCCTCCTGCGATGATACTTCTGCATCGGTCATAAGAGATGAGTTTCTTCTCTCAAATGTCATGTCTTCGCAGGATGTTCACGAAAAATATGGTGGTGTTGTTCCTGAACTGGCTTCAAGAGCACATCAGCAAAACATACTTCCTGTAGTTGACAGGGCTCTTAAGCTGGCCGGAGTGACTCCTGCAGAAATTGATGCGATTGCCTTTACCAGGGGCCCCGGGTTACTGGGGTCTCTTCTTGTTGGAACATCATTCGCGAAAGGATTGTCTTTGTCAACAGGTAAACCGCTTATTGATGTAAACCATTTGCAGGGACATATACTTTCCCATTTTATCAAAGTTGAGGGAAGGGATAACCGTCAGCCATCTTTTCCCTATTTATCCCTGCTGGTTTCCGGAGGGCACACTCAGATTGTGAGAGTTGACAGCTACAGCTCTTTCAATATTATTGGTGAAACAATCGATGATGCAGTAGGGGAAGCTTTTGATAAATGCGCCAAAATAATGGGACTTGGGTATCCGGGAGGCCCGG
>PHDP01000118.1 GCA_002842655.1 Bacteroidetes bacterium HGW-Bacteroidetes-14
AATTCAGCAAATGTGCTTATTAAGTTTAACCCTTCCATATTAGGTAAGTTCCTTTAAATATTACTTGAAATGTATTATTGGCTTTGTACTTTTTATATCCTTCAGAAGAAAGTTCTCTGTTACGGAAATTTTCTCCTTTTTCTTTTTTCCTTCTACCTTCTCGCTTTTTTCATGAGAAAGTGATATGCTCTCCTGTTCTGCGGCGGTTAAAACACCCTTCAGTTTTCCGCCTGACTTCAGAACAATCTCTACCTCTTTTCCCATCCATTTTTCATACTGGCGGAAAACTTTCAGAGGCTGGTCAAGACCGGCAGATGTGACAGTAAGAGAATAATCTTCGGTTTCTCTGTCAAATCCCTCCTCAATGAGGTTGTTTATACCGATGCAATGGTTCAGTTCTACTATCCCCATAGAGTCGACAGTTACCTCAATGTCGTTGTCGCGACTTATCTCAATACCAACAAGAAAGAGAGAATTCTTTTCCAGGTAGTCTTCGATATGTGCGGCTAGTTTTTCTTTAGATATCATATGTAAATGTAATAAATAAGGGGACTGCCGTCCCCTTAAATCCTTTTCCCAAAATCCGCTGCAAATATAGGTATTATTTTTATTATTTTAAAATATTTTTATTTAATACCTTTACTTTATGATAAAACAGTATAAAATAATCAATGATCCTGTTCACGGATTCATAAACATCCCACAGGGTCTGATACTTGATATTATTCAGCATCCATATTTTCAAAGGCTGAAAGACATAAGACAGCTGGGTCTTACAAACCTTGTCTATCCCGGAGCGTGCCATTCGAGGCTTAATCATGCCCTTGGTGCCATGCACCTGATGAAAGAGGCGATAAACTCTATACGATCCAAGGGGACTTTCATCTCAGACGAGGATGAACTTCAGGCAATGGCTGCCATTCTTTTGCACGATGTGGGACACGGCCCTTTCAGCCATGCACTGGAAAACAACATACTGCAGGGAGTGTCACATGAAGAGATTACACTGGCACTTATGAGGGAGATGAATCAGCAGATGGGAGGAAGGCTGGGTGGTGCAATTGAGATATTTACAGGGAAGCACAAACAAAGATTCCTGCATCAGCTTGTTTCAAGCCAGCTGGATGTTGACAGACTTGATTACCTCAGACGGGACAGCTTCTTTTCAGGAGTGGCAGAGGGGATGATAGGTCATGAAAGAATCATCAAGATGATGACCGTTCACGAAAACGACCTTGTGATTGAGGAGAAGGGTATCTATTCTGTTGAAAAGTTTCTTATTTCCAGGAGACTTATGTACTGGCAGGTATATCTGCACAAAACCGTAATAGCAGCAGAGCAGCTGCTTATTGAGATTCTTCACCGTGCCAGGGAGTTGTCCCTGAATAATATCATTCTGCCGGGTTCACCCTCTCTGCTTTTTTTTCTCAGGAACAGCATAGCTGCCTCCTCTCTGACAAGCAGTGATGTCTTGCATAAATTTACCGGACTTGACGACACAGATGTCATGTCCGCAATAAAACAGTGGCAGTATTGCGAAGATAAAGTTCTCTCACTTTTATGTAAAATGCTCACAGAGAGAAAACTGCCAAAAATTGTCCTCTCAGCAGAACCTTTTGATGGCACAACTTTTGAGAATGTGAGAAATGAAACTGCGGCAAGGGGAATGGAGTGGGAGATTATTCCTTACTTCGTGAAAACGGGAGAGGTAGAAAATCGCGGCTACGACAGAAACGAGGAGGACATCAAGATACTTTCCAAAGAGGGAGGTATCAGAGATATCTATATTGTTTCTGATATGTTGTCGGCAAGGGCCTTTTCACAAATTACCAAGAAATACTTTCTTTGTACGCCTAAAACAAACTTTTGAAAATGGAACTTACAGCACAAGCTATTGCTGATCACCTGAATGGGACTGTTATCGGAAATCCCGAAGCGAAGGTAAGCACGGTAGCAAGAATTGAACAGGGAAAAAGCGGGTCTCTCTGCTTTCTGGCAAATCCCAAATATGAAAACTATCTCTACACAACAAAAGCATCTGTAGTACTAGTCAACCGTTCACTGATACCCACCCAGCCAGTAGAGGCAACTATGGTGCAGGTAGATGATGCCTATCAGGCTATTGCATCATTGCTGGAACTGTTCAATACAATGAAAGATGCAAGAAGGAGAGGGAGATCATGGAGAGCAAGCATCGCGTGGAGCGCAAAATGTAAAAAAGATTCATGGGTTGGAGCCGGAGCCACTGTCGGAAAGAGAAGTGTGATAGGAGAGGGGGCGCAGATTCATCCTCAGGTTTTCATAGGAGATTATGTAACCATTGGAGAGAACAGTGTAATTTTCCCCGGTGTAAGAATCTACAATGGCTGTAAGATAGGCAGTAACTGCATTATTCATGCTAATGTCGTAATAGGGTCGGACGGATTTGGATTTGCACCTACACCGGACGGCAGCTATAAAAAGATACCTCAGACAGGAAATGTAGTGATTGAAGATGATGTTGAGATTGGAGCCGGAACCACTATTGACAGGGCAACAATGGGCTCAACCATAATAAGAAAGGGTGTTAAGCTTGATAACCTGATTCAGATTGCACACAATGTGGAAATTGGTGAGAATACAGTTATTGCTGCTCTTGCAGGTATAGCCGGTTCTGCCAAAGTAGGCCGTAATTGCCAGATTGGAGGACAGGTTGGAATTGCAGGGCACATCACCATTGCAGACAATACAAAAATTGGAGCTCAGGCTGGAATAATGAGTACTGTAAAGCGTGAAGGTGAAGTTTTACTTGGCTCACCCGCAATCGATGCACGCGAGTATATGAAGGCCTATGCCATCTTCAAAAAATTACACAAACAGCAATAATTTACTATCTTTGCCAAGTTTTACACATTTGGAAACTCTATGCAAAATAACCAACGTACTCTAAAACAGTCTTATACATTCAAGGGCAAAGGATTGCACACAGGCTTGCAGGTAACAATGATTGTTACACCCGCAGAAGCAAATCACGGAATAAAATTCATGCGCACAGATATTGAAGGCATGCCGGTAATGGATGCAGTGGCAGATTATGTCACATCCACCGCACGGGGAACAACCCTGGAGCATGGTTCAATGAAAATTTCAACAATCGAGCATATTTTATCTGCCCTGTACGGACTTGAAATAGATAACGCACTTATTAAGCTTGATGCACCGGAGGCACCAATCCTTGACGGAAGTGCAAAGCAGTATGCAGAAGCTTTCCTTGCAGATGGATTTGAAGAGCAGGAGGCTGAAAAAGTCTATTTTGAAGTAAAGGAGAAAATTCATTACAAGGACCCAAAAACCGGAGCCGAAATTACAATATTGCCGGATGACAACTACTCAGTAGATCTGATGATTGATTTCAACTCAAAAGTTCTTGGTCACCAGTATGCCAGATTCAATTCAGAAACAGATTACGCAACAGAGATAGCTCCCTGCCGCACTTTTGTATTCTTCCATGAACTGGAGCCGCTTTTCAAAAACAACCTGATTAAAGGAGGCGACCTGAACAATGCAATTGTTATTGTAGAAAATCCTGTTCCACAGGAGGAGCTTGACCGCCTTGCAGAGCTGTTCCATACAGATAAACTTGAGAGAGAACCTGCAGGATATCTTAACCACCTTGAGTTACGCTTCACAAACGAGTGTGCTCGACACAAGCTGCTTGATGTAATAGGGGACTTTGCACTCATAGGTTTCCCAATTAAGGGCAAAATTATTGCAAATAAATCCGGCCACCAGATCAACACGCATGTTGCAAAAATGATCAGAAAAATGGCAAAGGACAGATTTTCAAAGCCAAGGATTCCTCAGTATAATCCGGATGCAGAGCCTGTAGTTGATATCAACGGTATCAAGAAGCTTCTTCCTCACCGCCCGCCATTCCTTATGGTTGACAGAATTATTGAGATGACTCCGGAATCAGTTGTTGGAGTTAAGACAATTGGAGTGAACGAAGGTTTCTTCGCAGGACATTTTCCTGAGGAGCCTGTAATGCCTGGTGTTCTCATAATTGAGGCTATGGCTCAGGTAGGTGGAATACTTGTCCTTTCTGAACTGGACGAGCCTGAAAAATACTCAACATATTTTGCGAAAATTGACGGAGTTAAGTTTAAAAGAAAGGTAGTTCCGGGAGATGTTCTTGTGATTAAACTAACCCTTACTGCACCGCTCAGAAGATCAATCGTCTGCATGAGAGGAGAGGCATATGTAGGTAATACACTCGTATGTGAGGGAGATATGGTCGCTCAGGTCATTAAAAATAAATAGAGACAGAATAAAATACTATATGAATCATATTCATCCTAACGCGAAAATTGGCGCCAATGTTACAATTGAACCATTCAGCTACATTGCAGAAAATGTAGAGATTGGAGAGGGAACCTGGATTGGACCTCATGTAACAATACTGGACTATGTGAAAATTGGCAAGAATTGCAAGGTTTTCCCCGGTGCAGTGATTGGAGCAATTCCACAAGATCTGAAATATGCAGGAGAATTATCCTATGTTGAGATTGGAGACAATACCACAATCAGAGAGTGTGCCACCATCAACAGAGGAACTGCATTCAGCGGAAAGGCCCTCACAAAAATCGGGAACAACTGCATGATTATGTCCTATGTCCATGTCGCCCATGACTGCGAGATTGGAAACAATGTAATTCTGGTAAGCTATGTTGGGCTTGCAGGCGAAACCATTGTAGATGATTTTGCAATTATCGGAGGCCACTCAGCTGCACACCAGTTTTCGAACGTTGGTGCACATGCAATGATTTCAGGAATGTCAAGCATATTTAAGGATGTACCTCCTTACGTTCTGGCCGGTCACCGTCCTCTCTCGTATTATAATCTGAATATTGTGGGGCTTCGTCGCAGGGGATTCACCAACGAGCAGATTCAGCAGATTAGTGATATTTACCGTGTAATATACAGAAGCGGTCTTAACGTCTCTGATGCATGCGCCAAGATTGAAGCAGAATTTGAAGAGACTGCAGAGAAGAGAACCATTCTTGACTTTATTAAGAGATCCAAAAGAGGAATCATCAAGAAAAGCGTAGACGAAATTGAAGAGTAATTTTTCAGAGTCACTGCTTTCAACAGCTTATCTTCCGCCGGTTGAATACATGAGTGTGATATACCGCTCAGATAAAGTTGAAATTGAACAGTGTGAAAATTACCAGAAACAGAGTTACAGGAGCCGTTGTCACATTTACAGTGCCAACGGCCCCTTGCCTTTAATAATACCAGTAGAAAGATCCGGCACCCACTCAATTCCAGTAAAGGATATCCGCATTGACTATTCAAGAAGATGGCAGCAGCAACACTGGAGAGCAATAGTTTCAGCTTACAGAATGTCACCCTTTTTTGAATATTATGAAGATGATTTTGCCCCTTTCTATACTAAAGAGGAGCCGTTTCTGTTTGACTTCAACACAAAACTTACTGAACTGCTTTTGTTACTGACAGGTATCAGGAAGAGTATCTCTTTTACTGAAATTTACAGAAAAGAGACTGGCACGGGTGTCACTGATTTCAGGGAGTTAATACATC
>PHDP01000119.1 GCA_002842655.1 Bacteroidetes bacterium HGW-Bacteroidetes-14
CCGCTGTATTTGTTGAGTCTCTTCTGCCACTTTTCTGTGTCAAAAGCTCTTTTGTCATCTTTGAGGGCAGGTTCAAACGACTTCTCTGGCTTAACAGGGGTAAAGTCGGGAGACTGGTCCTGGTTCTCTACCTGAACATTCTTCTTTCCCTTTGCCCTTTCGTAGCTTGAGACAGCAAATTTGTAACGGCTGTTTACCTCTTCTATCATAATCTCTTTAATGGCATCGAGACCTCCTGAAAGGTCTGCTGGCAGCAGCACGGTTGGAGGGCCGGCAAATCTGCTTGTTGGTGCGCCATTCTGAGCTTCGCGGAAATTGTCGAATTCGGGTGAGCCGATTCTTACCTGCGGGATAAAAATCACCTGTTTGTCCTCTTCGATGTTGTTGGTAGCTCCCATTGAGGAGCGGACGATACGGGTGTGATTGTCAATCACCCTGTAGCTCATGTAATAGGGAGGGTACTCCCCCTTCTGCAGGACAGTCATCTGACTCTTGATCTCCCCTTTGAGGAGGTCGAGCATCTTGTCCTGTGCAGAGAGCTCTGCCACCGGCAATGCCAGCAGCAAACACAATAATGCTTTGATTTTCATTAATTAGGTTAGTTTATGAATTTGTAACATACAAATATAGAATAAAAATGCTCTGCGCCGCAATTTCTGTTAACTAATTAATATACTGCACATTACAAACAACAAACTTTTGCTTTCAAAGAGTTTCTCTTTCCTAATTAATTACATTTCTGATAATTAACAGAAATTGCGGCGCACATCGTGCCCTACTTCATAAACACAAAATATACCGCCATCACCAGACAGAAAAAGGCGGCGAAGTGGTTCCAGCGGATGGGTTCGTTTCCGAAGAACATGGTTGAGAAGACTACAAAGACTACAAGGGTGATGACCTCCTGAATGACCTTGAGCTGCATGAGGGTGAATGTTCCTCCGTTACCTATGTAGCCCATGCGGTTGGCGGGCACCTGGAATACATATTCTACAAGCGCAATCATCCACGAAAAGAGAATGACTCCGTACAGCGGCCAGTTGCTTATTGCTCCTGTTTGCTGAAGTTTTATGTGGCCGTACCAGGCGAGAGTCATGAAAATATTTGCTACTACAAGAAGAAGAATTGTATATGCACCATTCATAAGGTCAGTTACTTTTATCTGTATGAAAACAATGGAGTTGAAAAAATTGGTGCAAATATACACTCCATCTTTATTATCTTTGTTTCAAATTTTATCTTTCTTATATGAAATATCTAAAAATTATGCTGTTTGCAGGCGCACTGGGGCTGATGTTCAGCTCATGCAAGGAATCCGCCGTAAAGGAGGAGCCCTTTAAATATCTGGCAGATGAATTTGCCGACATTAAAGTAATCCGTTACAGAATCCCGGGCTGGGACTCTCTCTCATTCCAGCAGAAAGAGTATATCTACCACCTGAGCGAGGCTGCCAAAAGCGGACGCGACATCTTCTGGGATCAGAACTTCAAGCACGGACTCAGAATCCGCAAGGTACTGGAGAACATCTTTGAAAACTATAAAGGCGAAAAAGAGAGCGAGGACTGGAAGAACTTCGTGATATACGCAAAAAGGGTATTCTTCAGCAATGGTATTCACCACCACTATGCAGAGGAGAAATTCATCCCTGCATGCAGTCAGGAGTACTTCTCAAAACTGCTCACAGAGAGCGGACAGGAGGGCGAATCGGCAGAGATTCTTCCGCTGCTTTACGATCCGGCAATTTATCCGCACAGAAAAAACATAACAGGCGAAGGCGACCTGCTTCTTGGAAGTGCTGTCAACTTCTATGAGGGCGTGAGCAAAGCCGAGGCTGAGGCTTTCTATGCAAAAATGATTGATGCAAAGGACACTACTCCGGTTTCATATGGTCTTAACTCTAAACTGGTTAAGAGAGATGGCAAGATTTTCGAGGAGGTTTACAAGGTAGGCGGACTTTACGGTCCTGCAATTGAGAAGATTATCTATCACCTTGAGGCTGCCTCTGCTGTTGCAGAAAATGACACTCAGAGGGGTTACATTGCCAAACTTATTGAGTATTACAAGAGCGGCGACCTCAACATCTGGGATGATTATAACATTGCATGGGTTAAGGATACCGAAAGCCAGGTAGATTTCATCAACGGTTTTATTGAAGATTACAACGACCCTATGGGTATGAAGGCTACATGGGAGTCTGTGGTTAACTTCAAGGATATGGAGGCATCAAAGCGCACAGATATCATCAGCGCAAATGCCCAGTGGTTTGAGGATAACTCTCCTGTTAATGCCGACTTCAAAAAGAAAGAGGTAAAAGGGGTGTCAGCAAAGGTTATAACTGTTGCTCAGCTTGGCGGCGACTGCCATCCGGTTTCTCCGCTGGGAATCAACCTGCCTAATGCAGACTGGATCAGAAAGGAGCATGGCTCAAAATCTGTAACAATTGCAAACATAGGCGATGCTTATGACAAGGCCGCAGAGGAGGCTCCAAAGAGTCTGACAACTGAGTTTTCTTGGGATGAGGCCGAAATTGCACTTATGAAGGAGTATGGCTCACTCACCAACAATCTTCACACAGACCTTCACGAATGCCTCGGACACGGTTCGGGACAATTGCGCCCGGGTGTTCCTGCCGGATCACTCAAGGACTACAGCTCATCTCTTGAAGAGGCGCGTGCCGACATTTTTGCACTCTACTACATAGCAGATGCAAAGCTTGTGGAACTTGGAATCATTCCAAATGCAGATGCCTACAAGGCCGAATACAACTCATATATCCGCAATGGTCTCTTTACCCAGTTCGTTCGCATTGACCTTGGCAAGAATGTTACCCAGGCTCACATGCAGGGTCGCAAAATGATTGCCGAGTGGTGCTTCATTAACGGTAAGGGCAAAGCCGAAGGCGGAAAAGATGTTATTGAACATCGCGTACGCGACGGCAAAACATACTTTGTGATTAACGACTACGCCAAACTTCGTGGTCTCTTCGGTGAACTCCTTGCCGAGCTTCAGAGAATCAAATCTGAGGGCGACTATGCTGCCGGCAAAAACCTTGTCGAGACTTACGGCGTTAAGATTGACCAGAAACTCCACAAAGAGGTTCTCGATCGCTACGCCTCCCTCAACCTCAAGCCATACGGCGGATTCATCAATCCAAACATTGTCCCTGTTGAGAAAGACGGCAAGGTAATCGACTACAAAATCGAATACCCAAGCGACTTCCTTCAGCAGATGCTGGATTACGGAAAGAAATACAGTTTTCTGAAGTAAAAGCGCGGATACAAGGTGGCGGCGTTTAGCAGGTGGCGGCAGGCAACTGACAGCCATGGCAAGAACCACCTGCCAGCCTAAATTATATATTGCTGTCTTTTAGGTAATTACAAAATAAGTTTTCCGGAAATTCCGGGAAACTTATTTTTTATTTATCACACTATCAATTATTTGTAAATCAGGCTGGCAGGTGCAATCCAAGCTCTTTCAGAGCTAAAAGGTACCGGCCGCTACGCAGCCGGTGGCGGCGCAGCGCTGCGCGCGCGTAAAACTCTGGAATTCCAGATCAGTAAAAAGTTTCGTAAAATTTTAACAGAGACCCGAACGGCTGCAAGTTGCAGATATTCAATACTTAGCCCGTTGGTCTGACATCTGAGATGTCAGACCAACGGGCTAAACGCATTCAATCAATTAGTTACAGCCGTAAGGGTACTAACAAAATCGCAGAACAAAAACTCACGAAAACAAAGCCGACAAAGAGAAACAGTAAAGCGGCATGCAAGCTTGAAAAACCTTTGCCAAAGGCTATCTCCCGCCGGGCAACGCCCGGCACCATCTTCAAAACCAATGAAGACAATTAGCCGGGTGAGTAATCCTCAATAATTAAATGAAAGATTCTGCCGGCAGCTTTGAGTATTTGAATTATATAGGCAATTGGACAAACAGAGCCACAGCGTTGCTGTAGCTCTGTTTGCCAATGCTTATTGTAATAAATAAAAAAGCTGCCATGAAAAGCAGCTTTCTAATTTTTGTGGGAAAATTACTCTCCGGCCTCGTCGAGGCGTCCCTCCCAGAGGTATTTGTTGGTCTCCTTGATGAGCACCTTCGAGAGCAGCAACAGGGCAACAAGGTTAGGTATGGCCATCAGCGCATTCATGCTGTCGGCAATTCCCCAGACGAGAGAGAGATTCAGCACAGATCCTCCAAAAACGGCGGCTATCCAGAAGAGGCGGTAGTAGAGAATCAGCTTTTTCCCTCCCAGGTATTCTACGGCGCGCTCTCCGTAATAGGACCAGCCGAGGATGGTTGAGAAGGCAAAGGTTATGATGCCAATGGTGAGGATCCAGGATCCGATATATGGGATTTTTGAGAAGGCAGCCTTGGTGAGGGCAGCTCCCTGAGTGTGGTCAATATCCGGGTGGGCAATGATTGAGCTTACGAGTACTAGTCCGGTTAGGGCGCAAACCACAACAGTATCCCAGAATGTTCCGGTAGATGAAACAAGGGCCTGACGGACAGGATTGCGTGTCTGGGCTGCTGCAGCTACAATTGGTGCAGAGCCGAGGCCTGATTCGTTTGAGAAGAGTCCGCGCGCGATTCCGTAGCGCGCCGCCATCATGATTGTTGTGCCGACAAATCCGCCGCCTGCTGCTTTTGCGCTAAAGGCCGATTCAAAAATGAGCCTGAATGTATCGCCAAGGAATGCCGAGTTATAGTAAAGAATAACAAGACAACCGAGTATGTAAAAAACAGCCATAAAAGGAACAAGCGTTCCGCAGACTTTTGCAATTCCTTTAACACCAAAGAGGATTACCAGTGCTGTTGCAACGCTCAGGAGAATACCTGTCCATACAGGAGAGAATGAAAAGGTCTCATCCATGAGAAGGGCAATAGAGTTTGCCTGAACAGTATTTCCTATGCCAAACGCTGCTATCGCTGTAAATATGCTGAATAAGACCGCAAGCCACTTCATGTTCAGACCCTTTTCCAGAGCATACATTGGTCCGCCAAGCATAGTGCCGTCTGCAGTCTTAACGCGATACTTGATTGCAAGAAGTCCTTCAGAATACTTTGTTGCAATTCCAAACACGCCTGTGAGCCATGTCCAGAGAACTGCACCGGGGCCTCCCAGAGCTACTGCTGTTGCCACTCCCACAATATTACCGGTTCCGATTGTTGCTGCAAGTGCAGTTGCGAGGGCTCCAAACTGACTTACATCGCCCGATGCAGCCTTGTCTTTGGTTACCGACAGCTTGATTGCCGTAAAGATTTTTCTCTGAGGAAATTTCAGAATGATTGTAAGGTAGAGGTGGGTTCCCAGAAGGAGCACAATCATGGGCCATCCCCACAATAATGCACTAACCTTGTCTACTAAGGCTGCGAAGTTTTCCATAGTTGTCGTT
>PHDP01000120.1 GCA_002842655.1 Bacteroidetes bacterium HGW-Bacteroidetes-14
GTCAATGGAACTTCCAGGTTTTGGCACATTAAGGCTGAATGACAGGAATGGCTACACATTCGTAATAGACAAAGAGAGCTTTATCAGCAAAAGTGCATACGGACTGGAGCCTGTAAATATTAAAGTTCTTAGCAGGCCGGGCACTATTGAACAAATAAGGGCAAAAGCAGCTAAATCGTATACTGACGAAGAAAAAATCAGGAAAATTGGCACATCTTCTGGCAAGGAATCAACTAAAGTTATCTCTCCTTTATTGAGAAATATTCTGATTATTGCCGGAGTTATAATGTTAATACTTATTCTGGCGGTCGTATTCAGCGAGCAGCTAAGACCGGTATGGGAGATGCTCCTTTACAACAAAGAAGAGAGAGAACTTCTCAAGATGTTAAAATAGTGAATTCACTTACCTCCACGGTATCCTTTACCTTGCTCACCCTTGCGTCCCTCACCTCCCGGTGTTGTTCCGTTTGATGATCCGGTGCTGGTTCCATATGAATTTACTTTACCTCGCTTCTCTGTGTTGCCGTTCATCTTCTTCCCGCTGTTAGTAGTGTCGCCCATATTTTTGTAGCGATACCTTTTACCTTGTTCAAATCCCTTTGCAATCATTGCTTTATACTCCTCCTGATTCATAAGCTTTGGAGCGTATGTTCCGCCCAGAGCAGTTATCTGACGAATTGCGGCTTTAAAATGATTCTCAGAAGCTTTACCAAGGTTCTCAATAACAATTTTAATATTTGGATTTGTGATGTCTGAAAGAACATTTCTGTAACTAACAATGTTCTCCTCTTCTAACTGAGCCATCACCCTAAAACCCTCAAGCGCAGTATTACCTTTAGCAAGCAATGAGTCATAGATAGCCTGCCTGGCTGAGTCTTCAAAAACTCCATACTCACCTGCGGCAGGAAAATCAATCTCATAATATTCAAGAAGAATTTCAACTGCTCTCATATGATTTGCCTCAGACTTGGAAATGTTTGAAAATGTTTTCAGGCTGTATTTCTCAAAAAAAGCAGTATACAAATCTCTTGCTACTTTTTCATCTTCCCTTACTGCATATACAAATTCAATCTCATCTGCCGTAAGGTCTGCTGTAGAGTCAAATGGGGGCGTTTCACCCGCCAGATTAAATGTTGTGACACCATCACTTTTTACTTCCAGTATTGCTACAGGCGTTCCCGATTCCATTAGCTCTGCGGCATTATCTGACAAAGTATTTTTTGTACAGGCAATCAATGCAAATGACACTATAAAAAGTAGTATCAGTTTACTGAATAATTTTGTTTTCATTTTTTGACAGTTAGTGGGGTTATTATTCCGTTTTCTGAGTATATACCGCAGTGACCGGGAGATACCCTACCAGAAAGTTTTTACAATGCAAGTTCTATGTAAACTGCAGGCGTGAATGGAATTGATTCGGCATAAAGATTTAGCAGAGTACCTGTGTTTCCCCTGCTCTGAACAGGCAGAATTTCCAGTGTTTTTTTGTTGGCAGAATTAAGCACATTCAGGATTGAAATTCCCGTTCTAAACTGGGATTTACCAATTGCAAAGGCGTATGTGGCAGATAAATCAAGCCTGTTGTAATTGCTTGTGCCCAGTGAAGAGTAGCGACCTGTTCCAAAAGCATTAAGGTATCCGTTGCCATACACATAACCTGTGCTTATCCAGAAGGGAGAGAGATTTATTACGGCTCCAAGTTTAAATTCCAGAGGATAGTACTGATAGTCTCTGGTGTCATCATATTTTTCACTGGCTGTTGCAACAGTAAAAGAAGCAAATACCTGACTGCCCCTCCTTTCCCACTTCAGAAACAAATCTGCACCGGTAATTGAGGAGCTTCCTGTCTGAACGTCTGCAGAATTATTTCTCATAATTATCTGTGAAATTCCTTGCGTTCTGCGGTTAAAAGCCTCTGCTGATAACAACATGTTTTTCCCGCTCCAGGAAAAACCGGCAACGGCATGGTAAGATTTAGCAACCGGATGCCCTCCCTCTCCCAGAAGTTTCCAGACTAGTGATGGGGCAACCTCTTCGTATATAACAGGGACTTTGCCCAGGAACTGATTATACACCCCCCATGCACCACTCAGAGAAAAATTATCAGTTAAGTTAAGGTTAACTGAAAACCGGGGCTGAAAAAAGAGCGAATCCAGATAATAATCACCCCTGGCTCCAATTTGAATGGATACATTTTTAAATGTAACTCTTTCATTAAGAAACAAAGCACCCTTTACTGCAGAAAATTTGTCCAGATTCTCTGTAACACCCAAATGTGTCCCCTCCACACCAGCTTCAAAAATACCAAAGCCGGAATGAGGCCTTATGTGAGACACCCTTATTTCTGCGTCACTGGATACATTTCCGAGTTTAATATTTGAATAGTTTGCCCTGTTAATAAGAATTACCTTTTCACTTTGTTTATCCAGTGCAGAAAAACTTCCGGAAAAAGATGTTGAAGCTCCATTTTTATGTGTTAAACTCACACCTGCAGAGATTGCAATTTGCCTGTTTGTTTCAGATGCCTCAAGATCTGAATCTTCGTTCTCCAGGGAGTACATGAATCTGTCTGACGCTCCGTAAAGAGAGGCAAAATACTTTCCGCCACTGTTAATATCCCCTGAGAAACGAAGGTTAGCATCCCTGAAAGAGTATTCCGGTATAACATAGACCTCATTTTTGTTTGCAGACTGACCTTGTCCCTGCGAACCGGAACCCGAGTTTACACGCTTTCCAAACGGATTCAGAGCATTAACATCATACAAACCATAGTATGTCTGCCTGTAAGATGCAGCAACGGCAGCCTTTTCACCCACAGGTGCAGAAGCAAAAATATTTGCAGTAAGATTATTTACATTAAGCTTTAGCTCCGGTTTTTTCCTGTTTCCGCCTATACCAGTAATCTGAGCCACAGATCCTGTCTGATTTCCGTATTCAGGGCCGTACCCTCCTTTTAACACCCTTATCTCCTTTACCATGAAGGGATTTACTGCACTTATCTGCTCGTTGTAACCATTCATGGAGAAGAGCCGGCTTCCGTCAAATATTACAGTACTCTCCCCCGGCTTGCTTGCCCATACAGAAAAGCCCGCTGCTTCGCCGGCTGCTCTTACACCCGGCATGAGTCTCAGCAAATTAAAAACTGAGTTATCACCATTGCCAGGCAGGTATTTAGCCACAGAGTGGTTGATTCTCATAACTCCGGCTGCCTCTCCGGCACTCAGGGAGTTGCTTGTTTCATACTCCTCCAGCAAAGCCTCCCTTAAACTGGTATGGGAAGGAGACATAAAAAGCATATGCCTGTTTCCAGCATGAAGCAAAGTATCTATTTTCCTGTATCCTAGATATTTAAAAGAAATTTTGGCAACATTTTCGGAAGAGAACACATTGAAATTCCCGTTAACATCAGAGATATAAAGTTTCCCATCACATATCACAGATGTGTAGGGCAGCCTCTCTGCACTCTCTCTTTCCATAATTGTTCCCGAGATAGTAAATCTTGCAGTTTTTGGAGAAATCACAAAAACATTGTCAATTTTTCTTAATGTCAGCGGAATTCCCTGCAGAAGGTACCTTAAGGCCGATTCGCCATCGCTAAAAAGAGTGTCGGCAGTAATAACATATCTGTTCAGGTCTGTCTGATTAAATGAGATTGATAAACCAGCACTCACTCTTAAATCAGATACAACATCACTTAAAGGTTTAGCCCTGGCAGATACACGAACTCCCTGTGCAAATGTGGAACCACATGCACAAAGAATAAATATGAATATCAACCATTTGCTAAGCCTTTTCAATTCTCTCTGTAAAGTAAATATCCCTTATCTCGTTTTTCAATTTTAAGTGAAAACGGCAGAGCAACAATTTCCAGCACCTCCTCCAGCGAGGTCGAACCGGAGAAGTTTCCGGTATACACCAACTCCTCCTCTGTGCCGAGCATAATTTCTACATTATATTGCCTTGCTATCTCATCAAGAACAACCCTTAACGGCACTGCCGTGAAGTAGAAATTGTTACTTGTCCATGATATACTGGAAACAACTTCATCTGCGGGTATGTTCATCAGCCCCTCATTTTCCTTAAGCTCAACTCCCTCTCCCCCCGAAATTATCACCCTTCTCCTCTCTGCTTCTCCGGTTTTTGCGCTCACCTCTACCCTTCCCTCAATACACGTAACCTCGTACCTGGAATCCCTGGAAATCACATTGAAAGTAGTGCCCAATACCCTAACCTTACCATTGTCGCTTTTAACTATAAAATCAGACCCCTTCTTAACTTTAAACAATACCTCCCCTTCCATTTTTACGTCCCTTGACACATACCATAACAGGGGCCTGTATGACAATTCACTCTGCGCGTTTATTGTAACCTGTGACCCGTCGGGTAAAGTGTGTGCAAGGTGTTCTCCTCTTTGGGCTGATATATTTTTTGTATAAACAAGCGGGGTAATAAGCAGGATTATTATTGCAGCAGCAGCATAATATAAAGCATAGCTTCTGGCATGTGAAAAGCCTCCTTTAACAACAATACCTTTCTCCTCACGGCTTTGCTCATTTGCTGCAGAAGTAAGCTTCTCGAAGTGATCTGCCCAGATCTCTTCGCTGCTTCTCTTCCATTTAGGTTCTATTTTAAACTCCCCTTTCATTTTGCAATGCTGTTAATTTTTCAATTCTTTTCTTAGCAATTCCAGAGCTCCGTTCATCCGCTTTTCAACCGCCTTTACACTGATATTAAGCCTCTCTGCTATTTCGCTGTATTTTAAACTCTCCTCACGGCTCATAAGAAATGCCGTTCGTTGTTTCTCAGGCATTTTAATTAACACCCTGGAATACTTTCTTGCAAGCTCTTCGTATTCAACCTGATTTGCTGTTCCGGAGTCATCATTTGCAAAAACTATTGAACCTGCGTAGTTCATCTCAATTTTCTTCCTTCTGAACTTGGAAACTATCATGTCGGAAGCCATTTTATAAAGCAGTGCCTTATCTTTCACGGGATCAACATCCATATTCTTCTCCCAGATACGGGTAAAGAGGTCCTGTGCAACATCAGAGGCCAGCTCGGTGTCCGAACACCGGTAGTAGAGATAGCGCCTGATTGCGTCAAAATGTGTATCAAAAAGCTTTTTAAACTCCTCTTTTCCCAATTTGTACTGCTTTTGAAATTAAACCGTCCGTATAAAAAAATACCCTACTCCAATATACAAAAAATAGTGAGATGTCAATTATTTGACTGGTGGCGTATATTTAATTATCTCTATGTCAATATGAAATAATAAAAGGCTACTGCAGCAGAATCGCAGTTTTTTAGGAATTTTCTGAAGTATTTTTAGGACAAAGGCCGAGGACTGTCTGACGA
>PHDP01000007.1 GCA_002842655.1 Bacteroidetes bacterium HGW-Bacteroidetes-14
GCTATTCAGCTTTAATAACCCGCTGGGGGCATGTCCGGAGTGTTCCGGATACGGAAAGGTGCTTGGAATTGACGAAAATCTTGTTGTTCCCGACACTTCGCTCTCAGTCTACCAGGAGGCGATTGCTGCATGGCGCGGTGAGACAATGAGTGCATTTAAAGACAAACTGATTTTGAATGCAGAGAAATTCGGCTTTCCCATTCATAAACCATATTACCAGCTCTCCTCAGAGCAGAAGCTGCTTCTGTGGACGGGCAATGAATATTTTGAGGGGCTAAACGATTTTTTCAAGGTTCTGGACGAAAACAAATACAAAGTTCAGTACAGAATCATGAAGAGCAGGTATACAGGAAAAAGTGTCTGCCCTTCTTGCAGAGGTGCGAGATTAAGAAAAGAGGCACTTTATGTAAAAGTGGGAGGGAAGACAATCAACGATCTTCTTGAAATGAATATTGGCGACCTGAGAGTCTTTATCAGGGAGCTAAACCTTGACGAATACGACAAAAAGGTTGCAGAGAGGGCATTCAAAGAGCTTTCAGACAGACTCGATTATATCTGTTCTGTAGGGCTGTCGTACCTTACTCTCAACAGACCATCAAATACTCTAAGCGGAGGAGAGAGTCAGCGAATAAATCTTGTAAGCTCCCTGGGCAGCAGTCTTGTCGGCTCACTTTATGTACTGGACGAACCCAGCATCGGCCTTCACCCCAGAGATACAGACAGACTTATATCTGTAATAAACCGCCTGAGAGATCTAGGTAATACTGTTCTTATTGTTGAACATGATGAGGAGATTATTCTCTCTGCAGACCAGTTAATTGATATTGGACCCTTTGCGGGAGTTCACGGCGGGGAGCTTGTATACCAGGGAAAAGCTGTGCAGAATGCCTCTGAAGAGGATTGCAAAAAGAGCCTTACACTTGCATTTCTGGCAGGCAGGGAGAAGATAGCACTTCCTGCCAGAAGACGCGACTGGAGCTGCAGTATTGAGGTAGTTGGAGCTTATGAGCACAACCTCAGGGAGATAGATGTAAAGTTTCCTTTAAGGGTTCTTACTGCAGTTACCGGAGTAAGCGGTTCGGGGAAATCTACCCTGGTAAAAGATATTCTTTATCCTGCACTCTACAGGAGAATACATCAGCTTGGAGATAAGCCGGGAGCACACAAGGAGCTGAGGGGCGATCTTGACAGAATCACGGCTGTGGAGTATATTGACCAGAATCCAATTGGTAAATCGACCAGGTCAAATCCGGCAACCTATCTCAAGGTTTATGACGAAATAAGAAAACTTTATTCTGAACAGCCGTATGCAAAGGCAAACGGCTACGGACACTCACATTTTTCATTCAATATTGACGGAGGGCGCTGTCCTGAATGTCAGGGAGAGGGTGTAATTAAAATTGAGATGCAGTTCATGGCAGATGTACAGATGGTCTGCGATTCGTGTCACGGAAAGAGGTTCAAGGAGGATATTCTTGAGGTGCGTTACAAGGATAAGAATATCAATGATGTCCTCAATATGAGTGTAGAGGAGGCAATTGATTTCTTCTCGGGTCAGAAAGAGGCTACAGCAAGAAGAATAGCAGAGAAGCTCGGTCCTCTTAAAGCAGTCGGTCTTTCATATGTTCAGCTGGGTCAGAGCAGCAGCAGTCTTAGCGGAGGCGAGAGCCAGAGGGTAAAACTGGCTTCTTTTCTGAGCAAGGAGAGCAGTTCCGGCTCAATCCTTTTTATTTTTGACGAACCTACTACCGGACTCCATTTTTACGATATACGGAAGCTGATGGATGCGTTCAATGAGCTTATCGCAAGAGGGCATACAATTGTTGTTGTGGAACACAATATGGATGTAGTTAAGTGTGCCGACTGGATTATTGACCTCGGCCCCGATGCAGGCGATGCGGGCGGCGAGGTTGTATTTGCAGGCAAGCCGGAGGATCTCGTTGAACTTAAAGGGAATCACACTGCAAGAGCACTCGAAAAAAAGATAAAAATATGACTGTAAAAGGTGCCATACTCCTTGTATTAACCACATTGCTGCTGGATATCAATCTGTTTGCCCAGCAGGAGCCGGTGGTGAGATGGAGTTTTGCACCACAGGTAGGAACAGATATTGGTGTTACATTACCATATCCCATAAGCAAAATTGAGGGCACTTTCAATCCATATCCCGATATTCTCCCATCCCTGGGGGCTAGAACTACTTTCAGATTCCGAGAAGGGTGGTCATTTGCCGCTGAAGTGACATACAAAACCGTTGCAATGACTGCAGATGCAAGGGTCACCAACCAGAAGATGAGAGGAGGCGAGGGAGGCACAGACCAGTACTTTACCGGAACAGCTTTTATGGAGAGTTCGTTTACCCAGCTTGAGGTACCACTCTATCTTAAATATATGTTCGGGAGAAGCCGCAGCCACAGAATTCTTCTTGGTGGTTACTACTCTTACATGCTTGATACAAAGTTTGTTTCTGAGGCACGGAAAGGATTCATTGGTGCAGCTCCTGACAATGCAGATGACCTGATAACCCCTGACAATCCAAGAAGAATGGACTTTTCTCAAGATCTTTCTGGCTGGGATGCAGGAGTTGTGCTGGGCTATGAACTGGGTATAAACTCAAAACTCAATATGGGAATAAGAGTAATGACCGGTCTTAAAGATATTTTCAAAGGAGAATCACCCTTTGAAAACAGTATGATTCACCTGAGGGGCACTCTGGTTGTAAGTTATAATATCTTTGAAACAGGGAACAGATAAAAGTCTGTTAAGATTTTCTCAGTAAGAGAGAGTCATGTGGTATATATGATAGAAGAGAAGTCTCGTTCTCTCTGCCAGCACCGGATAGTTTATGAAATAGTGATCGTCTGTTGTCTTGTATGTATGCATGTGAATTCCGGATGTTACAAGAACAGATGGAATTCCTTTTTTTGCAAAACTGTACTGATCGCTCGATCTGAAAAAGAGCTCTGCAAATGAAGGGCTTTTATAGAAAGAGTAATCAAGGTCAAATCCGGTTTCGTAGAATCTGTTAGCAGCATCAAGTTTTGTTGTGATAATATGTCTGTTTTTTCTCTCTCCCAAAACCAGCATGTACTTTTCATTTGTACCAGGAGGGGCAAAGGTGGTCCCAATCTGGTCAATGTTAATGTTGCATACTATTTTTTTTACCGGTACAGGCAATCTTTTCAGAAAATCTTCAGAGCCTGCCAGATTGTGCTCTTTGCCATCCAGCAGAAGAAAAATAATATTCTTCCTCAGGTGAACAGACGAGGTCTTGAGTCTAGAAAAGAGATTTGCAAGTGTCATAACTGCTGTAACTCCTGAGGCGTTATCGTCTGCACCGTTATAAATGTTACCGTTCATAACTCCAAGATGATCGTAGTGCGCAGATACTACAATGTACTCCTCTGAATATCCGTTTGCCAGAATTACCCCTGCAATGTTTCTTCCGGTGAGAGTATCCATTTTAAATGTCTGGACATAACTTGAATTGTAGAATGGAATAAGGTCCCATTTGGCAAAGAGATTATTAACAAGTGAAATAGTCAGGAGTGCCCCTTTACCATTGGATGCTCTTCCCTCCATTCTGTCGTCTGCAAAAAATGAGAGAAGTCCTCTCTGATACTCCTCATCAAAAGATGAAGCTATCCGTTTCAGTTCAGATGTCTGTCCTCTCATGGGGAGCGAGAACACAAGCAGCAGCAACAATAAGAGGGGAGCGGAAGAGTACTTCATTTAGAATTCGTTATATTTGTCAAAAATAATCTATTTAGAGATAACAATGCAAAAGAAACGGGAGAGAAGATCGAAATCTTCAAAAAAAAGTTTGAAATCCAGATTATTGCGTTTTCTGAAATTCTTATTCGTATATCTTCCTTTATCATTCATACTGTTATCAGTCACAATGATGTTTGCACTCAAATGGATTCCCGTTTACTATACTCCGCTTATGCTTGTAAGAACTGCTGAGAATATTGGCGACAGTTCGTTTAAAACTCACAAGAAGTGGCGTTCTCTTGATAATATTTCAGACAATATGGCAATGGCCGTTATGGCCTCCGAGGATACCCGCTTTCTTACCCACTGGGGATTTGACCTTGTTGAGATTGATAAGGCTGTTGCTGCAAGCAAAAGAGGCAAACGCCTGAGGGGGGCCAGCACTATCAGCCAGCAGACTGCAAAAAATGTTTTTTTATTTCCATCCCGTTCCTGGGTCAGGAAAGGATTTGAGGCATATTATACTCTTGGAATTGAGCTGATTTGGGGGAAAGAGAGAATAATGGAGGTATATCTGAATGTTGCAGAGATGGGCAGGGGAATCTACGGGGCCGAAGCTGCGGCACAGGAGTTGTTTGATAAACCTGCAGCAAAGCTTTCCAGAAGAGAGAGTGCCCTTATTGCTGCAGCATTGCCAAATCCAGTGAAAAGAAGGGCAAACTCTCCAACTGCATACCTTAGTTCCAGAGCTTATTCTATTGAGCGTATGATGGGTATGATTGAGGTTCCTGAATGGCTTGCAGACAAGAAGCCGGCTAAGAAGAAAAGTAAAAAATGATGAACAGCAGAATGAAAATAAGAGCATTTACCCTTATTATTGCAGGGATATTATCTACGGTCTCCCTCTTTGGACAGTATGACAAACAGCAGTTTTTCTACAGGGGCAGACAGTTTTTAATTGAGGGGAAGTATGTTCAGGCAATTGAAAATTTTAATATTCTCTCACAGCTGGATACAACGCTTTATGATGCATATTTCTTCAGAGGAATAGCCAAATACAATCTGGGCGATTTTCTCGGAGCTCAGATTGATTTTGACAAGACACTCTCAATAAATCCTCTTTACACACCTGCTTACCATTACAGAGCAATTACACTAAGCCGCACAGGAAAGTACGACCTTGCCCTCAGAGACCTTGAAGAGGCAGTTGACCTCAGGCCAGGATATACAGGGCTCTACTTCAGCAGAGGAGTAACCTATTTTCTCTCTCAGCAGTTTGACAAGGCTGTGCAGGATTTTAACCGTTTTCTCAGATTTGAACCCAAAGTTCCTGATGCATATCTTAACCGCGGAGCATCCTATCTGTTTCTTGGAGACACACTCAAGGCACTTGGCGATTATAACACGGCCATTTCGCTCAACAGATTTGATCCAGAAGGGTATATCAGACGCTCCAGAATTCATGTTTTAAGGAATGACAACGAAAAAGCCATTGATGACCTTAACCATGCTGTCAAACTTGACTCAACAAACTCGTTCGCACTCTTTAACAGAGCCCTGGTGAGGTATAATGCCAAAGATATAATGGGAGCACTGGGAGATCTAGAAAAGGTACTCACCAACGATCCCGGAAATGCTCTTACCCTCTACAACAGAGCACTCATAAGGTCACAGATAGGAGACTACAATAATGCTCTCGAAGATTATGACAGAGTTATCTCCATCAATCCAAACAATGTACTTGCATATTACAACAGAGCGGCCCTCTTCATGCAGCTGGGCAGGTACAGGGATGCCATGGATGACTATTCTCAGGCCATTAACCTTTACCCTGATTTTGCAAACGCATACATCAACCGCTCATATGTAAAAAATCAGCTTGGTCAGTTTAATTCAGCCAAAAGTGACTACGATATTGCACAGAAGAAGATCAGGGATTACAAATCGAGGGTAGGGGACACAACAATGGCATCTGCCCTTGCAGATACTACCAAAAAGTTTGACAGGCTTTTAACCCTTGATGCAGACTTTGCAAAAAAAGATTTTAACAATGAGCTGCTTCAGTACAGAGATGTGGATATAAGGCTAAAGCCTCTCTTTAAATTCAGGGCAGCTCCAGAGGGAGAGATGCTTATGGCTTTGCAAAACCGTTATGAAGACAAGGAGATGCAGAGTTTTATCTCCTCTTTGTCCCTTCCTGTAAGGCTGACAGACTCTCAGCCTTCAATTGAACCAAAACTGCTTCAGGAGATGAGAGATCTTGTTGACGGACTGCTGAAAAACAGACAGGACGGGAAGAGCCTCTTTGCAAAAGCTCTTATTGAGTCTGGCGGAAAGCAGTTCAATACGGCTCTTGACTGTTACAACAGAGCAATAGGGCTAGAGCCTGACCAGACATTTTACTACATAAACAGGGGGGCACTTCAGTCTGAGATGATTGACTTCATATCCTCAATTGAGAGCAATGTTCAGGTGCTTACACTTGACAATGCCGGAGCAACCCGTGCAAAGGTTCAGGACCAGGCAACCAGAAGCTATGACTATACTCCTGCTATTCACGACATGAAGAAAGCAGCAGCACTCTCGCCTGAATTCCCTTACACATATTACAATCTGGGAAATCTCTACTGTATGTCCAATGATATTCCTGAAGCCATAGTCCAGTATACAAAGGCAATAGAGCTGTATGCGGGCTTTGGGGAGGCATATTATAACAGAGGTCTTGTTCTTATCTATCTCAGAGATAAGGAGAAGGGCTGTATAGACCTGAGTAAGGCCGGAGAGCAGGGTATCAAGGATGCATACCCGGTAATTAAGAAATACTGTGTAAAGGAGCAGCCTTAAAAGATTATTTTCTAAGTCTGTTTACCGATCTGACCATCGCCTCATCCCTTGCAATGTATCTGAATGCAAGCCATGTTAGAATTGCTGCAACTGCCGGAAAAACAGCAGTGGTAGTAAATGCAGATCCCTCAGGGCGGTCAAAAAAGAGATAGATAATCCACGCCTGGTAAGCTATCAGAATTATCATGTTAAAGATTGACAGTCTTATCTGAATGAGCCTCTTTCTGTAGAGGAAAATTGAGATAAAAGAGATTGCAGTTGTTATTATATTGAAAAATAGGAGAGGATAAATCTCATTGTATTTCACCGTTTCCAGAGGTGATTTTGCCATTACTGCAAAGAAGAGAATGGTTAGCAATGTAGTGGATGCAAGCAGAAAAAGAGTCTGAATTCGTTGTAGCATAGCTCTGATTTTTTTACAAAAGTATAAAATAAAGCTTATTTTTGTTGTTTAAACATTTCAAATATGAGTCAAATTCCATCATCAGAACTGATCATCAACAGTGACGGTTCAATATTTCACCTGCACATCAAACCCGAGGAGCTGGCAGATACAGTAATTTTGGTAGGGGACCCGGGCAGAGTGGAACTCGTGGCTTCTTTTTTTGACAGCCGCGAATTTATTCGCTCTTCGAGGGAGTTTGTGACTGTTACAGGAAGTTACAAAGGCAAAAGAATAACAGTTCTCTCAACAGGAATTGGTACAGACAATATAGATATTGTAATTAACGAGCTTGATGCGCTGGCCAATATTGACCTGCAAACCAGGGAACCAAAGAAAGAGCACAAAAAACTGACGGTCCTCAGAATTGGAACATCGGGAGCAATTCAGCCTGAAATTCCTCTGGGTTCATTTGTATTTTCACACATCTCCGTTGGCTGCGACGGTCTGCTTAACTGGTACGCAAACAGAGATTCTGTCTCACTGCTCGATATGGAGCATGCCTTTACCAAACACGTAAACTGGCCGGAGCAGCTCCCTGCCCCATATTTTGCCAAGGCTTCGCAATCTCTGATATCACTTTTTGAAGATGTAACCGTAAAGGGAGTAACAATCTCTGCTTCGGGATTCTACGGCCCGCAGGGAAGGGTTCTCAGATTGCCTCTTGCTATGCCGGACATGGTACATAAGTTTGAGTCATTCCGTTTTAACGGAGAGAAGATTACAAATTTTGAAATGGAGGGTTCAGCTATTGCAGGACTTTGTGGTCTGCTTGGTCATGATGCTGCCACTGTATGCTGCATAATTGCAAACAGACACCTGCACGAAAGTCAGCCGGACTATAAACCATATATTAAAAAGCTTGTAGAGCTTTCGCTGGAGAGACTAACTCAATGAAAACAGATCCAAACCTGAAATCGCTGCTGTCGCTTATGGACGATCCCGACTCAATGATACGGGATGCTGTCCAGAAGAGACTGTTCGATATGGGGGAGGAGGCATTTGGAGAGATGGAGAGGCTTATGCCTGAGTTTTCCGACAGGATAGACCCGGATTATTATCTCTCTTATATCAATAACCTGAGAAGAGAGTATGTATTCTCCAAACTGAACGAGTATAATTCAAATCCGGACCCCTTGCTTATTGACGGACTGCTGCTTGTTTCACAGGCACTTGAACCCTCTCTTGACAGACAATTCTACAAGGATTCAATTCAGGAGATGTCAGATGAGATGCTGCTTGAGTTAAGCGACAACCGTACTGCAATTGAGAATCTTGAGATCTTTAACTACATTTTTTTCAGAAGGTTCGGGTTCAAACATGTAGATGAGAGTGTTACACATGTAGAGAATGCACTTATTACGAAAGTAATTGATTCAAAGAGGGGAAACATATTTACAATTCCCCTCTGCTACTTTTTACTTGCCAGACATACAGGACTGCCGGTCTATCCGCTGATTGTTGCTAAGTCATTCACGCCTGCCTATATAGACAACGACGATAATATCCTCTTTTACATCAATATTTACAAAGAGGGGATAATATTTTCGGATGATCAGCTCAGAAAGAACCTTCCTGCAAATGAGGGGGGAGATCCCTTCAAGTTTGCCAGAATAGGGACAGACAAGGCTCTTGTGTCAATATATGCAGAGCATTTAAGTTATCTGTACGGTGCTGTAAAGGATAATGAAAGCCAGAAGGTAATGCAGAGGGTAATGGAGTGCTTCGGGGATGAGAGGTTTATAAACTGAAACCTCCATAATCTGGATTGATTACAGAGGCGATTCATAGTTTAGTCTTAGGTTAAGTAACGGATTACTCATAACAAATATAAGGAATATTTTGAATACAAATCTATTTATAGCAAAAACTTTATGGTCCGGAGGGTCAAAAAAGCATCCCGGAGGAAGAAATTCTTTCATTGCCGGACTTTCCGTTGCTGTAAGTATGATTGTAATGATTGTGGCTATAGCTGTTTCTGACGGATTCAAGAAAGAAATAAGAGAGAAGGCAGCAGGGTTTTCAGGAAGTATAATCCTTAGCGCACCGGGGATTGAGGTTGTTAACAGTAAATACCCCATTAAGGGAAATCTGTCATATCTGGACGAGATTTCCGCTATTGAAGGAGTAACCGGCCTGCAGAGCTACTCTTACTCATCCGGGATTATGAAATCCGGAGACGAGATTCAGGGAATAGTTCTAAAAGGTGTAGGCGCCGGATATAACCTGGATTTTTTTAAAAAATCGCTTTCAGAGGGAGAAGTTCCCAATTATGCCGATTCTCTCTCGCGCCGCAGCATCCTTGTATCTTCCAGACTGGCGTCAATGCTATCAATAAGTGCCGGAGACAAAGTACAAATCTATTTCATAGGAGAGAGTGTGAAGGCAAGATCATGCACTGTAGCCGGAATTTACAATGCCCAGCTTGAGGAGATTGACAAGGCGCTTGTAATAGGTAACATTGATGAGGTTTCACGCATTAACGGCTGGTTACCGGGAGAGGTGAGCGGGATTGAAATAGGTACCCGAACATTTGATGAGAGCCGCGGAATAGCCACCGGGATTGAAGAGATAATCGGGAAGAGTACAAACGAAGATGACAGTGATGTCTCTGTAACAACAGTTGAGGAGCTTTATCCTCATCTCTTTGACTGGCTCACTCTCCTTGATTTTAACGTTCTTATTGTAATTATCCTCATGGTAATTGTGGCAGGGTTCAATATGATTTCCGGCCTTCTCATAATTCTCTTTGAGAAGATATCAATGATAGGATTGTTAAAATCGCTCGGAATGAGAGATGGCTCAATTCACAGAGTCTTTCTATACAGGGCGCTGATGATTGTAATAAGAGGAATAGCCGCAGGGAATGCTGCAGCGCTTTTGCTTTTATGGCTTCAGCACAGATATGGATTTCTCTCGCTCGACCCTGCAAACTACTTCGTTACCCAGATTCCGGTACACATTGACTGGATTAAGCTGGCAGTACTGAATGTTGTCTCGGCAGTGCTTATAACCCTTATATTGTATATTCCGTCTGTTTTTATAGCCGGAGTGGAGCCGGACAAAAGCCTCAGGGTAAAATAGAGATTACTTCTTTACAAAGTTTGTATAGGTTATATACCTGTCGTAAACTTCGTCCACAAATTTAAATGTTTCATGTCCCTTAAAAGGGCCAAGCTTAAGAACTCCCGGAGGTATATTCTCTCTTTTTCGCATTTGCGGAATAAGATCCTTAAGGATGTTCCAGTCATTTGGATCAACTCCGTTATGCCTGGCAAGGCTGCGCATGTCAATAACCCTTCCTTCGCCTGCATTATATGCTGCCAGTACAATCTTAATTCTGTTGACAGAATCTATTCCGGGGTCGTCAAACATTTTCTGGAGGCGTTTAATAAGAAGAGTGCCAGCCTTTATGTTCTGTTCAGGATCAAATACATTGTCTATGTTAAACTGTTTGGCAGTGGCAGCCTTAACCTGCATGAGGCCGTGAGCCCCGCGGGAAGAACTTACATTCATGGAGAATTTGCTCTCCTGGTAAATGAGAGAGGCAAGCAATCTCCAGTCCCAGCCAATGGTTTTTGAATATTTCTTAATGAGGTCATCATACGGAGAGAGAACAGATGTGCTTGCAGACATTGAGAATGGGATACGAGTATACCTTTTGAAGTATTTTGTGATGAGCGCACCATACTCCTTTGACTGTTTAAAGAAATTAATCCAGTAGTTGAGTTGCTGGAGAAGGTTGAAATCTTCCCTGCGGACCACCCATACCTGCTCACCGTCATTTATTGCAACACTTGAGATAAGATTGCCCGATAATTCATCGGGAATAACCTCCTTGTCTGCATCAATAACAAGGATATCCACACTGCCAGAGATGAGTTCATCCCATTTGTCGCTGTCATTTTTTGGAAGGAGGTTCAGTTTGCACTTTTCGTTTTTTGCAAACTTGTTGAGAATATCATAGTGAAATCCCGAAGGGTGTCCCTGTCTGATATATACACCACCTTCAACTGCAATTCTAACATCCAGAGTATCACCTTCAAGAAAATAGAGAGGAGAGGACTCTTTCCGTATCTTGGTGCTGCCTGCCAGAATGATTATTATCACCAGAACAAACAGAGCCGCAAAATATTGAATTGTCTTTATCATCTGCCCTTTTTTTACTGCTATTTAATATAGAACGGCCAGTTAATTCCAAACTGGATCGCTGTGCGGGGAGCAGTATAATGGTATGCAGAAAAATAGTCGCCTGTTGGCCACCCCTGGGCGGCATTAAGGTATTTCACGAAAATTGCTGCCTTTTTCCACTGGATGTTGGCAAAAAGGTCAATGTATGGTGTGTTTCCAATCTCTCTCTCATTCTGGACATGGAACTGTCCGGATGCAGGATTGTATGCCGGTGCATAGTATTTCGTGTTGTAGGTCATGTCTGCTCCAAGCTGAATTGACATTACATTTTTGACAACAACAAACTGGAAGAACCAGCGTGCATTTGCAGTCAAAAGCGGAAGAGGAAGTACCGAACTGTTTGATGTAAGCTGAAGCAATCCGCGGTTATGGAAATGGAACTGCCATAATCTGAAGTTGAAGTTAAGCGATGCCGCCATTACATTCAGAAGTTCGTTGTTCTGGCTTACAGCCCCTGTATTGTTGTAATATATATAATTGTCTATTAGTGAATATCCAAAAGTAGCCTTTAATTTATATGCAGGAATATCCAGATCGCCCTCAATTCTGGTCTCTGTACTTCTGCCGTAGTTATTGTTCCAGGCAAAGTGATTTGAGTAGTAGTACCTCTCAAGCGGCTCCGGAGTTTTGTTTTCCAGTCTGAATCTTGCAGTAAGGTGGATCCCTTCCCGTACAGGATATGCAGAGAACCTTGCTTTTGCATTTACCGAAAAGTCTCCGGCACAGTATCCTGTAAGTCCGATTTTTCCAAGACCTTCCCACTGGAAATATTTTCTGAAGATCCCTGATGCGCCAAAGTATGCATAGGTATTGTTCAGCCTTTCATTAGCACCTTCGCCGTCAAGCTCCTGCCTCTGCCTGAAATAGGACATATACTGATGGCCAACTCCTCCCTCAAGTTTTGATACAATTGCATCTGCAGCCCAGGGCTGAAGTCTTATGAAGAAGCGGTTTTCAATTTTGTTAAGCCTTGTTGAGTCGCTGCTTGCAAGAGGGTCAATGTAGAACCTGTTACCAAAGTAGTTTCTGGCAACTGAATCAGTGAGCGAAATATTATCTGTGTACTTGCGGTAGTGAGTTGAGAACTCAAACGAATGGCCAAGGTATGCCATTGTCCCCTCTCCAACCTTTGATGAATCTTTTTTGGAGAATCTGATTGGAATTCCGTAAGAGTGAGTCAAAAATATTGAGTTTCTCTTTAACCTGTTGTATGCCTCTTTAAGAGTATAGTTTACCTCTCTTGGATTAATAAGGGTATCCAGGATTTCAGTATCATCAGTTACACCTCCGTTCTCCTCCCTGCGAATTGACTGGAAGATGTATCCGGCATGCATTACATACCTTTTTCCAAGATAGTTGGATGTAAATGAGAATGTTCTGTTGTCGGTTGATTCTTTGTTAAGGATTCCCTTGCCGCCCCATCTGTCGTACAAGAGCGTAACATTCAGAGCAGGAGAGAGGTTCTGGGTTGTGAGAACATGAATATTGCTCTCCTCTTTGGCTCTCTCTGCCAGGATGGTTCCCCTGTATGCAAGTTCGGTGTGGGGCGTTTTTACATTGTAAAAAGGGTGACTCTCCTTTGAATAGCTGTAGATAAGATATGGGTCAAACGGAGTAAAGTCTTCTGATTTTACCCTCTTAAAAAAGTTTCTGCTTTGTGCAGCTGAACCTGCAACTCCAAGGTATTCGGCCCCAATGTCATTTTTTGTGAATGGCAGGAAGTGGAAGTTGTAGTCATATGTAGTATCCTGCTTAAGCATCCCTGTGATTCTGTTGAGATAGCTGTCGTGGTTCCAGAGAATAATCCGTTTGAATTTGAGGGAGTCCGGAATGTAGTAACTCTCAAGAAACATTGGTTTTGCATTGCTGATACTATCCTTTACAGCCTCAATTGAATCTCTCTGGGCACGGGTAAGATTTCTCTTCTGTGCATATGACTGATTAAAGCAGAGCACTGCAGCCATAAGCGCTGCAATGCCCGCAGTAATCTTTATGATATTGTATCTGTGTTTGCTCATATATTATGCAAACATACAAAAAAATGGAATAAGGCTCTCTCAGGACTAGATTCCTGCTACTCTCTCCTTGTATTTGGCAAGGCATTCATCCAGTCTCTGGTGAGCTGTTTCGTCACCCGGAATATTGTGTGAAGGGTGAATGTAAAGTTTGACACCTCTATCTGCAAGTATCTCGGCAACAGTTGTTACTGTCATCCATACAAGAGTGATAAAGGCCATTGTTGAAACAGGCCCTACTTTGTCATAATGGTTCTTGAGAGGCACGCTGGCATCTACCAGCGGAGCGCATGAGTCAACAACAATGTCTGCAAGGTCAAAGATGGTTTTTCCGCATGAGTGGCGGGTTTTCTTACCAATTGACTCCTTTGCAGATCCAAAAACCACCAGTTTCATTCCAAGTTCCTTTGCTCTGAGAGCCACGTCAATATTAACATTGTTAATACCTGTGTGGGAGAATATCCACATAGTATCCCTGCTGTCGAAGTTGTAAGACTTCATGATGGCATTTCCGTATCCCTCTGCTCTTTCAAGATAGAGAAACTGGTGCACTCCCATCTCGCCTGTGATTCTTGTGAAGAATGTAAGCGGAAGCTCAACTATAGGGTGAAATCCAACAAATCCGCCAATTCTCGGGTACATCTCCTCAACCGGGATTGTAGCGTGTCCGCAACCAAAGGTGTGAACCCATCTGCCTGCCTCAATACTGTCTGCCATAACGGTGGCAGCCTTTTTAATGTTTTCGAGCTGAGACTCTTCAATAGAGTTCATTACGGCTCTGGCATTGTTTAACCATTCAAGTACTAACATAATTTAATTTTTTGAACGTATGTATTTTGTGTTAAAATAGAAAATCACAGGAACCGCCAGTGAGATGGCAGCTATGAGAATTGTGAGGGAGCTGAGCCCCAGAACTCCAACCATAAGATTGATAAGGGTATTTCCAATAAGTGCTATGGTAAGGGCAAAGCTGAATGCTGTTCCGGATACCTCCCTGAATTTATCTCCAATTACTGAGAAAACTACAGGGAATGTGGCTGCAGAGCCCATACCTGTCAGGAAGGTTCCAACTGAAACCCACAGGTTGTCTGAAGTAAGTCCCACTATTGTGATACCGGCAGCAGCAACGGTCATACTTAGGGTAAGCAGAAGAGACTTCGAGAAGATTCTGAGCAGCACACCCAGGAGGATTCTTCCGGTTCCCATACCAAAGACCATAAAACTAAGGGCATAAAGTGCATTCTCTGATGAGAATCCCTTTACCTTTTCAAGAAAACTTGGTATCCAGTTGCTTGCAAGACCTTCGGCACCGCTCTGCAGAAACAGGGTGAAGGCAAGCAGCAGCATAGCCGGCTCCTTTGCGAGGGCAAGCATCTTCTTAACAGGAAATCCCCCTTCGAATTTTCCCTCAGGAAACTTTACAAAGAGGTAATACAGAACAGAGCAGGCCATGATAACACCCGCTGCCGAAACAATATGCGTATATGTGTAGATATGCTTTAAAGATGCAAAAATTAGCGGGATTGTAATGGCGCCAACTGTGTAGAATACACCCAGAATACTAAGGTTAGAGGCTCTTGCCTTGTCCGAAGATGCATCTGAAATAAGAGCACTTGTAAGACCGTTCAAAATTCCTCCTCCCAGTCCAATAAAGAAGATAGCTATCCTCACCAGACTTACAGAAGGTGCAAAGGCGAGCAGCTCCATTCCAAATACTGCTGCAAGAGTGGCTGCTATCAGAAGCTTTTTATATCCGTATCGGTCTACAACCGGACCAAACACAAGCGAACCAAGCATCAGCCCAAGCGGAAGAAGGCCTGCAATTGTGGAGGCGCCGGCCGTGTCAAGTGAAAATTTCTCAATCAGGGATGGTAAAACGGAGCCCATCACCACCAGTGACACTCCAAAGAAGACCATACCAGAGAAACCGGCAGCCAGAACGGCAAAGTTTCCTTTATGTGAATTCATGTTTATTTATTGTTTAGGTTATTCATACAGCTTAGTATCGCAATAGCGCCGGCGCCGTACAAACCGGCATCATTGGGAAGTTCGGTGGCTACAAAGCGGCACTGTTTTATTGCTACAGGCTGAGCCCACTTGGCAGCCTCACGGTAAATGTTATCAATAAATCTGGTGGCCGGACCAAAGATGCCTCCTCCAAAGATAACCATCTCCGGATTAAAGAGGCTGACCATGTTTGCAGCTGCCATTCCCCACATTTCAATTGCAGTATCAAGAATCTTTTTTGCAATGGCATCGCCCTTTTCAAATGCTTCAAAAACATCTCTTGAACTAACTGTTTCCGGACTCTTTTCCTGCAGAAGAGAGTAACCTCTCTTTCCCGCTTTCTCAAGTTTTCTTAGTTCAATGGCAGCCTGCATTGCAATGCCTGTTCCGGAGGCGTGGCTTTCAAAACATCCGCAGGCATCCCACTCTTTCCTGTACATTGGTTTAAGGGCCATCCAGCCGGTTGCTCCAACAATGTCAGATGCACCATGAAGAACCCTGCCGTCAATGAGAATTCCGGCACCTATGCCTGTTCCGACTGAGATGAAGATAGCATTGTTACACCCTTTTGCAGCACCCATGCTCACTTCACCAAGAATATATGCAGTACGGTCACTTTCAACAGTTACTCTGGAATTTGGAATCTGAGACGAGATTTCATCTCTCAGGGGATAGTTTTCCCACCCGGGTATGTTGGGGCACCATACATTTCCTGTTTTGGAATATGCTATCCCGGGAACGCATACTCCTATGCATTTCTGAACATCATCCCCGACACCTCCCTTTAAAAGGAGCGTTTTACAAATTTCAGAAATCAGTTCTCCCACCTCGCTGCCCTCTCTCCCCTCCAAAAGTACAGTTTCACGAATCAACACAGAGTTGTTTTCATGAAAAAGGGCACCTGATATCTTTGTGCCCCCAAGGTCAATCCCCAGATAGATCATATTATATAAGAGTTACATTGTATTCCTCCAGTTTTTTGAGTGTTTCCAGATGTCCGTCATGACTCACATACCCAAGGGCATCTTTAATCAAAACAACTTTATATCCTGCCTTTAAAAGGTCTTTAACAGTTTCATTTATACAGAACTCGGTAGCGATCCCGCTAACATAAACAACAGGTGAATCTATTGTCCCGGGTTTACCTATGTAGTCAAAGAGAGTTTTTCCATCATTTCTAATCCCTTCAAAGCCCGAATATTGTTCGCTTTTGGGATCTTCTCCCTTTAAAAACATATTCTCCGGCGATGGGGCAGCCTCTCTGTTTTTTAGTCCGGTGTAATAGAGATTATGAATGCTTCCTCCATGTGTTCCCTGAATACAGTGCGGCGGCCAGATCCCACCCTGATCAATGAATGAGCAGTGGTTTGCCGGGTGGTGATCGCAAACGTATGCTATCCTCATTGGATTTTCGTTGATGAATTTAACGGAATTGTAAACAGCCTCCTCTGAGTTCAGGCAGGCAAGGGTTCCGTCAATAAAATCGTAAAGCATGTCAACAACAACGTGAACGGGGTTAGTGCTGTCAATTTTCATCGAAGTGCTTTATTTCGTTTATAAGTGATTCAATAAGCCTGTTTTTAAGGTCGTAAAGGTCGTCGGAGATATCTGCCTTATAATAGTGTGGGTTTATAATTCTCCTCTGAGTCTCATTAAAACCTTGCAGATTGCTAAGGTAGTAATTTCTTTTATCCTTTATGTTCTTCTCTTCCCAAATAATTACACCCTTCTTCATCACCTGCTTCTGCAGTGGTTTTGCCTCGTATGAGCCGGCTTCAAATGAGGTAACTTTTGTGTCATCAAATTCATCTCTGATAGTGATTGCTTCGCGGGCAAAAATCTTCTTTTCCATTGAGTCACCCCTCAGGCAGGTAACATCTCCCCTGAACATTCCGCTGCAAACCAGCCTGTAGGTTATCTGAAAGCCGGGGTTAATTGCCTTGCTTTTATCTTCAGATCTTTTGAGAACTCCGGTGCCATCAATCTCAACAAGTTTGTAGACATTTCCAAAACATGGATTATGCTTGCTTGTGGCAATCGCATCACCAACTCCGTATGCATCAATTTTTGCACCCTGTCTCTCAATTTCAGAGATTATATATTCATCAAGCGCATTTGTGGCAAAGATTTTACACTTTGTAAATCCCGCCTCATCCAGCATCTCTCTTGTTTTGATTGAGAGATAGGTAAGGTCACCACTGTCGAGCCTTATTCCGTAGCTGTTAGGGTAGTTGTCGTCAACACCGTTTTCACGAAAGGCCTTTATAGCATTTTTAACACCGCATCTGAGGGTGTCATATGTGTCAACCAGCAATATTAAAGGCTCCCCGAAGTGAGTCGAAATGTATGTATTGAAAGCCTTAAGTTCACCGGCAATAGTGCAGCCAAATGCTGTTACAAAGCTGTGCGCCATTGTTCCGGAAACAGGAAGGTCAAAAATTGTGGCAGTTAGCACATTGGATGTATTAAGACATCCGCCTATATAGGCTGCCTTTGCACCATAAGTGGCCGCCCAGGGGCCGTGAGCCCTTCTTGAGCCGAATTCGCTGATGGGCTTGGATGTGCTTCTTGATACCCTGGAGGCTTTTGTGGCAATTGCCATCTGATGGTTCATAATGGTAAGAAGGGGAGTTTCAAGAACCTGAGCCTCAATTAACGGCCCCTCAACAATAATCACCGGCTGGGTTGGAAAGGCTATCTCTCCCTCCTCCATTGCGTAGATGTTTCCGGTAAATTTCATCTGAGCAAGAAACTTTCTGTACTCGCGGTACTCCTCTCCCGGAAGAAATTTCTCGAAGAACTCCTCGTTTTCGCTGCCCAGTCCGGAAACCATCTGCAGAGCCTCACGGGTACCAGATACAACAGCCCAGTTGTTTTTGTCGGGAGCACTTCTGTAAAAGAGGTTGAAAATTGCCTTCTTGTCCTGCAAACCCTTGTCATAAAAGGATTTGCCCATGGTATACTGATACTTGTCTGAGCAGTAGGAAATGTTCATTATATAAATTGGTATTTATTTCATGATGAGCAGAAGTTGTTTCCACTCATCATTTAATATCAGGTCGAGTTTAATAAGTCTCTCCCTGTAGTCTGTATTGTTTGTGTCTGTAATTAATGACCTTGTTGTGAATTCAATGGCTTTGGCAATATTGCCCATTCTGTGAAAACAGAGATTATATGCAGATCCTTTTATTGTGTGTGCAGCAGAGCGAAGTTTGTCAAGAACTGAAGCATCGGGGAAATTGCCGGCTTTGAAGACCTTAACTGCCTCACCAATATCTTCGAGATACACCGGAACCTGTGACTTCATGCTGTCGAAAAGAATTTCAAGAACCTCTTCGTCTCCGTCGACCTTATCGAGCAATTCGGTTTTATCAAACCGTTTGCCATCAATTTCCCTGATTATGTCTTCCATAAAATTCTATTTTTCAAGACTGGCAGGAGAAAACTGAGATTCAGACTTTGCAGAGCCTGATTTAAAGGAGTCGGTTACAAGTACAGATTTTCTGCCATTCTGTTCGTTTTTCATCTCCATATGATAGTAAAACCATTTTCCGCCGGAAATGTTTCTGTAGTCTCCAATTATTTGAGTTTTGAGTGGTTTACCCTTGAGATCAAAGTACTCTATTTTGTAACAGAGGTAGTTTTCTTTGTCTATGTATGAAATTTTTTTGCTGAATCCGTTTGAGGTTTTTGCCTCCTGAGAAACAGGGACAGCCTCTATTTTATAGCAACTTTTTCCGTTTATGGTTTCTGATGATAATACAGAGTAGGCAAAGTCATCTACATTAGGCTTGCTCATATCTGCATTAGTAAATTCAGAACCCATGAAATTTTTGCCCTTTTCGTTGCTCACAACCCGTCTGCTTTTCTTAAGTGCCGGCATGTAGATCCACATATCATCAGGGCGCTCCTCATAGTCGTAAATAAGAATTGAGGTTCCTCTTACATCTGCCGGCTCGGTGAACTTCATGAGCATTTTGGTAATATCACCAAATTTGCGGCTTGCCATTGTGATTTTTCTTGTTCGGGTACTTCCCTTTGCATCAATTATCTGCAGGGTGGTTTCCATCTCCATTGCTCCAAGTTCTATTGCATTTGCAGATTTTGTGCTGATATCCTTTGCATCCTGCGCAGAGGAGAGAATCGGAGCCATGCCCAGCATGGCGGCGAAAAGAATTGAAAACAGTGAACTCTTTTTCATGACTGACTTTTTCTGTTGAGAAATCCTGGTTTAAATATAATACAAATTGCCGGTATTAGCAACAAAGCAGATATCAGGCAAAACAGCAGCGAGAGTATTATGAGCAGTGCAAAAGACTTAATAAGCGGAAAGGCAGAGAGAAAGAGAACAGAGAATCCCAGCATTACAGAGAATGCATTGATGGTGATTCCCCTCCCGGTTGTTCTGAGAGCCGTTCTCGCAGCAGATTCGTATGAGAGTCCCATTGCAATCTCACTTTTCATCCTCCAGAACATGTGGATTGTGAAATCTACCCCAAGTCCTATTGAAATTGAAGAGAGGAGCGCAGTAACAATATTTAGTTCGATTCCGCTCCACCCCATAAAGCCAAATGTACAGAGCACTGCAAATATTAGCGGCAGCGACCCCAGCAAACCGGCTGTAAAGCTTCTGAAAATTATTGCAAGAAGAATGAAAATTGCGGCAAGTGCAAAGAGCAGAGAATTGTACTGCCCTTTAACGACAGACTCGCTCATCTCCATCTCTACCAGAGAGTATCCCCCTGCAACTGTTCTGGATGGGTCGCTGCCGGTTATCTCATTAACGGCAGAAATTACTCTTTTGGTATCCCTCATCCCGTCTGAAGTGTACTGAATTGTCATTGCAGCCTTTGTGTAGTCAAAATCTACAAAGGTTTCAAAATCTGCCGGGTCTCCGTTCATTGAGTATAACTCTATGTACTGAGCTACAGCGTCCCGGCTCTGCGGGATCCTGTTCCAGGCCGAATCAGCAGGGTCGTTCAGGGCTGTGCTCATCTTTTTTATGATAGTTGCAATTGAGGTGACACTTCCAATACCTTTAACCTGTTCCAGCTGCTTCTCATAGTTAACCATTCTGTTCAGGAGATCCGGCTCCTTTATGTCACCCTCAAAAACCAGTGTTATCACCTTGCTGCCGCCAAATGAACTGTCTGCAATATCAATACTTTTATTAAACGGGTGGCTGGCAGGCAGAATCTCATTAAAATCCGATGCAACCCCAAACCTGAACAGACCTGCAACAGAAAGTAAAAAGAAAACAATGAAGATTCCCAGGGTTACTCCCGGTTTATTTACCAGAAAATGGCCTGTTTTGTCGAGCATGTGAATAATCAAACCTCTGTTCCCGCCCTCCGGGTGAAAATGGACCTTTCCCTTCTTCATGACCGAGAGCAGGGCCGGAATAAATGTAAGGCTCAGAAAAAGCGCGAGTGCAATTCCAATTGAAGATACAATTCCCATCTGGCTTGCAGGAAGAAGAATATGCACAACAAGTCCAAGAATCCCCACAATAGTGGTAAGTCCGCAGAGAATTACCGGTTTCTTCAGGTAGGAGAGAGCCTCTGTTACAATATCGTCCATTGTGTCATTGGGATCAAGTGCATTCAGCTCCTGATATTTTGCGATAAAGTGCACACCGTAGTTATTTGCAATGGCAATCATCATAATTGGGATCAGGATTCCAATAATGCTAAGTTCCCAGCCCATAAGCGGAATAAGAGCCATTGAAACTATAATTGATATTACTACAACTGTGAACGGGAGCAGCATTCCCTTTACCTCCCTGAAGGAGACCCAGAAAAATATCAGCATAAGCAGCAATCCTATTGGCAGCAGAATCATCACATCCCGGCCTATCTTTTCATTCGCCTCCTTTCTGAGATAAGGCTGACCATTGATCAGAACCGACTCGTCCCCGGGGTACTTTGCAATAACCCCCTCAATAACCTCCATCAGTTTATAGTCATCAAGGCTTTTATCTGAGTTAAGTATAATAAGGGCGTTTCTGAAGTCCTCAGAAACAAGCATTTTGTAAACCAGATCATTCTTCTTAACAGATTCCCTTATTTGTTCTCTCTCCTGTGGTGTCCGGGGGTAAAAACCTACTGCAGGATTTACCACCATTGAACCCTCCATAGATTCAATGCTTCTTGCAGTTGAAAGGGAGAGGACAGGGGAGAGGCCTCCCATATTTATGAACTCATTGGTGAGATTGTCAATTCTCTCAAGAGTTTCGGGTGCAAGAATATCGTCGCAGCTAATTACAAGAAGCACTTGCTCTTTGGTTCCAAAGAGTTCTCCAATCTTTTCATTGTTTATTCTGGAAGGAATATCGTCCGGGAGGTAGCTCTCCAGGTCCGGATTGATTTTTATTGAAAAGAGCGGGAGAAGAGCCGCCAGAGAGATAATTGCAGTTGCCGCGATAATGGGCCATCTGTACCTGATAAGTCTTGATCTTCCGTTCATAAATTATCGTATTTGTATGTTGTCAGAATGATGCTTTGAGTTCAAGAAAGATTCCATTCATAACCGGTCCGGAATAGTCAAAAATTGACTCTTTTGGTCCGGCCATATAGTGTCCTCCTGCAGAGAGGGTAAGATTGTCTGATGCTTTCCATGAGAGTTTAGGTCTGATAAGATATTCACGGGATGTCAGGTTATAATATCCCGTAAGTTCTGCAGTTATTGTTTCGTATGCGAATGTTTTACGTGCAGTGAGGGAGAAGGCATGGTTTACTCTCTTCTGCTGATTGAATATTCTGCGGTTAAAGAGCCTGCTCTGATACCAGACCATATCCTGCATATATATAAGCATTTGTGTGGGGTCAGATGGATTGCCCATTACCGGTTCGTGAATCTCCCTGAAATCCGGAGTGAATTTACCAATGTACTGGAAAATGGTGAGGTACCCGCCAAAATCCTTTTCGGCAGCGACTACCCAGGATAATGAGGAGGCGGGAGTATAGATGAATACCTCTTCTCCCTTTGTAATGTTATATCCGGCCTCTGCCCGGAATATCCAGCTCCCTGCCGGGATTGCAACATCTGCCCCTATGGTTTGCTTCATATATGAGGACGAAGTGTATAGAATTTCGGGCGCAGGCTCGGGGGAATTCATATTGAGCCCGATACTTTTGATATCGAAGCCGTGGTACGGGTCAAACCCTCTGAAATATGAGAGGGAGAAGCCTGCGCCCGGCAGTTCAAAATTGATTTTTCCAGCAAGTGTTGCATTTGAGAACTTTCTTTCCGGTAAAGTCTCTTCACCAAAGGATGCATATTCGCCCATATCAAACAGGTTAAATCTGTATGAAGATGGCTTGTAAAATGGAATTGCTATGAATTCAAAGTCAACTGACGGAGAGATTCTCCATTTTGCCCTTGCCATGAAGTTTGAGCGGAGCTGGTCGTCTGTATCTGATGTGAGAAAAAAGTAGTCGCGCGGGCAGATGTTATCTGTTGGGCTGAACCCATCTGTACGTCCCCATTTTACTATCTGATTTCCCGCCAGAAAATCGAATTTGTCAGAAACATATCCAGCATAGGCTTCGATTATGTGCATCTGATTGTAGTACTCGCCAAAATGCTGACCGCCCAGGAACCAGACCTCGGCATTGAGAAGCGTATGCTTTCCGGCATATTTCCCCTTAAGGGCAAACTGTGCAAAGATATTGCTGAAGTCATATTTTTTTGAAAATCCCTGAAAAGAGCCGCGGACATATCCGCTCAGCTCCACTTTCCGGTTCTCATCACCATCTGTGCCGGAAGGTATCTGAGTGCTGTCGCTCTCCTGACCGTACAGAATCACAGAGGAGAGAAGTGCTATTGTCAAAACCAACTTTTTCATAGCGTTCAATATTTGCTTTCGTAAAGATAGATTTTGATACCGGAGAATCACAACCGGAGTTGTCCGGATTCGGAGAATTCAGACATCTTTTTTCGAAAGCACCTTCGTACGGTATTCAAGAGGGGTTACTCCCTCACTTTTCTTAAAGAATGAGTAGAATGAAGAGCGGCTGCCGAATCCGCATTCAGCTCCCATAGCCTCAATGGAGTATCTGCTGTATTCATTTGCCAGCATCTCCTTTGCAGCCTCTATTCTGTATCTGTTTACAAGCTGATAGAAGTTACTTCCTATAGTTTTGTTAATAACCTCTGTAAGCTGATACCTCGGGAATCCTGTCTCCCTGGAGAGCATCTCCATACTCAGCTGTGGATTTTTGTATCCCTTGCGTATTCCCAAAAAGCTTTCCACAGCCTCTTTAATTTTCTGCTCCTGTTCAGGAGAGATCTTCTGCTCTTTAGCTGCAGCCTCCTTTTGATTTGAATAGCTGTATCTTGAAGGGCTGAAAAATTTTCTGATTTCGCTTTGTCTTACACCATAGTAGGTTATTATGAATACAAGTGCCAGCATTACCGAGTAGTTGAAGTAGTGCGGCATAGGGTTGTCGGCCTTAACCAAAACAATAAAGAGCGATAAAAAAAGCAGAATAATCCAGTAAACAGTATAGAAGACTGTGATAAAGAGAATCCAGCTCAGTTTGTCTGCAGATTCAATGGTTGAAAGGCGGTTTTTAAGCTCCATTCTGTGTCTGTGAACCCTTATGAGTGTGAGAGGTGAATAGATTGCCCATGAAGCAAGGTTTGCAGCGGCAAAAACTAACCGGAAGGTGAGGTCAGAATCTTTTTCAAGAAAGAGATGAGGATTAAACCCTGTTGCAGAGATATGGGAAAAGAGCTCAAAAAACAGGAATGGAATCAGATGAAGCAGATGAACTGGTTTAAGGCTGAAACCCTCTGTGGTAAGAGAAATTACATACAGGTAAAGTGCGGGGTTGAATAAAAGGAAAGAGCTTGTTAGCAGAGGAGCAGAGTATACCTTCAGGTCAATCCCGAAAGAGAGAAAAACAACAGAGAGGAGACAGAGCCATACGGCAAGGATCTTCTCCGGAGCCGACGCTGAATGTTTGGTCCCTACCAGAATTGCCCCGAACAGACTTTGAGCCAGTCCTATCCAGGCAATTGTTTCCATTTACAAAAACTTGTCAATCAATATAAATGCAGCCCCGCCTGCCAGGTATCCGGCAGCAGCTATGAGCGTTATATTCTTAAAGTACCAGCTGAATGTAATTCTCTCAATACCCATTACCACTACTCCGGCAGCAGAACCAATGATGAGCATGCTTCCGCCCACACCTGCGCAATAGGCAAGGAAGAGCCAGAAACTGCCATCCATTACAAAATTCTGTAAAAAGAGCGGGTCTGCAGAGGCAGCAATAGTAGCAGCATCTGCCAGCGGATACATTCCCATTGCAACAGCAACCAGAGGCACGTTGTCTACTATTGCAGAAAGTCCTCCAATTATCAGATTTATAAGGTATACATTATGAACCTCCTTATTCAGATAATCTCCAAGGGTATTAAGAACTCCGGTACCCTGCAGGGCACTTACCGCGAGCAGAATTCCAAGGAAAAAGAGAATAGTGGCCGTGTCAATCCTTTTCAGGACTCTGGTGACACGGTGTTTCATATCTTCGTTGCTCTTGTTTTTTGCATAAATCAGTTCTGTGTATATCCACAGAATACTAAGCCCAATCAGAACCCCCACAAAAGGAGGCAAGTGAGTCAGGTATTTAAATACCGGAACCAATATAAGAGCAGCAACACCCATTATAAAGAGAATAAATCTCTCCTTTTCACTTAGAATATTTGCAATATGGTGTGCCGACATATGTTTTGAAGTTCCCGAGACGGACCCTTTAAGCATTCTGCCGGCCATTGCCAGAGGAACCAGCATTGAGATTAAACTTGGAATAAACAGGGTGGAAATTGTAGGCCAGCTGCTGATTTTTCCCTTAATCCAGAGCATAATTGTAGTTACGTCACCAATAGGAGAGAATGCTCCGCCGCTGTTTGCAGCAATAATAATCATACTTCCGTAAACCCACCTCTCCTTGTAGTTTGGGATGATTTTTCTGAGCATCATCACCATAACGATAGATGTGGTAAGGTTATCAAGAATTGCAGACATAAAGAAAGTAATGAATGCAATTACAACAAGAAGCTGCTTTTTATTTTTAGTGGTTATTCTGTTGGTGATAATATAAAATCCTCCGTGAACATCCACAAGCTCTACTATAGTCATTGCACCAATGAGAAAGAAAAGCGTTCCGGATATCTCACCAAGACTCTCAATTATCTGATAATTTACAATATAGCTGCGGCACTGCTCCAGCAGGGTGAGTTTCGCAACATTTGGATTCTCGAGCAGATATTCGTGGAAATGCAAGGGAAATATATCAGGCACGGCAAGGGGTGCAATTAAGGTATACAATACCCATAGAACTCCGCCGGTTAGTAGTGCAATTGCCGCCTTATCAATTCCAACTTTGTGTTCAAGAGCTATAAATGCATAGCCTACAATGAACAAAACCACCATTATTTCCACTCAGCCTGTTATTTATAAATTATGGACTGCAAAGTTACAACTAAAAAGTTAAAATCCGTAAGCAGCTTTACGCATTTCTTCTGCATTTTTAAACGGTTTCGCAGGACTCAGGTATCTTTCAAGAAACTTGTAAATTGTAAAGCGAATGTCTGTAGCCTCCTTAGTGTCAATACGGTCAAAGCTATGTCCGCCTGCCGAATTCTGGAAAACCTTGTATTCAAAAACTTTTTTGTGTGCCTTTAATGAATCAATCATGAGCATAACTTCTTCAACATAGACATCATTGTCATTCGTGTTTGTATGAATGAGAAGAGGTTTCTTCAGATCTTTTGCATATGAAGACGGTGAACGTCTTTTGTATTCTGCGGGATTATCCTTGATTGATTCCCCAATATGGTATTTGGCCGTAAAATAATCATTGTAGCTCTTGTCGTGAGATGCCAGCCTGTTTGCAAGGTCACTTACAGGAACACCTGCAAAGGCACATTTGAACTGGTCCGGATACCTGAGGATATTCATAAGGGAGATCATTCCCCCGTGGCTCCAGCCAATTATACCTACATTATCTTTATCTATAAATGAGTAGTTCTGCAGCATATAGTCACGGCTTACCATCACATCTTCGTTTTCCAGCCCTCCGTAATCTATGTTTTCATAAGTGTCGCGGCCGTAACCTGTAGACCCGCGGTATTCGGCAGAGACCACAACATACCCCTGAGCAATAAGCTCTCTCACAATATGAGCGTAGTATGTAGAGAAATCTGCATGAATTCCGCTGTGAGGCAATACTATAAGCGGGTATTTTTTTGAAGTGTTTATATCTTTTGGTATGAAAACATAGGTATAAAACTGAAGCGGATTTCCTGCAAATTTGTCATCGGCTTTTTTTGCCTTCCACCTTGGAGGGCCGGTGAGCCTCACTTTGTCAATGAAGGCAATATCTCCGAGCATTTCATGCCACATAAGATCATCTACCTTTTTAATAATAATATCGTGAGTATGGCCAAATCCTTCAAGCTGCCTCTTAAGCGATGCAATCTCTTTTAGCAGAAGTGAATCCGGTGTGTTAAGCCTGCTGTTGTCCTGAGCAGAGAGGGATGCACCCAGAATAACAATCAGGAGAGTTATAATGGTTTTTTTCATGTTAAGTTGAGGTTATTTTAGTGATTTTACTATTTGTAAAGATATATGATTTTGTATTTTAATTAATGCTGGTTTACTATGAGATTGGTCATAAATTTTGGTGAAATATTCAACATGTCAGCCTAATTTACAATATTTTATATATCAGTTATATACAATTTCTAAATCTATATTTTTAGAAATTACGTTGTAATTAATGGCTTGTAAGACAGACGAATGTAAATTAGGCTGACATATCGTTTAGTGCCAGTAAATTTGCCCGACCCTCCGGAACATACTTGAGCAGAGCTCCCACAATTTCGCAGGTGTCAAGCAGGGCACAATCTCCGCATGTGTTGTAACCTTTTGATTTAACACAGTTTCTGATTTCGCATTCAAAACAGTGGGCAAAATTGACTCCATCTGCACGGCAACCTGTACAGTTAATGGTTTCGGCAGTGATATCTGCAGAGTTGTACATCTCCCGCCACTTTGCGGCGGTCTGCTCACGAAGTGCATTGTCGTTATTGAGCGTTGCTCTCCTTGCGTCACAGGTTGCGCAATCGATTCCGCAACAGGCAATTAAATTTTTCATTGGTTTACTTTTGTGAATCTGCTTTTATCTTTTCAAGTACTATTGAGTTAAACTTCTCAATCTCCTCCATTACAGGGCTATGGGCTGAGTTTTCAAATGTGAAGAACTCTTTTTCGGGTGCCTTCAGCTGCTCAAAGAAATCTTTGGCAACAATGTACGGAGTCTGGTAGTCATACTTGCCCTGGAAAATATAAACCGGCACCTGCATGCTGTCAATTTTTGCAGAGAGATTTGAATTCAGGACATCAGGCATCAGATATCTCAGAGAGAACATACTGCCTTTCATGTAGTTGATTTTGTCGCCCAGAGTATACTCTTTAGTGGTAAATATCAGCTTAACCACAGGCCACATTCCCGTAACTTCACGGGTTACTCCGCCGCCATATTTGGATACATAGAGTCTTTCATACATAAGGTGGTTAATCCAGGTGTCAATAGATGCAAGTGTATCCGGGAAAGTCATTGCTGAGAGTTTCTTCAGAGATTTTTCGTCATTGTTTAGCTTAGCCTGCTCCTTAACCCATTCAAAAGAGACCATCTCTCCCCTGTACTGGTCGCAAACCTGACCAATTCCAAAGTATGCATGATATAGCTCAGGGTGCTGGTAAGAGGTAAGAATTCCAAGGAACGAGCCCCATGAGTGCCCCATCAGATAGATCTTCTCCTGACCGAACCTTGCAGAAAGCATCTGGCTCAGCTCTCTGGTGTCAGAAATCATCTGAGCTAAAGTCATACTTTTAACATCGAGATCTTTCGAGTAAGATTTTCCGGCTCCGCGCTGCTCCCAGTAAACCATTACAAAATCCTTTTCCAGATCTGGATTGGTTGTTCTGATGAAAGGATACTCCGGACTGCCGGGACCTCCGTGGAGGAACAGCATTACCGGTTTTGTTGAGTCTGCCCCGCGGATTATCAGATATTGTTCAACTCCGCCAAGCATTACTTTTTCAATTGTTGAGATACTGCCCGGAATAACTTGTCCCTGAGAGTCAGTTATTGGCTGAGCTTTTCCCGGGCTCTTAATCCAGATATATCCGGTTACCAGCAGAAGTAAAATCACTATTACAGCAATAATCCAGAGGATGATTTTCCCGATTTTTTTAAGTGTATTTTTCATGGTTTACTCTATTACAAATCCAATGTTTTTATATCAGAAATTAAATGTTCTCCTAGATATATTTAATTAAATGTACAACAATTTATAATAAAATATTTACAATATGGTGATTAGATTTTTATGTTTTGAGGATTATCTGTTGTTAGTAATTCAGTAATTTTGATATAAATCATTAAAAATTAATCATATGAAATCAATTTTTAAAATTTCGGGTGTCGTTTTACTAACCATTTTCATTACAATTTTTACTCCCGGGTGCGAAGAAGAAGATACACCTGATCAAATGGTAAGTATTACTGTTAAAATGGTAAACAACTCGGGTGATTTTGCACATATGTGGGTTGATGGAGAGACAATTGGAGCTGGAAATAAATTAGCATCAGGAGCTTCCAGAGTTGTAATAGTTTCTCAAATGTCAGTTGCACTTAAATGGTTTGTCAAATGTGAAGCCGGAAGAAATGGTAATGTAATAGATCAGTCAATTTCTTCAGGAGTAATTACTAGATCTCAAAGTGTTACTTACACCTTAGGTGCAGATAATAAGCTTTCCTACGCTTTAATTAAGTTGTAACAATTATCTGTGCTTACATCCGGGCCAGCAGCAGGGTCTGCGCTTACCGTTCAGTAAATCTGAATGGAGTCTGTCAATATGCTGCTCCCGGGTTTCTGCCCGCTTAACTGCCGTAACCCAGCAAATCCACTCATTCCTCGCCAGAGGAGTAAGGGAGTTCCATTTTGCGAGCAGAGTTTCATCAGAAAGGATTCTGTTGCGCATATCTTCCGGAATCTCATGAACAACGCCCTGGAGTATTTCTGTGTATTTATTCTCCATATTCAATGTTCTCAATATTCTCTCCATTCTCAATCATCAGTATTTTCCTCTCTCTGGAAAATGAATATGTGCTGCTTTTCAGATTGCACATATGATAAAGCTGCAGGGCCTTTATGGAATATGGATTGTTAAAGGCCGATTCCTCATCTGTTCCCATTTGCACGAGGCAATCGGCAAGGAGCTCGGTATTATCTATATTCATCCCCTTGATCTGACTCAGATACCTGTCAGTTTCAGCTGTATCCATCTGTAAAAAAGTATTCAGGTCGATTCCAAGTTCACTAAAATCAATCTTCAGATCCATCTCTTTTTCCGACTCGCTTCCGGCCGCTGCATCAGCCTCAGCAAAAGAAGAGCCGTCCCTTCCCCCGAAAAGTTTCCGGCGGATTGCAGTTAAAATCAGACCTATTTTCTCAATTTCCCTCAGGATGTAGTCGCGTTGTTCCATGGCCCTAAATTACAAAGAAAAAATATTGCCTCAGAGGTAAAGTGTCAGATTGTTGAAACTTTTCCTCTGAGGCGTAAGAGTTCTGCTCTACGGAATAATGGTTAAAGTAACAGTGTATTCAGTAACAGTTACGGAATATCCGTCATCGGTTTTTACTTCGCCGGTAAAGGTCCAGCTTTTTGCAGAGACAGGGGATTTTACATAGTTTTCGAGATCTTCTGAGCTGGGGAATTTTAAAACAGCATCTGTACGGTCAAGTTTTATCAGGGGTGCAATTTTAACTCTGTCGGCATTCCATTTTTTAAGAAGGCAATCATATTGCTCGACTGTTGTTGAAGGCCATGGTGCATTTGTGTGAACAGCAAATTCAGGACTGCCGGAAATTGTAAGGTGATATCGGCGACCGGATGAGATATCGCCATCCTTTGATGGTGTTAAGGTGGCCGCAATGTTCAGCATATATTTGTCAAGAGTCGCATTGCCTTTACTTCGGATAGTGGTTATAAGAGGCAGTTCGTCTTCGCAGTTCTTTGTTTTGGTGCGGAACTCCTCAGAGACTGTTACATTTCCGTCATCTGTTCCGGTAAAGAGCCAGCAGTTTGCAAATTCAGAACAGTTTTTCGCATTTTCGGGAGACTTCTGAATGTACCATAATTTTGAGGCAACAAAATCAATATCAAGGTTTGCAGAGATTCTTGATATGTGAACTGTCTCAGAGTTATGAGGCTCGCCGGTTGTTGTTGTGGTTTTTCTGGTTATTGCTATTTTACTTTTCCACCCTGAATCGTATTCAAGTGTTAGAGCATCAATCGGGTTTTCCCGGGCAGTAACTTTGTATTTTTTGTAATTGACCTCTTTTCCCTCGGAGTTAAGATGGAACGGAAGAAATACCAGATAATTGGTTCCTGTGTAGAGTTCGGCATCTGCTGTAAATGTAGAGTCTCCTGTTAAAGTAGCGTCAAGATCCTTTTTGTCTGTGCCGTTTGATATAACTATCTGGATTTTTGTCACCTTGTCAAACTCGCCTGCCGGATTGCTTATAGAACCTTGAATTTTAATTTTCTGAGTCTTAACAGTCTCTTCATTTGAATGAGATTCTATGTTCAGGTCAAGTGTATCCCGGAGTTCATAAAGACCGCGATTACCCTCTGTTTCTGATTTTACGGGAAACCAGTACTTCTTCTTAAGTACATCTCTCTCGATTTTTGCCCTGCCGTCCTGAGTTGAATGAACTCCAAAAGAGTAGACCTTGTCTTCGTATCTCGCAGAAGCTGTCTCGTACCCTGCCTTCTCAACCATCTCTTTTGCCTTAACTCCTTTATCATATTTTTCAGCCTTGAATCTAAGCTCTTTGAACCCTCCAATTTTAAGTGCCGGGTCCTCATAGGGTTTGGAAAGGGCAGATCCGTCAGGGGAGTAAACCACATTTCCATCTGGTTTTAGCCCGTAAATATTCAGCTCCGGTAATTCTCCATCTGCCGAATACATTGTCAGATTGAGGTAGGGAATGTTAGCCGCTGTGCTGGACACTTTCAGAGCAACCGTTTTTCCGGTTGCATCCTGAACTCTTTCAACCCAGTATTGCACCTTGTCGTTCGGGTTTTTATATGAAGCTGTATTTACGCCATCCGGAAAAGAAAAATCTGCCATTATCTCGCCTGTACTGGGTTCTCCCAGGCTGATTCGTTTAACGACACAATGGGTACCCAGAGTTTTTCCGCCTATCTGATAGGCACTGTCCGGGATGTTTGTAAATTCTGTTTTGTAGACCCCTCCTGATGAGTTACCGCTCTGAGCATTGCAAAGATTTGTGCCAAAAAGTAAGAGACCCGCCGCCATAATAATGACCGGGACAAATTGCTTAAGAGAGATTCTTAGCATGGTATTGTGATTTGATTTACACTAGATTGACGAAATTTAAGAATTATTTGTCAAAGAGGAGCAGAAAAGTTCACTAAAATTTGTATTGAGTGAAAAAGCAAAAAAATGCCTCAAAGGAAAAGTGTCAGATTGTTGAAACTTTTCCTCTGAGGCAAAACCAAATGCGCATATAATGCGCCGGAGCTACTCTACCTGTCCGACTTTCTGGCTATGTAAAATACATACCCATAGTAGTCACTGTATTTGTCGTACAGCACTTTTTCGTGACGGAGGTTTGCGATAAGATCTTCTGCCATTTTATTGCCGGGATATTTCAGCAGGAACCTCTTCTGAGCCTCCACCTGGGGAGCAAAGAAGTTATCCTGCCAGCAGTATTCAGGCAGCATAAAAGAGGCAAGCGGAACATATCCGGCCTTTTCCAGTTTTGAAATGTGGTTTGGGATTGTATCAATCTGCGGATATGCATCCATCCAGAAGTCCTCAATCTCTTTTGGCCTATCTGCCTTAAACCATGCAGCCTCAGTGACCGCAAGGTATCCGCCCGGTTTCAGGTACTCCCGCCAAAGGCTGATTCCCTTTTCAAAGCCGATATTGTAAATTGCTCCCTCGGACCAGATCAGGTCGAGTTCCCCCTTTTCAAAGGGAAGATCATCCATTGAGCCTACGATTCCCTTTACTCTCTCCTGCAGGCCGAGTTTTTCGGCATTCCTGTTAAAGAGATTTATAAAATCGGGAAAGAGATCTATACCGGTGATGTGACCGGGAGTGTTCTGCCCAAGAATCATTGTCTGACCGCCTGTTCCGCAGCCAAGGTCTGCTATTCTGGAGTTTGGGGTGAGGTTATCTATAAAGCTGAGTGCCTTAAGTGTTGCCTCTGGGCTGCCGGGGCCCTGTCTCTCTACGTTAGAAAAATATTCGCAGATTAAATTGATGTCGAATTCGTGAATTGAAGAGTTTTCTTTACTCATGATGTTTAAAATTTGGATATGAAAAACTATTCAGGCAATAGGTTGCCTGAGTTTGAATAAAGGGATAACTGAAGAGAGCGGCTCCTCAGTTATTTACTTCACGGACTCCAAATTCGTTTTAAACATAGGTCACAAATGTAATGGATTTTTTTATTTCTGACAAGGCTGATAATCAAACCTCCAGGTATGCCCAGTTAAGCTGACTCATCTGTCTGATTTCTGATGCCCGGTATAGTTTGTACATAATCTGATCTACTTCGGCAGGATCTGATGGATTTTCTGAATTGCAAAGTCTGAAATTTTCGCGGCTCTCGTCCAGCCCGGCAAGGTCAAGGATTCTGTATTTCACATCTGAATATTTGAGGTTAAGCAAACCATTTTCCCAGTTTCCGGCACCGCCGTTGCTATCAATTTCCTCCTGCAGCCAAAGCATCTTTGCAATGAGTTCTCTAAGTATATCGTAAGTTTCCATAATGCTGTGTTTTTAAATTATGATGCAAAGATGGGGTGTGAAATTGACAGGTTGTGACAATGAGGATTTTTTTTAAAGCTGAATTCAAATAGTAAACGCAACTTTTTGATTTTTGCCGGTTAAATAATTAAACATTTCGTTAGGTGTTGAGAACTTATATCTTTTTCTTGGTCTGTTGTTAAGTTTTGCTTCAATTTCTTCCAGATCAGCAATAGTAATATTCTTGAATGATGTTCCTTTCGGTATGTATTGGCGAATGAGTCCGTTTGTATTTTCATTTGAACCTCGTTCCCAGGAGTGGTATGGTGTAGCGAAGAAGAAGTCTGCGTTGAGTTCTTTTGCTATTTCCTGATGGTAGGCAAATTGTATTCCGTTGTCTGATGTTATTGTCTTCACCAGACCGTTATCTGACATTGGCTTCAGGGCCTTTACGGCCTGTCTGAGGGCTTCTGCTGCACTAGCGTTGAGCATTTTTCTTATCCTCACTATACCTGTAGCTCTGTCGTTGATAGTGAGTATGTGTTCTGAGTGAGAGGCGCCTATTATGGTGTCCATTTCGAAGTCTCCGAATCGGGTTCTTTCATCTACTATGCTTGGTCTTTGAGATATATCTACGCGGTTTTGGATGGCTCCTCTTTTCTTGCTTTTGCGACCTCGTTTTCGATATCTTCTCTGTTGGTGTCTCAGATAACGGAATAAGTATCCGCCATTTTTCTTGTCATTCCAGATCCATTGGTAAATGGCTTCGTGAGATACCATAGCCACGCCCTTTTTCTTACAGTCTCCGGCTATCTGTTCTGGGCTGTAATGCTCTTCCATAAGCAATTCTTTTGCTTTTTCGAGCATTTCCCCTTTAAGTTTTCTGGGCAGCTTGCGATGGTTCCAGCGGTACTCTGCTCTTCGTTGTGCTTCTTTTGACTTGTAGGTACGGTATCTGCCGTAACCGTTACGTTCGATTTCTCTGTAAATTGTTGTTTTGTTTACGCCAAGGAGATTGGCGATTAAAGGCTTTGAAAGTCCAGCTCTTAAATAAGCAGAGATTTCGTACCTTCGTTCAACGGTAAGGTGTTTCATCATGTGACTGATTTTTGGCGATTTCGGGAACAAGTTAGAAATTATCTGCCGGTTTCCGGAGGGTCATTAGTTTCTGCTGGTGACCCTCTTTGTTGATAACTCCTTAGTGATCCTTAGTTACAAATCATCAGTTGCGTTTCCTAGTTGAATCTAAGAAAATGTACCGTCAGCTTGCTGCCGGTGGAGGTGCAGCGCTGAGCGCGCATTTATTGTCTGGATAAGCTTTTCCGGTGATTTTCATTGACACCCGTGCGGCTGTAAGTTGCATATTATGAGCACTTAGCCCGTTAATCTGACATCTCAGATGTCAGATTAACGGGCTAAGCTCTATCAATCAATTAATTACAGCCGCACGGGTGCTTGTCTGAAGTCTTATGAAACTGTTTTGTCGTTTGGATCCTCAGGAATAAAATAGCTGGTATTCATATTCTCATTCATGTGGATTTTGCGGTTGTAATTTACGCGGGCGTCATGGTCTTTTTGGAACATCTTTTTGATGTCGGCCTCATTCTTCTCAAAAACGAGTGTGTTGGTGATTGAGAGGGAGAGGGCGATTTTTTCGACATCGTGGTCTGTGCCAATGTAGGTGAAGGTCCAGTTTCTCGGCTTCAGCTCATCTATTAGAAATTTTATATCAAAGGCGGAGTGCTCTCTTGAGGCATTCTCTTCGCCGTCTGTGAGGATTGTTACCAGCACATTGTAGTTGTTCTGCCTGGCAAGTGCGTAACTGAGCTTGTTTATGGCAAATGCCATTGCGTCATATAGCGGAGTGGTGGCTTCGGGTTCGTAGCTCTTGTCGTTAATCTGTTGTAGCTTGCTTGCGGGGTCAATAAAATGGAGAACTTTCTGACCAAGGCCGTTGAAAGTTATAAATGAGATATAGTGTTCCTGTTCGGGGAACTGTTTCTCAATACCGTGAATTGTCTGGACCAGTTCGTTGAATCCTTGAATTATGGTGGATTTTATACTCTCCATTGATCCGCTTTCGTCAAGGATAATCAGGTTATGCACCTGATGTTTTTGTTCTGTTGTCATAGTGATGTTATTAGTTGGTAATGAGACAAAGGTAGGGCGGGGGATTGTCAGGTTTTGACAAACTAGTAAATTGTAAGATTGATTTTGCGTCCAAGACCAAATTCGATAAGTTTGTACAATGTTGAAAGCTGTATATCGCTGTGTCCGTTTTCAATTCTTGATATAAAGCTTTTTTTTGCTCCAATTTTTTGTGCAAGTTGTTCCTGTGTAAGCTTTGCCAGTTTTCTCTCTTCTTTTATGATTACACCTATGGCAAATGCTTTTGCCTTAATCTCAAAGTCTGTCCGGCTTTTAGTTCCAATTTTGCCATACTCCTTGTCGAGGTGTTGAGAGAGTGTTGTTATGCTGTTATTGGTTTTCATTATGATGCCTGAATGTTTGAAGCAAAGTTAACTAATAATGGTACAAAACAAAATAAATTTCATTTTAAAGCTAATGGTAGTTGCAATGATTTATTAAGTTGATTATTAAGTTTATCTGATTCCAGAAAATGATTTTGCGATTACAGAAATGAAATTCAAAAATTTTCCATAATCATTTTCATTATGCATTTTATGACAACAGTGATTTAATGGTGAGATTGTTGATTTTCTTTAGCTGTGAATGCAAAAATCGTCAGTGTACTGACTGAATTAACGTAAAAATCGTCAATGAACTGACTGAATTTACGTAAAAATTGTCAATGGATAGGGTAAATGTTATATTTGCATAGAAATAATTATTGATATGGAGCCGGTTAAAAGATTCCTCGAAGAAAGAGTCCGTACTAAAATATTACCAAATAAGGCAGTCCTGATATTTGGTGCAAGACGGGTTGGTAAAACTATATTATTACGCCAGATTATTGACAAATTTGAAGGAAAGGTACTGTTGCTAAATGGTGAGGATTTAGATTCTGTTTCTATTCTTAATGAGAAGAGTATTTCAAATTACAGTCATATTCTGGATGGTGTAAATTTACTGGCTATTGATGAAGCGCAAGCCATTCCGGATATTGGATCAAAACTAAAACTGATTGTTGACGAAATACCGGGTATCAGTGTTGTTGCTACCGGATCATCTTCTTTTGACCTTTTGAATAAGGCCGGGGAGCCACTGGTTGGCAGAAGTGCTCTATTTTATCTAACACCTTTCTCACAGCGAGAAATAGGGCAAGTTGAGAATGCGCTGGAAACAAGACAAAATCTGGAGTCCAGGCTTATTTACGGATCTTACCCGGAGGTCGTGACAATGTCAGGATATGATAATAAAGCACAATATCTTGGGGATATTGTCAATACCTATTTATTAAAGGATATTCTTTCTATAGACGGACTTAAAAATTCAGGAAAAATGAAAGATTTACTCAGGCTTATTGCTTTTCAGGTTGGGAATGAAGTTTCCTATGATGAACTGGGCAAGCAACTTGGAATGAGTAAGAACACTGTTGAAAAATACCTTGACTTGTTATCAAAAGTATTTGTGGTTTTCAGGCTGGGCGGATTTTCAAGAAATTTAAGAAAAGAGGTCGTAAAAGCCGGTAAATGGTATTTTTATGATAATGGGATAAGAAATGCAATTATTGGAAACTTTGGCCCTGTTTCAATCAGACAGGATGTTGGGTCACTCTGGGAAAATTATCTTATTAGTGAAAGAGTAAAGCAAAACTTAAATGAGAGGTTAAATAAGGAGTTTTATTTCTGGAGAACTTATGACGGACAAGAGATTGATCTGATTGAAGAATCTTCAGATTCACTTACTGCTCTCGAGTTTAAATGGGGTGATAAGACTCCTGTTGTTCCTAAAGCATTTGGTATTGCTTATCCGGAGGCATCGTTTTCTGTTGTTAACAGGGATAATTATCTT
>PHDP01000121.1 GCA_002842655.1 Bacteroidetes bacterium HGW-Bacteroidetes-14
AATCCAGTGCTCATATTCTCACATTATACAATTGAGGGACTGGCTCCCCGATGAGGTTGGAGGTGTTGCCTACTTCTCATTTGACAATCCTGCCCAGAGCCCAAGGATTCCAATTTATTCAGGTACTATTTCTCTTCCAAAGAGTTTTTCGGTATGCGGACAGAGCAGATACAGAAATGATGCTGCAATATGGGCTTACAGGGAGACAAACAGGATTGCAACTATCAACTGGGACAAGACAAGAAAACTGGTTGAGCCGCAAATAGCAAAATTTGAAGCACAGATGATGGCTACTGCACCGGAAGCTGAGAAAATGGCACAGGAGCTTATTAAAGCAGGTAAGGTTCAGGAGGCTAAAGAGCTTCTTACAAAAAGAACCCATGATTTTGCAGCACTCACAATGCAAAAATGGATTGAGATGAAAGCTGAATTGTGGTCAGTTTTTGCCCGTGCCATGTAACAGATTTCTTGATATTTATAATTTTAACAGAGGTAAGGGGTCGTTAAATTGACCATTGCCTCTGTTTTTTTTGAATATTAATACATAACTTTGCTAAGTTTATTTAAAAAGTAAAACATACTCGAAGAAATGCAGAAATACAAACCGGCAACACTCGTTCTTGAAGATGGAATTGAGTTTAAAGGTTACTCTTTCGGATACGACCAAGCCATCGATGGTGAGGTCGTTTTTTCTACCGCCATGGTAGGTTATCCCGAAAGTCTGACCGATCCCTCCTACTCTGGACAGATTCTCTGTGCCACCTATCCTCTGGTTGGAAACTACGGAGTACCTGAAAATTCAGTTACAAACCATTTGTCATCGTTTTACGAATCTGAAAAGATTCATGTACGGGGATTGATTATTTCGGATTACTCTTTTGCCTACAGCCACTGGAATGCGGCCAAAAGTCTTGATGAATGGCTAAAGGAGCACAAAGTTCCGGGAATATTCGGAATTGACACACGAGAACTGACTAAAATTCTTCGTGAAAAAGGATCTATGCTGGGAAAGATAGTACCTGAGGGAACCAAGCTTGAAAAGATAAGTGATCCAAATCTGGTAAATCAGGTAGATGTTGTAAGCTGTAAGGAGATTCTGAAATATGGGTCGGGTGATAAGAAAGTTGTTTTACTAGACTGCGGTGTCAAGCATAACATTATCCGCTGCTTTGTAAACAGAGGAGTGGAGGTAATAAGAGTACCATGGAACTACGATTTTACACAACTTGAATACGATGGTCTCTTCATTTCAAACGGCCCCGGAGACCCCGATCTTTGTACTGAGGCTGTTATAAATATTAAAAAGGCGACTGAAGGAGAGAAACCGATTTTTGGAATTTGTATGGGAAACCAGCTGCTCTCAAAAGCAGGAGGTGCATCAACATACAAAATGAAATACGGACACAGAAGTCATAATCAGCCTGTAAGAATGGCCGGAACAAACCGCTGCTTTATAACATCTCAGAATCATGGATTTGCTGTAGATGACAAAAAACTTGGAGCAGACTGGGAACCGCTGTTTATAAATATGAACGACGGAACAAATGAGGGTATCAGACATAAGAGTAAACCATTCTTCTCATGCCAGTTTCACCCAGAAGCTTCAAGCGGCCCTACTGATACTGAATTTCTATTTGATGACTTTATTAAACTTCTCTGATTAAAATGGATAAAACAATAAAAAAAGCTCTGATTCTTGGTTCTGGAGCTCTCAAAATTGGTGAGGCAGGTGAATTTGACTACTCAGGTTCTCAGGCGCTTAAGGCACTTAAGGAGGAGGGAATAGAGACAGTATTAATTAACCCTAATATTGCCACTGTTCAGACTTCAGAAGGAGTTGCCGATAAAATTTACTTTCTTCCGGTTACTCCCCATTTTGTTGAAGAGGTTATTAAAAAGGAGAAGCCTCAGGGCATTCTTCTGGCATTCGGAGGACAGACTGCTCTTAACTGCGGAGTTGAACTCTTCAGAAGCGGAGTACTTGAGAAATATAATGTAAAAGTACTCGGAACTCCTGTGCAGTCAATAATTGATACAGAGGACCGTGAACTTTTTGTAAAGAAGCTTGACCAGATTGATGTAAAAACAATCAAGAGTCATGCAGTCGGAAATGTTGCAGACGCTAGAGCAGCAGCACAGGATCTGGGTTACCCGGTAATTCTTCGAGCAGCTTATGCACTTGGCGGCCTTGGAAGCGGCTTCTGCAATAACGAAGATGAACTAAATGCTCTTGCAGAAAAGGCATTCTCCTACTCTCCTCAGGTACTTGTGGAAAAATCTCTAAAGGGGTGGAAAGAGATAGAATACGAAGTTGTAAGAGACAGGTTTGATAACTGTATTACTGTATGTAATATGGAGAACTTTGACCCGCTGGGTATTCACACAGGTGAGAGTATTGTCGTCGCTCCTTCGCAAACCCTTACAAACAGTGAGTATCATCTGCTCAGAGAGCTTGCAATTAAGATAGTCAGACATATAGGTATTGTTGGAGAGTGTAATGTTCAGTATGCTTTTGACCCATATTCAGAAGACTACAGAGTTATAGAAGTAAACGCCCGCCTTAGCAGGTCGTCGGCCCTTGCATCAAAGGCAACAGGCTACCCGCTTGCATTTGTTGCCGCAAAACTTGGACTTGGATACGGATTGTTTGACCTTAAGAATTCAGTAACAAGAACAACTCCTGCATTTTTCGAACCGGCCCTGGACTATATTGTCTGCAAAATTCCAAGATGGGATCTGTCGAAATTTCAGGGAGTATCAAGAGAGATTGGTTCAAGCATGAAGAGCGTCGGAGAGGTAATGGCAATAGGCCGTACTTTCGAAGAGGCAATTCAGAAGGGACTAAGAATGATTGGCCAGGGTGCACACGGGTTTGTGGCAAACAGGGAAATATCTGTTGAGGATATTGACAAATCCCTCAGAGAGCCTACGGACAACAGAATTTTCGTAATATCAAAAGCTTTCAAAAAGGGATATACTGTAGATGAGATTCATGAGTTAACAAAAATCGACAAGTGGTTCCTCCAGAAACTTTATAATATTCACCTGACCTCACTGGAGCTTGCCGGGGTAAATGATAACACTCAGCTACCGGAACAACTTCTTAAGAGAGCAAAGAGTCAGGGCTTTTCCGATTTTCAGATTGGAAGGCTGATATTTAAGGATTTGATTGATGTAGATGAGGCATCTGCAAAAATCAGAAAGCACAGAAAAGAGCTGGGAATTGTTCCTGTGGTTAAACAGATAGATACTCTTGCTGCTGAATATCCTGCAATGACTAACTATCTCTATCTTACATACAATGGTACGCACAATGATGTTAAATATCTGGGAGACAGAAAATCAATCATTGTTCTTGGATCCGGAGCATACAGAATTGGAAGTTCTGTCGAATTTGACTGGTGCAGCGTAAATGCTCTGGAGACCATCAGAAAAGAGGGATGGCGCGGAGTTATGATAAACTATAATCCGGAAACTGTATCCACTGACTATGATATGTGCGACAGGCTCTATTTCGATGAGCTCACATACGAAAGGGTAATGGATATTTATGAGCTGGAAAATCCTAATGGAATGATTGTCTCTGTTGGTGGCCAGATTCCAAACAACCTTGCTCTTAAACTGGACAAATCCGGCGTAAACCTTCTGGGAACAAGCGCTCAGAGCATTGACAATGCAGAAGACAGACATAAATTCTCTTCTATGCTTGACAGGCTGGATATAGATCAGCCAAGATGGAAGGAACTTACCACTCTGGAAGACATCAATGAATTTGTAGATCAGGTTGGATTTCCGGTTCTGGTTCGCCCCTCTTATGTGCTATCGGGCGCAGCAATGAATGTCTGCTCAAATAATTCAGAACTGGAGGAGTTTCTTAAACTGGCTACTGATGTTTCTAAAAAGCATCCAGTGGTTGTTTCAGAATTTATTCAGAACGCCAAAGAGATTGAGCTTGATGCTGTTGCACAAAACGGAGAGGTTGTTGCATATGCAATATCAGAACACATTGAATTTGCAGGAGTTCACTCAGGTGACGCAACAATTCAGTTCCCTCCACAAAAACTTTATGTCGAGACAGCAAGAAGAATCAAGAGAATAGCCCGTAAAATTGCAAAAGAGCTCAATATTTCAGGACCTTTCAATATCCAGTTTCTTGCAAAAGACAATGATATTAAGGTAATTGAGTGTAATCTCAGGGCTTCAAGAAGCTTCCCGTTTGTTTCCAAGGTTATCAAGATTAACTTCATAGAACTTGCAACCAAAGTGATGATTGGTCAGAAGGTTGAACCACCAAGAAAAAGTGCATTCGACCTTGACTATGTAGGTATCAAGGCTTCACAGTTCTCCTTTTCAAGACTGCAAAAGGCAGATCCTGTACTTGGAGTTGATATGGCCTCTACAGGTGAAGTTGGATGTATAGGAGACGATACTAACGAAGCAATTCTTAAATCTATGCTCTCAGTAGGTTACAAAGTTCCGGCAAAAGGCATCCTGCTTTCAACAGGTGATGCCAAACAGAAGACTGAATTGCTGATGGCCTGCAAACTGCTGGTTGAAAAGGGCTACAAACTCTATGCAACAGGTGGCACTCAAAGATTTCTGGAGGAAAATGGTGTTCCGTCGGAACATGTTTACTGGCCAAGCGAGACGGGCAAACACCCTCAGGCAATGGACCTTCTCCACTCAAGAACTGTAGACTTTGTGGTTAACATCCCGAAAAACCTCACACAGACAGAGCTGGACAATGGTTACAAAATCCGCCGTGCCTCAATTGACCTTAACATACCGCTTATAACCAACGCAAGACTTGCAACCGCCTTCATAAGATCATTCTGCACCATGTCGGTAGACCAGATACAGATCAAGAGCTGGGATGAATATAAGTCATAACATCCAGATCAGCTTTATAAAAAATTAGGAGAGGGCAGTACATACTGCCCTTTTCCTTTTTTGTAAAGTTTGATATGAGATGTCCAGATACATCAAGACAAAGTCGATGTTTTTTAGCTAATTTTCTGAAGCGTTTTCAGGAAAAAGGCTGAGGACTGTTTGACGACCGGAGGGAGGAGTCCCGCAAGCCCC
>PHDP01000008.1 GCA_002842655.1 Bacteroidetes bacterium HGW-Bacteroidetes-14
GCCGCTAGGTCTGCCACCTCTGTCTTCACGAGGTTTAGCAACGTTTACAGTGATAACTTTACCATCGTATTCTGCTTTGTCAAGCTCTTCGATAGCTTTTTTGCCTTCCTCTTCGTTAGGCATTTCTACAAAACCAAAACCTCTTGATTTACCTGTTTCTCTGTCAGTGATTACTTTTGCAGATGAAATCTCGCCGTACTCGGCAAACAATTCTCTGAGATCGGCATCTTTAATTGCCCAGCTCAAATTTGAAATGAAAATGTTCATTAAATAAACTTAAAAAAAATAATTAATAATTCCGGGGTTGCTTGTTATATGCAAAAGTCTACTTAACGAAAATTTCTACGATAAAAGTGAGATGTTTTGAATATTGATCCAAAGAACTAAAGACCCCGGTGCGCAGCAAAGGTAAGCTTTGTTTTGAGATTTGCAATAATTTTGTTCGAATCATTAATAAATTATTGATAATCTTTTTGTTTTGGTTCTCCGGTTTATAAGGGCTATCTTTGCATCGTTATGATAAAAGATGTTCACAGTAAGGGAGTTGACCTCTTGTTTAAGACTCCGATATTACAGCAAACTGCATACTGGTCAAAAGTTAAAAGTCACTTCGGGTATTCCTCGCTGGCATTCAACTTCAGGATAAATCACTCAACTCTGGGAAATGAACAGGGTGAGGGGAGTGATAAATATTTAACTGCAGACCTTGTTGTCTTCCTAAGGTATATAGACTCTGTGCATACGATAGCTTATGTTCCATACGGTCCGGAAATTGAACCCGGCGAAGAGTTTCAGGGAGCAGTCCTGGAAGAACTCTCAGAACAGCTAAGGGCATTTCTGCCAAAAACCTGCATTATGATAAGGTACGATCTGGTTTGGGAATCGCTCTGGTCAAAGGATAGTTCTTTTACAAATGAGGAGGGGATGTGGTGTGGTCCGCCATCCCGAATGGTTCAGGAGCAGAGATTTAACTTTAATACTGCTCTTGGAAATTTCAGAAAATCCATTTCAAACAATCTGCCGTCAAATACCATTATTCTGAATCTGAGGAGTGATTCAGACACAATTCTTTCAGGCATGAAACCCAAGACCAGATACAATATTCACCTATCACAAAAGAGGGGCGTTAATGTACGAAGTGCCGGCCTGGAATCGCTCGGAATATGGTATGATCTTTACAGGGAGACGGCATCAAGAAATAACTTTTTTCTCCATTCAGAAGACTATTTCAGAGTTGCATTTACTGAAAGGGCTCATAATACTCAATCTCCCGCAGATGTAACACTTCTTGTTGCAGAGTATGACAAGCTCCCGCTGGCAGCAATGTTTCTGGTGGTTACCGGTAACAGGGCCACATATCTTTACGGTGCATCTTCATCTCTGCACAGAAACCTTATGGCTCCATATGCACTTCAGTGGGAAGCCATGATACTTGCCAAAGAGAAGGGCTGCGTTCAGTATGATATGTTTGGTATATCTCCGGATGACAACCCAGATCACCCCATGTATGGTCTTTACAGGTTTAAAAAGGGATTTGGAGGCTCTTTGTTCCACAGTATGGGTTGCTGGGACTATCCGCTCAATCAGAGAATGTATCTTCTGTATACTGCTTCAGAGATAGGAAGCCAGGGATATCACCTTGCATAACTGAAGCAATGAAATCCGGCACTGGGGAGAAATCCGGATAATAAAAAAACAGGAACCGGACAATAATTCCCGGTTCCTGTTTTTTATAATGTTAAGGGTTGTGACCCTCTTCAGGCTAGCTCAGCTTGTGAATTGCAAGTCCGCTGCGGAGTTTTGGCTCAAACCAGGTAGTTTTTGGTGGCATGATGTTGCCCGTATCGGCAATGTCAATGAGCTGTTTCATTGAAACCGGATAGAGGGCAAAGGCTGCGGCCATCTCACCTGAGTCAACTCTCTTCTTAAGCTCGCCAAGGCCTCTGATTCCGCCTACAAAGTCAATTCTCTTGTCTGTGCGAAGATCTTTGATTCCAAGCAGCTTGTCAAATACCAGATTTGAAAGAACTGTAACATCGAGCACACCAATAGGGTCGTTGTCGTTGTATGTTCCCTCCTTAGCTGTCAGTGAGTACCACTTACCTCCAATATACATTGAGAAGTTATGCAGAGATTCAGGTCTGTAGATTTCAGTTCCCTTCTCCTCTACGGTAAAATCTGTTGTAAGCTTTAGAAGAAGCTCCTCCTGACTCATTCCGTTAAGATCTTTCACTACCCTGTTATAATCAATTATCTTCAGGTGGCTTTCCGGGAATACAACAGCAAGGAAGAAGTTGTACTCTTCTGCTCCGGTATGATTCGGATTGTTCTTTCTCTTTTCCTCTCCAACAAGAGCTGCAGCAGCAGTTCTGTGGTGTCCGTCTGCTACATAAAATGCGGGTACCTGAGAGAAAATTGAGGTAATTCCGGAAATCAGAGAGTCATCTTCAATTGTCCAGAAATGGTGACCGAATCCGTCTTCTGCTACATAATCATACTCTGCCGGTTTGCTTTTAACAACACTCTCCACAATCGCATTAATTTCTGCGTTATCGGGATATGCAAAGAAAACAGGTTCAACATTGGCATCCTGAATGCGAACGTGAATCATTCTGTCTTCCTCTTTGTCCTTGCGGGTGAGTTCATGCTTCTTAATCCTGCCTGTAAGGTAGTCTTCCACGCTTGCTCCCAGAACAAGACCATACTGAGTTCTGCCCTCCATTGTCTGAGCATAGACATAGTACATCTCTTTCTTGTCCTGAACCAGCCATCCTTTCTCCTGCCACATTTTGAAGTTCTCAACTGCCTTGTCATAGGCCTCCTGAGAGTGTTCGTCAATGATAGGGGTGAAATCTATCTCTGGTTTAATAATATGAAGAAGTGACTTTTCACCGGCTTCTGCTTTTGCCTCTGCCGAGTTGAGAACGTCATACGGACGGGAAGCAACTTCGTGAGCAATTGCCTTTGGCGGTCTTACGGCTGCAAAAGGTTTAACTTTTACCATTTTTCTATTATTTCAAAAAATAAATACTATTTGTTTACCTGGAATGTTCTGTCACCTGTAGCAAAGAACTTCACTATTTGATTTGCAGAAGCAAGACCGGCATTAACATTGGCTTCACCGGTCTCGGCACCCATTTTCTTGGGAGTTCCGAAAACCCTTATGCCGAATTTTTCGTTAAGCGCAGCCTGATTGTCTGCAGCAATATCTGTCACATACTTCAGGTCAGGACGTTTTTCAAGTACATCCATGAGTTCCTCTTCATTAATGACCTCCTTGCGGGCAGTATTAATCAGACATGCTCCTTTAGGCATTCTTGACATAAGAGCTGTTCCAACGCTTTTCTTTGTCTCTGCAGTTGCAGGTATATGGAGCGACAGGAAGTCCGATTTTTCGTAAAGCTCTTCAATTGAAGCAACAGGTTCAACGCCATCGGCCTTCACTTTGGCAGCATCTACAAATGGATCAAATGCGATAACATTCATATCAAAGCCTTTTGCAAGTTTTGCAACCAGGCGTCCTACATTACCGTATGCATGAATTCCTATTGTTTTACCCTTTAATTCACTTCCGGTTCCCGGAGTGAAGCAGTTTCTGGACATATAGATCATCATACCAATTGCAAGTTCTGCAACTGCATTTGAGTTCTGGCCCGGAGTGTTCATCGCAACAATTCCGCGTGCAGAGCATGCAGCAAGATCAAGATTGTCATAGCCGGCACCTGCTCTCACAACAATCTTAAGATTGCGGGCTGCATCAATAACCTCCTGAGTAACTTTGTCTGAGCGTACAATCATGGCATCTGCATCTGCAACAGCAGCAAGAAGCTCCTGAGTTGTAGTGTACTTTTCAAGGAGAGCCAGTGTATGCCCGGCTCCCTCTACTATATTTCTTATTCCGTCAACCGCAGCCTTTGCAAAAGGCTTGTCAGTCGCAACAAGTACTTTCATTGTAATTCTTTTTTTTGTTATGCGTTGAGCTTTTCGAACTCCTGCATGCAGTCAACAAGTGCCTTGATACTTTCAACAGGGCATGCATTGTAAACAGAGGCGCGGAATCCGCCAACCGAACGGTGTCCCTTGATACCAACCATTCCTCTCTCTTTGGCGAAAGTCATGAAAGCCTCTTCCTTATCTTTGTACTGCTCTGTCATTACGAAGCAGATGTTCATGATTGAACGGTCTGCAACAGCAGCTGTTCCTTCAAACATTTTGTTCCTGTCAATTTCGTTGTAGAGCAGGTTAGCTTTATCAATATTCATTTTGTGAACAGCCTGAAGACCGCCGTTTGCCTTAATCCACTTAAGGGTCTCATTCATTACGAATATTGAGAATACCGGAGGTGTATTGAACATAGACTCCTCTTTAATGTGAGTTCTGTAGTCCAGCATTGTAGGGAGGTATCTTGATACTTTTCCAAGAATATCTTCGCGTACAATTACAAATGTAACACCTGCAGGGCCTACATTTTTCTGAGCTCCGCCATAGATGAGTGCATATTTGCTCACATCAACCGGACGGCTCATGATATCTGAAGACATGTCTGCAACAAGATTAACCGGGCAGTCCATATCCTCTTTAATTTCAGTACCGTAAATTGTGTTGTTTGTTGTGATGTGGAAGTAGTCAAGGTCAGAAGGAATCTGATATCCTTTTGGAATATAGCTGAAGTTCTTGTCTGCAGATGATGCTACAGCAAATGCATCACCAAAACCCTTTGCCTCTTTGAGCGCTTTTTTAGCCCACACACCTGTCTCAAGGTAACCTGCTTTTTTCTCAAGAAGGTTCATTGCAACATAAAGGAATTGCATGCTTGCTCCGCCTCCCAGGAACAGAACCTGATATCCTTCGGGAATACCAAGAATCTCTTTCCACAGTGCACGGCATTCAGCCATAACGGCTTCCCACTCTTTAGACCTGTGAGAAACTTCAATAACAGACATTCCGGTGCCTTTGAAGTCCTGAAGAGCGTCAATTGCGGCTGCTACAGCCGGTTTTGGCAGGACGCAGGGTCCTGCGTTAAAGTTATGAGCAACTTTCATGGTAATCTTTTTTTTTATTTATTAAGTTCTGAGACCAAAGGTAACTCAAAAAATATTAAACCCCAACAAAATTTAACCAAAAAACGCCCAAGTGTTAGGAAATGGTTAAAAATTGCTAATAATCTTTAAGTTTTTCTCGTCTGTTACCTTTTCGCAGTAATGACACAATAACTTAAGTTCATCCGAGCCTTCAACTGTTGTAAAAATGGTCTCTATCGGCTGATGATTTGTTATACAGGCAGGATTCATACACCTGGCAATCCCTTTAATCTGGGAGGGAACAGAGAGAACCCTCTTTTCCACAACTTCAAAATTGTGAATGATATTGATTTTTGCCTGTGGTGCAATGAGGGCAATCCTGTTTATTTCGCTATCCTCAAAATATTTATCCGATACTTTAATAATTGATTTTTTGCCCAGAAGCTTGCTTTCAAGATTTGTTCCGAATGTAATCTGATTTTCACTTCTGCTCAGTCCCAGAATGTCAATTACTTTGAAGAGCTGGTCTGCGGGAATATGATCCAGAACAGTTCCGTTTTTTATTGCGCTTACTTTTAAATGTTTTTCCATCGCTCTCTGCTTTTGCTTTAAATTTGATTAACTCCAAGAAGCATGGTAATAATTGCCATCCTTGTATAGACCCCGTTCCCGGCTTGTTCAAAGTAGTATGCATGTTCGCTGTTGTCCACATCCTGTGCAATCTCATTAATCCTTGGAAGCGGATGCAGAATCTTCATGTTTGGTCTGGTGTCGTTTAACATACTTCCCTGCAGACTGTAGATGTTCTTAACTCTCTCGTATTCAATCGCATCTGTAAAGCGTTCCCGCTGCACTCTTGTCATGTAGAGTATATCTGTATCAGATATGCCCTCCTCAAGGCTGAAACTCTCTTCAAATGATATTCCGCGCTCTTTCAGAAACTCCTTGTATTCGGCAGGCATTTTCAGCTCCTCCGGCGAAGTAAATCTGAATGTGGGATTAAAGTGACTCATTGCCTGAAGCAGCGAATGTACGGTTCTGCCGTACTTAAGGTCTCCGACCATGTTTATTCTCAGATTTTCAAGGGTCCCCTGAGTCTTAAGAATCGAATAAAGATCAAGCAATGTCTGTGACGGATGCTGGTTGGCACCATCCCCTGCGTTTATAACGGGCACAGATGAAACCTCAGATGCATATCTTGCGCTCCCTTCAAGCGGATGGCGCATTACAATAAGGTCTGCATAATTAGATACCATTTTAATGGTGTCTTTTAGTGTCTCTCCCTTTGTGACACTGGTATTGCCTGCGTCAGAAAATCCAATAACCCTTGCTCCCAGTCTGTTGGCTGCTGTTTCAAAGCTTAGTCTGGTTCTGGTGGATGGTTCAAAAAAGATACTGGCAATTACTTTGTCAGAGAAGATGGGTCTCGAAGGATTCTTTTCGAATTCTGCAGCAAGAGAGAGAACCCTGAGAATCTCCTCCTTTGAAAAATCGTGAATTGAGATCAGGTGTTTTGACATATATCTGTAAAATAATTAGTTTAATTCTCTTCAACGGAGACTCCGTCTGCCGAGCAGAGTGCCTCCAGAAACCGGTGCTTGTCTCTTAACCTTACATTGACAGTCATTCTGCAGAGATTGTCAAAGTTTTGCTCCTTTACTTCCGGAGCAAACTCCCGTATAAGTTTCATTACATCGTTCATCTGCAGATAACCGAATGTAAATGTTACATCCTCTCCGGCAATCTTTTCAATAATTTCTCCATTCTCTATTGAGTCAGAAGCAGCATTTCTGTATGCCCTGATGAGACCCGGGACACCCAGTTTCGTTCCCCCGAAATACCTGACAACAACAATCAGAACATCACTCAGCCCGTAGGACAAAAGCTGCCCGTGTATAGGTTTTCCTGCAGATGAGGATGGCTCTCCGTCATCATTTGCCCTCCACAACTCTCCCGACACACCAAGTCTGTAAGCGTAACAGTGGTGCCTCGCATCAAAGTGACTCTTACGGATTTCTGTCAGTATATCTTTAATCTCCTCTTCTGAGGATACCGGAAAAGCAAAGGAGAGAAATTTGCTGCCAAGCTCCTTGTAGATGCCTGTTGATGGCTTTGATATTGATTTATAAGTGTCTGAGGAGGTTATTTCGCTCATGCAGTCTATGGAAGCTTTTCGTAAAATTAGCCCCTTTTTGCTAATTTTGCAAAATGTATTGCGAAGTTTTCATAAAAGACTTTTCCAGACTTGGAGAAATAGTAAGTGCTCAGCTCAGTGAAAGCTCTGCCGGGGCGCTTCTGGATAATGCCATGAAGCTCTCCCTTGAAGCAAATCCAATGTTCACAACAGAGATGCAGAGAGAAGCACTTGCTGCTGTATCAGAGCAAATGCTCAGAGAGCCGCTGCTTGGTAAATGGATTGAGCCATACAAAGATTTGGCAGTGCAAAGAGAGGAGATTACAGGGATTATCATGGCAGGTAATTTACCCCTTGTTGGTTTTCACGATTTTCTGTCGTGCATTGCAGCCGGTTTTAAAACAGAAATAAAGCTCTCCAGAAAAGACTGCTTTCTGTTGCCTGCACTTTTTGAAATTTTGTGCGGGATAAATAACTTTTGGAGAGAGAGGGTGTTTTTTACAGATACACTCTCAGAGAGGATTTCAAGGCTGATTGCTACCGGGTCTGACCAGACCGTCCGGAGCGTAGGTGGTAATTACAGAGATATTCCCCGTCTGCTGAGGGGCACAAGATCTTCTTTTGCAATTCTTGACGGAAGCGAAGATAGAGAACAACTGACAAAATTGTGTGATGATATGTTTCTCTACTTTGGAATGGGGTGCAGAAGCGTCAGTACTCTCATTGTTCCGCAGGGATTTGATTTTTATCCGCTTTTACAGTCGGCCGGAAAATATGCACACCTGGGCGGCAACAATGAGTATTCATCGGCATTCAGATATAATAAGGCTCTTTTGGTTATGGAGGAGAAAGAGTTTATTGACGGAGGATTCTTTCTGCTGCAGAAAGGAGCTCCGTTTCCGCCACCATTATCGGTAATTGGAGTAGTGGAGTACACAGCTAAAAATGAAATAGAGGCCTTCATTAAAATGAATGAAAACCGAATTCAGGCAATGGTCTCATGTGCAGATGACGAGGGCTTTACAGCCCCCGGAGAGGCTCAGCATCCAAAGCTGGACCAGTACGCAGATAACATAAATACATTGGATTTCCTGCTGAAAAATATTTCAAAATAGTTATCTTCGCAAAAAGTTTCAGGCAATGGTTTACAGATTTAAGGCCAGTATTGACGGCAATAAGATATTTATGAGAGAGTACGAAATAAAGGGAGAGGCCTCTCTTTATGCTTTTCATAGATTTCTTCAGAACGACCTGGGATTTGCGCCTGACCAGATGGTTTTGTTCAGGGGAGTTTCAAAAGCAGGCAAGGTTAAGGCCGAATATGGTCTCTTTGACCTTGGAGACGGAACTATTGACAAGGTTTCGGTAGAAAAGGCCGCCGGCAAAGGTGAATTTACTCTCCAGTATGTCTATAATACATTCAAAGATAAATCAATAAGACTTGAATTTCTTGGTACCGAAGAGCCACTCTCAAGACGCTCATATCCAAGACTTGTTGCAGAAAGAGGACGCAATCCAGATCAGTTCTCTGATGATTACGACGATTTCGAGCCAATGCTTCCCGGAGCAGAAACCGAGCCACTTATTGACTCAGACGAACTGCCGGAAGGTGTAGAGTAGGAGATAATCCCAATATGGAAAAAAAGCTGATTATGGTACTGGGGCCAACCGCCTCCGGTAAAACTGACTATAGCGTTGCTCTTGCAGAGCAGCTCGGTTCTCCTGTAATCTCCTGCGATTCAAGACAGATTTACAAAGAGATGAAGATTGGGACTGCACCTCCTTCTCCTGAACAGATGGAGAGAGTAAGGCACTACTTTATCTTCAGCAATACTATCCATGAGCATTATACAGCAGGTCAGTACGAAATAGATGCCCTTAAACTCCTGGAAGAGCTTTTCAAAACTCACGATACCCTCGTTGTCACAGGAGGTTCGGGTTTATATGCAGATGCCCTCAGTCACGGGCTGGACGATTTTCCCCCTTCGGACCTGGAGTTGAGGAGCACACTCATGAAGAGGCTGGAAACAGAGGGAATTGAATCCCTCACGGAGGAACTTCGGATTCTTGACAGTGAAAGCTATGAACATCTGGACATATCAAATACACAGAGAGTAATAAGGGCTTTGGAGGTAACAATTCAGACCGGTAAAAAATTCTCCTCATATAAAAGTAACACAGACAAGCAGAGACCTTTCAAAATTGAGAGAAGGCTTATGGTAAGACCGCGTGAGGAGCTGTACAAAAGAATAGATCTAAGAGTCGATCTTATGATGAATGCCGGTTTACTGAGCGAGGCCGAATCCCTTTTTGAACACCGCAACCTGACTGCGCTAAGGACAGTTGGCTACAGAGAACTGTTTGATTACATGGAGGGAAAAACAACTCTGGAAGAGGCGGTGGAGCTTATAAAGAGAAACACCAGAAGGTATGCAAAGCGGCAGATTACATGGTGGCGCCGCTACGACGACATGATAATTATCTGACAAAAAAAAGAGCCGGTTTCAATGAAGCCGGCTCTTTACTTTTATTTAACTTCCTAGAATGGAAGATCATCCTCACCGGTCTCAGCCGGAAAATCGCTTACATCTGAAGCAGATGAAGAAGCAGAATCCTGAGATGCAGCCTGTGCATCCATTCTTTCAATTTTCCATGCTCTGACATCGGTATACCACCTGTTGTTGAATTCGCGGGATTCAATATTTACAGAAACCTTAAGGTTTTCTCCAATATTAAATCGTGCCAGTTCCTCAACCTTGTCTCCTCCCCAGACATTCATACAGATCTTTTTAGGGAAGCTGTCCTGAGTCTCAAGAATAAATTCCTGCTTACTCCAGTTTCCCCTCTGGCTGATACCTGTCTGAACAGGAAGTTTGTTGATAATTTTTCCGATTAATTCCAGTGCCATTTTTAGAGAGTCTTTGTTGAATCAGCAACAGGAGCTTTGGCTATCTTAACAAGTTCAACATCAAAAATAAGAGTTGAGTTAGGGCCGATAGTCGGACCTGCCTGCTGTGCGCCGTAAGCCATTTCAGAAGGGATGTAAAGTTTGATTTTACCACCTTCGCCAATAAGCTGAATACCTTCGCTCCAGCCTGGGATTACTGCATTAACAGGGAATTTAACAGGCTCAGGGTTGCCCATTGATGAGTCAAACTCTGTTCCGTCAATAAGTGTTCCTCTGTAGTAAACAGAAACGGTATCTGTAGCTAAAGGTTTAACTTCAGAACCCGGGTTGATGATTTTGTATTGCAGACCGCTTGCAGTAACCTGAACGCTGTCCTTGGTTTTGTTCTCTGCAAGGAATTTTTCGCCTTTAGCTTTGTTCTCAGCTCCGGCAACTTCTGCTCTCTGAGCAAGGTATCTCTGGATAACCTGATTAGCTACCATTTCGTTAACCTTAAGCTCTTTTCCTTCAATCACGGCTTTGATAGCCTTTGTCATCTCGGCATAGTTAAGATCGCCAAAGTTTGCATTTTTAAGCATAGAGCCGAAGGATACACCAACTGCGTAGCTTGCAGAGTCAGCAAGCTCTTTGGAAATTTGAGGTACGCCGGCCTCCTTCTTCTCTCCGCAAGAAGAGAACATAACTGCAGCAAGAGCTACAATTGCGATAGATTTTAATGTTTTCATGTGTTTTGTATTGAATTATTGGTTTATTACAGGTTTGTTTTTGGTCGTAAGGTAAATGGCTATAAGGCCAAGTACTGCTGCCGCAAATGAAGTTACAAGTATAGTCGCTTTTCCCATATCAATCATTACGGCATCTGTAAACGCCAAATTATCGATAAATATAGACATTGTAAATCCAATTCCAGCTATAATTCCTGCAGAAAAAATCTGACCCCAGGTTACATCTCCGGGAAGTTCTGCTATCTTAAATCTCACAGCCAGCCAGCTGGCAATAAAAATGCCAAGTGGTTTTCCTGCCAGAAGTCCGAGAAAAATTCCCGGAACGATTGGTTTCAGCGGTGGTGTGAAGAGTTCAAGATTCATAACCACACCCGCATTTGCAAGTGCAAAAACAGGCATTATAAAAAAGGTAACCCAAGGATGAAGTCCGTGCTCGAACTTAATCATAAGGGGATGTACCATTTTTAGTTTATTGTGAAGGTGGTGTATAATTTGCTGCTGCTCCTGATTTGCAAGAACCTGTACTTTATGGTTACTTGCTGCGCTGAACTTGTTAAGCAGGAATCTGCAGCCCACAATGAACCTGACTTCATTAATTGTATTCTTGCCCGGAATTGTCATCGCAACAAGAACGCCTGAAATGGTTGCATGGATTCCGGACCCCAGAAACAGGAACCACAGGACAATTCCCGGAATAACATAAAGTGCCGGTTTTCTGACATTGAGCGCATTGAATGTTATGAGCAGCCCCATGACTCCTGCTGCGTAGAGCAGAAGTGTAAAGTCAATTGCATGTGTCGGATAGAAAATTGCAAGAACCACTATAGCACCCAGGTCATCTACTATTGCAAGTGCTGTAAGGAATATCTTCAGCGATACGGGAACCCTTTTTCCAAGAAGCGATAGAATACCAAGGGCAAAAGCAATATCTGTTGCCATTGGAATTCCCCATCCGTTGGCACTTTCACTGCCCCAGTTAAACCCCGCATAAATCAGAGCAGGAATAATCATACCTCCCAGTGCAGCAAAAATTGGCAGTGCAGCCTGTCTCACAGAGGAGAGTTCTCCTACCAGTATTTCACGCTTGATCTCAAGGCCAACAACCAGAAAAAAGACAGCCATAAGGCCATCATTAATCCAGTGCATAATTGACATCTTGAATTCATATCCTCCTATACTGAATCCTGCGTATTGCTCAAGATAGCCGTGGAGGTGAGAGAGGGCCGGAACATTTGCTATGGTAATTGCCGCAATGGCACATACCATAAGCACAATACCTCCTGTTGAGGAGTTCTTGAAAAATGTTGCAAAAACGTTTCTGAGCTCCCTTCGTCTGTCTGCCCTGAATAATTTCGTCAAAAAATCCATATACTGATTATTTAACGGATTTTCTTCGGTTCAGTTTCGTATAAAGTGCAAGTTTGTAAAGGAATCGTGCACCCACATTTGCATCCCATTCATCATCCTCGCCCGGTGCAACCTCGCACAGGTCAAATCCAATGATTCTCTTATTGGAAGTAGCCAGCATATGAAGAAGATAGTCAACCTCCCTGAAACTCAGGCCACCCGGTACAGGTGTGCCTGTGTTGGGGCAAAGTTCAGGTGAAAGGCCATCAATGTCAAAGCTGATATATACATCTGCCGGAAGGCTCGCGATTATCTCTTCACACTGCTTTTTCCAGCTCTTTCCCTCAAATAAATTTCGCTTGAGCTCCACATCTGTAAAACACCTGATTCTTGAGTCTGTATCAATGATTGCTGCCTCGTCCTCGCAGAAGTCCCGGATTCCCACCTGTGTAAGCTGGGCAAGCTGCGGTATTTCATTAAGGGCATTGTACATAATTGAGGCATGAGAGTATGTAAATCCTTCATAAGCTTTACGAAGGTCTGCATGTGCATCTATATGGAGTATGCCAAACTCTTCACACTGCTCGGCAACTGCTTTCATATTTCCCAGGGGGACGCTGTGGTCTCCGCCGGCTATGCCGGTTATTCTGCCGGCAGTAATCTGCTCCCTGCAAATTTTGTATACCTTTTCGTTGAGTAAGGCACTTGCCTTATTTACCTTGTCAAGGTCGGACTTAAGCTCTTCTGTGCTTTTACCCTTTTCCAGCTCTTCTATTACTCCCTCTGCAATCTTGCGGTATTTTTTGTTATCCTTTGCAATCTTATCATCTGCAGGAACAGTTCCAATTTTTGTCTGCCATGCATCCGGAACCAGCGGATCGTACAGATCTACCTGTACGGAAGCCTCAATTATGGCTTCGGGTCCTTTATGTGTGCCTGGCCTGTATGATGTTGTCACATCCCACGGAACAGAAATAAGGGCAATTTCCGACTCCTCGAGGCTGTAGGGAAGCGCAAAGTAATTTCCGTTTGCCATCCCTGGGTCGTTGGGGTTGAAATTTGTCATTGTTATGCTCTTTTTCAATTATATGGTCAATTTTATCTAAGCTAAGCCACCAAATAAATCCAAAAAATTTTGTGATGATGAAACTTATAAATAACTTAGAGGTACAAAGGTAACTTTTTTTAACAAATTTTTGGAATATTTTCGGAGAGACAATTACATATGCTAACAACTTCTGAGTATCTGCATAATCAGCTAAAGCAATTTTTTGGCTTTGACGCTTTCAAGGGTCAGCAAGAGGAGGTTATAAGGCATCTTATGGAGGGGAATGACGCCTTTGTACTTATGCCAACAGGAGGGGGAAAGTCGCTTTGCTATCAGCTCCCTGCACTGCTCATGCCCGGGGTCGCAATCATTATATCTCCCCTCATCGCCCTCATGAAGAATCAGGTAGATGCCATCAGGGGATTTGTTATAGAAAAAGAGGGAATTGCCCACTTTCTGAACTCTTCGCTTAACAAGGCTCAGATACAGGAGGTACGCGAGGACCTTCTTTCAGGTCAGACCAAGTTGCTGTATGTAGCACCTGAGTCTCTTACAAAGGAGGAGAATATTAATTTTCTCCGTCAGCTTACCATCTCATTTTATGCCGTGGATGAGGCGCACTGTATCTCGGAATGGGGACATGATTTCCGCCCTGAATACAGAAGAATCTATCCGATAGTTCAGGAGATTGGCAAGGCTCCGGTCATTGCCCTTACTGCCACTGCCACACCTAAGGTTCAGAATGATATTCAGAGAAATCTGGGTATGCTTGATGCAAGAGTTTTCAAGACATCGTTTAACAGATCTAATCTCTATTATGAGATTCGCACCAAAGCGAATACAGAGAGGGAGATCATCAAGTTCATAAAGAACAATCAGGGTAAATCCGGTATTATATACTGTCTCAGCAGAAAAAAGGTTGAGGATGTGGCTCAGCTTCTCGTTGTAAACGGCATAAAAGCTTTGCCTTATCATGCTGGGCTGGATGCAGCCACAAGGGCAGGGAATCAGGATAAGTTTCTGATGGAAGATGTGGATGTGATTGTTGCAACAATTGCATTCGGAATGGGAATTGACAAACCGGATGTCCGCTTTGTGATTCACTACGATATTCCAAAGAGTCTTGAAAGTTATTATCAGGAGACAGGACGCTCAGGCCGTGACGGAGGCGAGGGTCAGTGTATAGCATTTTACTCATACAAGGATATTCAGAAACTTGAAAAATTCATGCAGGGAAAGCCTGTCTCTGAGCAGGAGATAGGGAAGCAGCTTCTCATGGAGACAGTCTCGTATTCTGAATCAAGCCTCTGCAGAAGGAAAGTTCTGCTTAACTATTTTGGAGAAGAGTACACTCAGGAGAATTGCGGCTCCTGTGATAACTGCCTCTTCCCTAAAAAGCAGTTTGACGGCAAGGAAGATGTTGCGCTGGTACTTGAGTTGCTCTCTACCATGAAGGAGCAGTTTAAATCAGAACATATTGCCAATATCCTTGCCGGAGTGAACAACTCAATTATCAAATCATACAACCATCACAATCACGAACTCTTTGGGGCCGGAAAGTCTAAAGGAGTGAGATTCTGGATGGCTGTTATCAGGCAGTCTCTTATTCATCATTTACTTGAAAAAGATATTGAAAAATATGGCCTGATATCATCTACTGCTGCAGGGCGCGCATTTCTGGAGAATCCGCAGACAATAATGATTACAGAAGACAGGGAGTTTACAGATTCAGATGAAGACGATGATGTTTCAACTCCGGGGCATTCAAAGAGTGCCTCTGCCGGCGACGAAGCCCTTCTGGCTATGCTGAGGGATCTTCGCCAGTCAGTATCAAAAAGGTTAAAGCTGCCGCCGTTTGTTATCTTCAACGATCCTTCCCTGGAAGATATGTCAATCCAGTATCCGGTTACCCTTGATGAGCTCAAGAATTGCCAGGGAGTGGGAGAGGGAAAGGCAAAAAAATTCGGAAAAGAGTTTGTGGAGCTAATCTCAAAGTATGTAGATGAGAATGAGATTGACCGGCCTATGGACTTTGTTGTGAAGTCTGTTGTAAACAAGTCTGCAATAAAGGTTCATATAATAAACGGAATTGACCGGAAACTTCCTTTTGAGGATATCGCAGATTCAAAGGGAATTGAACTTGATGATATTCTCAACGAACTTGAGGCTATTGTAAGTTCTGGTACAAAAATAAATATCGACTACTATATCCGTCAGACTATTGACGATGATAAGGTAGACGATATTTATGAATATTTCCGTACTGAAGCAGAATCGGACTCTCTTAAAGAGGCCTCTGACGAACTCGGGAAAGGTTATTCAGAGGAGGAGATCAGACTTGTCAGAATTAAGTTTCTGGCAGAGATGGGCAACTAACCTCCCCCCTGTAATTTTATCTATCCGCAGTGGTAAAACTGCTCAACCAGTTCGCTCATTTTTGAAGGATTGTCCTGCAGCTCCTTGCGGATATCTTTGTCTTCGTATGACCTGAGCTTTTTTATCACCCCGTCAATCAAGCCCGGCGCAAAAACACCATCCTTCTCGTAAATAGCTCTTTTTGCCTCAAGCTCAATAGCAGATTCGTGACATGATGCAGGAAGCTGCTCAAGAGCTGTCATCTTATCTTCATGCTGTTTGTCATGGATGTTTACGCCAACATAGCATCTCTCTGCTATTTCAAGAGCGTTTTCCGTTTCAAAACCTGTTCTTGCAGCGACTACCAGCCCTGCAAGCATCTGGTAGATATCTGCAGATCCGTCCGGAGATCTCATCTCTACAGTCTGTTTGTCCGGCATCTGGAAATCTTGTTTCTCTTCAAGAGGATTTGCCGTTGCAACCATATTGTTCTCACCTGTCCACCCCAGAGGGACCCTCACCAGCACAGATCTGTTGCGGTCTCCCCAGCAGATACTTGTTGGAGCCTCCTGATGAGGAACCAGCCTGAAGTATGAGGTAGGATTTGTATTTCCAAAAGCTGTAAGGGAAGCAGCACACTTCATGTAACCTGCTATTGCTTTTTTAGCTGTATCAGAAAGCCTGCCGTTCTCTGTCATTACAGATTTTCCATCTTTCATCATTCTTGTATGGAAATGGAGCCCGCTCCCGGCTTTACCTATTGTTATCTTTGGAGCAAAAGTGACATCGAGCCCGTATCTGAAGGCCAGTGCACGGATAATCCATTTTGCTATTACCAGCTGGTCTGCTGCAGATTCTACAGGTGAAACAAGAAACTCAATTTCGTTCTGTTCGTATATCTTTCCGTCCAGGGTAAAGTTGCCAACCTCAGAGTGGCCGTATTTAATCATTCCGCCTGTCTGGGCAATAAGTTTCATTGCCTCTGTTCTGAACTGCTCAAACTTTGTGAATGGTTCAGATTCGTGATATCCCTTTTGATTTGGAGTCGGGTAAAGCTCTTCTGACTTATCAGTTATGTAAAACTCAAGTTCACCCATTGCCTCGAACTTAAGTCCGGTTGCTTTGGTAAATGAACGGGAAGCCTTCAGCAGGGTATATTCGGGAGAGCTCTCCAGCGGTTGTCCCTCTTTGGTGAAGTATGAACAAAGCATACCAAGAGCCGGGATTTCAGAAAAAGGGTCCAGATATGCTGTTGAAAATCTCGGAACTACATATAGGTCGCTTGATCCCGCCTCAATAAAAGGAAAGAGGCTGGAGCCGTCCACTCTCTCGCCATACGTTAGGATTGATTCCAGATACTGATAACTGCTTACGGGAAAGTTAAGCGTTTTAAGGCGGCCGTCTGCCGCAACATATCTGAAGTTAATTATGCGGATATCTTTATCAAGCACAAACTTGATAATATCTTTTTTTGTAAATTCTGCAGGGAGCTTGTTAAGATGAGCAACCACAGGGTTGATGTTGTACTTTAGGCGTGAATCCATAAATTCGGAAGTTTATTTCTCTTTTTAACTATAATTTAATATCAAATTCCAATACAAATATATAAATTTTTAAGTTAGACGCTCCAATTAATCATTTTGACATATTTCATATTTTTAATAGCTTTGTGGGCTTATGTCTCTGAGTAAAAAAGCATACATTATATCTGCAATCATCCTGACAGTTCTGACTGCCACGGGTGCGGTGTTTTTTTTAAATATCAAAGGAAAACAGGATGAGGTTGTAACCTCTTCTGCTGCCGAAAAGAAGTCACTTTTTGCAGTGCCTGTTGATGCCGTTGGAATCTGGCTCTTTGAATCGCCAATTGAGATTGGAGAGTCAGTATTTAAGGCAGACAATCTCCTCTCGGGACTGGTCCAAAAGGAGAATTCACTCTATAAGCTTATCAACAAGATAAATTTTCTTGCTAAAAGCGAATCTGATTTTTCTGAAGTGGCCTCTGCTGATGCGCTGACGTCTATCCACTATTCCGGAAAGAATGAGGTTTCGCTGCTTTTCTGTCTGAATCTCTCTTCAGTTGACGCTTCCGGGCAGGAACTTCTCTCTGCCAGGCTAACTGAGGGAGCCACTGTGAGGTCCAGAAACTTTAACGGTGCAAACCTTATATCTGTTGCCGGAGCTGAGATCTCTTTCTATAAGGGATATCTGCTTGCATCCACATCGCCGCTGCTTGTTGAGGCATCTGTAAGGCACCTCAATTCCGGAACTTCAATAATGGACAACGCAGATTTCTCAAAAATTGCCTCAACTGCAACTTTTAACGGTAATCTGATATTTATAAACCATCAGCAGTTAGGGAAACTATTTTCCGGACTGGCTGCTTCAAAATACCTGGGGTATGCAGATTTTGCCTCAAAATTATCTGCATGGAGCATTGCAACAGGAGATGTAAATAATTCGCACCATCTCTACACCGGAGAATTTGTAAACCTCAAGGGAGTGGGGAACTATGCAAGTGCAATAACACCGGGAGAGAAGGGGGATATAAGGGCTCATACGATTGCTCCTGCAAATACTTTTGCCCTCTTCTCGTTTACACCGGGGAGCTGGGACAATATGATAAGCTCTGTAAGAGCATACCGTGAACTGCACAAAAAACTGAATCTTGAACTGAGTATGAACGCTGCGGAATGGATAATTTCCCAGAATCCGGAAGAGATATCGATTGCTGCAATACCTTATGGCGGACATATTGAGTGGGTTACAATGATCAGAAAGGGTAAGTCAAATCCTGTGACAAAGTTCTTTTCCAGAATTTTTTCCGGAAAAGAGAAACTTATCAGGGATTCAGTTCTGAAGTTTGACAACGGAGGGAAAATCAGGGAGCTGATAGGCTCTTTGTTTGAGAATAACAAGGAGGAGTATTACCTTAACCGGGATAACTGGACAATTATTGGTTCTGCTGGTATACTGGAGGAGTTTGCTTCAGGGAGAAGCGAGTCATTTTCAATGGATGACTTTATAAGTCAGACGCCTGTTTCAGGACTTGCCGAATTTGGGGGCTCTCCTTTTACTTTGTCTGTGAATATGACCAATATGCAGGACACCGTTACATCTTTCTTCAGGAAAGTGATTGCAGATGATATTTCGCCGGTTCTTAAGAAGGTTAATTTTGGTTTTATCCAGTTCAGAATGCTTCCGGATGAGGAGAAGTCCGGGTTTGAGCTCTTGCTTTACGCTAAGAATCTTGAAAAATTACCCACTCCGCCTAAACCTGAGGAGAATCAGGGGCCTGCCGGATGGGAGCAGGACAGCATAGTAAAAGTACCTGTAGGTCCGTATGAGCTCAGAAATTTTATGAACGGCGAAACCGAGTATCTGGTACAGTTAAGCAATTACAGGCTTCAGCTTGCGGATAAAAATCTGAAAGGTATCTGGGCTGTTCCTTTCGAGACGCCTTTAAGAGGATTTGTTGAGCAGATTGACTATATGAATAATGGTAAACTGCAGATGCTTTTTGCCAGCGGGAACAAGGTATATCTGCTGGACAGAAACGGAAGGTTTGTCAATCCTTATCCTAAGGCAGTTGATGACCTTATAATGCTGGGACCAAAAGTCTACAAAATTGACGGTGAATACGCTATTATGCTTCTGCATATGGATAACAGGCTCAGGCTCTATGACAGAGAGTGCAGGCCTTATCCTGCATGGAGTGATATTTCAACAGAGGAGACCATAAAATCTTTCCCTGAACTGCTCACATTAGGAAAGAACCATTACTGGATACTTAGGACTCAGCTTAAAACAAGAATTTATACAATAAACGGAATTGAAGTTACAGCTGCTCTCAAGCAGAAGGAGCTTATGCCGGAGACTCCGGTTAAGCCTTATTCAGACGAGGAGGTTATCGTGAAAACGACTCAGGGTAAGCAAATAAGGCTAAATCTTGAAACAGGTGTGACCAAAAAAGTTAAGTAGACAGATGGAAGGGTTTATTAGTTTTTTATTTATTACAGTTATCATATTTTGGCTCATAGGCCGGATTGCGCCTTTTTTACTCAGATGGTGGATAAAAAAGAAGCTTGGAAACTTTGCAGACCCGGGAGCTCACAGGGCTGCTCAGGACAACAGAGTTAAGGAGGAGGACGGAACAATCGTGAGCGACAACGTTAAAAGAGACAAAATTGTAGATGACAGCGTTGGTGAATATGTAGATTACGAAGAGAGCAAAGAAAAATGAATACATTTAAAAGATTGCTGGCTTATGCCAAGCCTTACAGGAACTACTGGCCTGCCTACCTGATTCTGAGCATCCTGGCTCTTGTTTTCAGTATGGTGAACTTTGCCCTTTTCAAACCACTTCTGGTTGTGGTTTTTGAACCAGAGAGTGTAAGCACAATAGGAGATCTGCCTCAGTTCACACTTTCAGTCGACTACTTTACACAGCTTTTCCAGCACTACCTGAGCAAGATAATGGTCAATAACGGAACTCTCAGGGGTCTTGCATTCGTATGCATTATGCTTATCATCTTTACATTTATGTCTGGAGTGATAAAGTATCTCTCACAGAGAATTATTGTAAAAATGAGAGTTACCATAATGCAGAGAATCAGGGAGGATCTGTTCCGGAAAATATCTGCCCTGCACATTGGATACTTTAGTGATAAGAGAAAGGGTGACATCCTTTCAAGTATATCAAATGATGTAACTGAGGTGCAAAACAGTGTGGCAAACAGTTTTCATGTAGTCTTCAGGGATCCTCTGCAGGTGATTGGTTTTCTGGGAGCACTTATATATATGTCACCAAGGCTTACTATAGTTACTCTGGTCACTCTTCCTGTATCTGCTTTCATTATAACAAGAATTACCCGCTCTCTGAGAAAAGGGGCTGCAGACACTCAGATGTATATTGGCCGGATCCTGAGTCAGTTTGAGGAGGCAATATCCGGTGCCAGAATTATTAAGGCATTCAATGCTCAGGGTTATGTCAGAAAGGCTTTTGCTGCTACTAATGATTCGCACAAGATGTCCAGCAAGAAAATGTTCTACAGACAGGAGATGGCTAGTCCCTTCTCTGAGTTTATGGGTATTTCAATAGCTGTGGCAATTCTCTTTTTTGCAGGATTCATGCACCTGACCGGCCGCCTTGGAATGGACCTGCCGAGCCTGATGCTTTACATTGCATTCTACTGGAAGGTTCTTGAACCGGCAAAGTCAATATCCAATACATATGCTCTTATCCAGAGAGGACTCGTTTCAGGAGAGAGAATTTTTGCAATTCTTGATGAACCTGTAGCAATCAGGAAGGCAGAAAATCCGGTGCCCATCAGGGAGTTCAAAAAAGATATCGAGTTCAGAAATGTATCCTTTAAATATAATAATGAACCTGTGCTCAGGGATATTAATTTAACTGTTGAAAAGGGTAAGATGATTGCTCTGGTTGGACCGTCAGGTGCCGGTAAAACAACGCTTGTGGACCTTATTCCAAGATACTATGATGTCACAGAGGGTGCAATCCTGATTGATGGTACAGATATCAGAAATTATTCACCAAAAGACCTTATTGGTCTGATGGGGATTGTTACACAGGAGGCAATTCTTTTCAACGATACAGTTTATAACAACATTACATTCGGCCTGGAAAATGTAAAGGAGGAAGATGTTATAGCTGCCGCCAGAATTGCAAATGCACATGAATTCATCTCCCAGATGGAGAATGGTTACCAGACAAATATAGGTGACAGAGGAGGAAAGCTGTCAGGCGGTCAGCGTCAGCGTCTTGCAATTGCCAGGGCAGTTCTTAAGAATCCGCCGGTGCTTATACTTGATGAAGCTACTTCTGCGCTTGACACAGAGAGCGAAAGACTGGTACAGGAGGCACTCACCAACCTTATGAAAAACAGAACATCTATTGTAATTGCTCACAGACTCTCTACAATTCAGCATGCAGACGAAATAGTTGTTTTGAAGGAGGGGCGTATTGTTGAGACAGGTACTCATAACGACCTGCTTTTGCAAAAGGGTCTCTATTCCCATCTGTGCAAACTGCAAACATTTGAATAACTAACCCTCAATATAAATGGAAAGGTCTTTAAATAAACAGCTGGAAAACAGTTTCAGGGCAAACTGGGACAATCCGGCTCTTTCGGACTACAAGGGCATTACACTCCATTACAGAGATGTTGCCAGAAGAATTGAAAAACTGCACATTGTATTTGAACTGTGCGGAGTCCGAAAAGGAGACAAGGTTGCTATCTGCTCCAGAAATCAGGCCAACTGGGGTGTCGTCTTTCTTGCAACTATTTCTTACGGTGCTGTTGCTGTACCAATTCTTCATGAATTCAAACCGGGTAACATTCATCATATTGTAAACCATTCAGAATCGAGAATTCTTTTTGCCGGAGATTCTATATGGGAACAACTCAGCGAGTCAGAGATGCCATCCATTGAGGCTGCGATACTGGTTTCAGATTTTTCAATTCTGTATGCAAAGGCTCAGATTGTTCACGATACCCGTGCTCACCTTAACGAATATTTTGGGAAAAAGTATCCCAAAAACTTCAGACCTGAACATTTGAATTATCACAAGGACTCTCCGGACGAACTGGCAATTATCAATTATACATCGGGAACTACTGGCTTTTCCAAAGGTGTCATGCTGCCATACAGGGCGCTTAAATCTAATGTCGATTTTGGAATTGAAGTTCATCCCCAGCTGGGCAACAAATCAAATGTAGTGTCAATGCTGCCCACTGCACATATGTACGGAATGATGTTCGAATTTCTGTTCGAGATGGCTGTTGGAGCACATGTTCATTTTCTGACAAGGGTTCCGAGCCCCAAAATAATAATGGAGGCGTTTGCCGAGATTAAGCCGGATATTATTATTGCGGTGCCTCTTATTATTGAGAAGATATACAAGAAGAAGCTTCAGCCTATTATTAATAAAACTGCAATCAGATTATTTCTGAGATTGCCTGTAATAGACCAGAAAATTCAGAAAAAAATTCTGGCAGAGCTGGTAAAAACCTTTGGAGGAAGATTCAAAGAGGTAATCATTGGAGGTGCTGCTTTTAACAAGGAGGCAGAGGCCTTCTTCAGAAAAATCAGCTTTCCCTTCACAGTGGGTTACGGAATGACAGAGTGTGCGCCAATAATTACATATGCCCCATGGGATAACACCAGGCTCTTTTCCTGTGGAAAAGCAGCTCCCAGAATGGAGATTATGATTGACTCCCCTGACCCTCAGAACATACCCGGAGAGATTCTCTGCAAGGGAGATAATGTAATGCTGGGTTACTTCAAAAACCAGGAGGCTACCGAGGCGACATTTACAGGAGACAGATGGATGAAAACAGGAGATATGGGGGTTATTGATGCCGATGGCTATCTCTATATCAGAGGACGTTCAAAGAGCATGATACTTGGTCCTTCAGGACAGAACATCTATCCGGAAGAGATCGAGAGCATAATCAACAACATGCCTTATGTAGTGGAGTCGCTGGTAATTGAAAATAAGGGCGTTCTGAATGCTTTGATTTATCCCGATTTTGAACAGGCAGAGGCCGAAGGACTATCAGCCTCCGCACTCGAGAAGAAGATGGAAGAGAATATAGCTCTGGTTAATGAAGAGCTCCCCAACTATTGCAAAATTGCCTCCAGCAAAATTTTCCCTGAAGAGTTCGAGAAAACTCCAAAAAGAAGTATTAAGAGATTCCTTTATCAAAGAATAGAAGATTAAAAATGGACGAAAAACAGATGCAGTTTGACAGAAGTTACCTGGATATGGCTCAGGTATGGTCAAAGAATTCATATTGCAAGAGAAGACAGGTGGGTGCGCTTATCGTTAAGAACAAAATGATAATTTCTGATGGCTACAACGGTACTCCCTCGGGTTTTGAGAATGTATGTGAAGATGAAGACGGAATAACAAAACCGTATGTTCTCCACGCAGAGGCAAACGCAATCACAAAGGTTGCCAAATCGGGGAACAGCAGCGAAGGGGCTACCATGTATGTTACAACGGCACCTTGTATAGAGTGTTCTAAACTGATAATCCAGGCGGGTATTAAGCGTTTGGTCTACAGGGATAACTACAGGAAAACTGAGGGTATTGATCTGCTTAAAAGAGTTGGTATTGAAATTGTTAATTTATCTGACTGAACATGAGTATATTTAATGACAGGATCAGGAAAAATCCGTGGCCACTTATTGTTATATTGCTTATTGCAGTATTTGTAGGCATCAGGTTCTGGCAATTCCAGAGCAGGAATGGTGAGCTTGAAATAAAAGCGCGCAACTGGGATAAACTCATGCTGGTTCTTGGTGAGATTGACAAGAACTATGTAGATTCTGTTAATTATACAGATATTACAGAAAAGGCTATTCCACTCATTCTGGAGAGCCTTGACCCTCATTCGGTATATCTCCCTCCGCGTGATCTTAAGGACGCAGAGGAGGAGCTTCAGGGGAACTTCGACGGAATTGGTGTTCAGTTCAATGTTCCAAACGATACGGCAATTGTAATACAGGTTGTTTCAGGCGGGCCATCCGAAAGGGCAGGGGTACTCTCCGGAGACAGAATTATGGAGGTAAACGGGAAAAAGGTTGCCGGAGTGAAACTGGACCAGGATTCTCTGGTGAGCATGCTAAGAGGCAAGTCCGGATCTGTTGTGAAGGTTGGTTTTAAGAGGGGTCGCTCAAAAGAGATTCTCAACATTGATATTAAAAGGGACAAGATTCCGGTAAAAAGTGTCGATGTAAGCTATATGGTAAATGATACCCTTGGCTATGTTAAACTTTCCAAGTTCTCCAGAACAAGTCATGATGAATTCATCTCTGCAGTCAAGGAACTTCGCAAAAGTGGAATGAAGACTCTCATCTTTGACCTTCGCGGAAACACAGGAGGATATCTTGATCAGGCACTTCTTTTATCCAATGAATTTCTGGGAAAGGGTGAACTGATTGTTTACATGCAGGGGCTCCACAGGAAAAGGGAAGATTTTCATGCAGACGGCCGGGGCAGTTTCCGGGATATTGGTCTTAAAGTGCTCATTGACGAAGGATCTGCATCATCAAGCGAAATCTTTGCCGGAGCAATTCAGGACAACGACAGGGGAACCATAATTGGAAGAAGATCATTTGGAAAGGGACTGGTACAGGAGCCAATCTATTTTTCCGATAAATCAGGAATCCGCCTTACTGTGGCAAGATTTTACACACCAACAGGAAGGTCTATCCAGAAACCATACAGCAAAGATTACCGCAACGATATAATGGAGCGTTACCGTCACGGAGAGATGACCTCTGCAGACAGCATAAAGACTAATGATTCACTTAAGTTTACCACACCTAAAGGAAAAATTGTTTACGGCGGCGGCGGAATAACTCCGGATCTTTTTGTGCCGCTCGATACAGCAGGAGTCAACAAGTTTCTCATTAAACTCGGTGAGCAGGGACTTGTATTCCGTTTTGCATCTGATATGGCAGACATATACCGTGACGAACTTCGTAAAATTGGTGATCTTCCAAGGCTTGAAAAGTTCTTCCTGTCAAAGGGATTTGAAACCAGATTTCTTGCCTATGCAGCATCGAGGCAGACGATTCCTGCTCCGGGAGAGTGGGATGAGTGCAAGTTCATTGTCTCTGCTCAGATTAGGGCACTTATTGGAAGATACTCTCCACTTGACGATAAAGCATTCTACCCGATCATGTCAGAAATAGACAATGTAATTGAGGCGGCAAAAAAATAGAAAAATTATTGGGCGATAAACCGGTAGACAATTTCTCCGGTTTGTTTCTCGGAGGCAGAAGATGAGGCGGTAAATCTTGATGATTTTGCCGCTTTTATTGCATACTCTCTTAAGCAGATATCTGTGGCAGAGGCGTTTTCGATAACAGAGGCCGCAATAACATAGCCTTTTCTGTTAACAGAAATTGCTACGCTTACATCGCCGCCGCCAACACATTTATAAACGGGAATAGGAAGAGAAACAGCCTTTCTTCCCTCCAGGGTATATGAAATCACAGAGGGCCCTCTGTATGGCTGAGCCTCTTTCTGTACTTCATTTTGTTTTGTGGAAACATTATCAGATCCCTGTTCCCTCTCTGCATCACGTCTGGAGGCATCAAGTTTGTCCTGAAGTGCTTTGGCCTCATCATAGACCTGATTTGGATTTTTGAACCTGTCGTCTTTCAGAGCTTTTCTTCTGGAACCAGCGTCAACTACAACATTTCTTACCGGAGTACGTCCTGCAATTATATCATCAAGCTCTTTGCTGATATCTTGCCTGAATTGCTCCTCTTTTTCCTGCTTTTCAACCTCCTCTTCGCGGGTAAAGTCAAGTACAAATGCATTCTCCTCCCGGATTTCAAAAGCTATCCTGGTGGAAAGCAGTACAATAAGGACTACAAGGTGTACTGCTACCGTTAAATAGAGTCCTGCATTGTTGTCTCGTTTGAACATTATCTCTTTTTGAGAGCTTTCTCAATTGTTGCAAGAAGAATATCAATTGCCACACGGTTGTGTCCGCCCTGGGGAATTATAATATCTGCGTATCTTTTGCTTGGTTCAATGAATTGAAGGTGCATTGGTTTAACAGTCTTCTCATATCTCTCGAGAACCTTTTCAACAGTTCTGCCCCGTTCAATATTATCCCTTGTAATAACCCTGCCCAGCCTGTCGTCTGCATCTGCATCGACAAATACCTTTATGTCCATGACATTTCTCAGTTCTGCACAAGTAAAGATAAGAATGCCCTCTACAATAATAATATGCGCAGGATCTACATGAACAGTTTCAGTAGAAGATCTTGAGCAGGTCAGGTATGAGTAGATTGGCTGTTCAATGGGTTTGTTGGCTTTAAGTTCCTTGAGCTGTTTTACCAGCAGCTTGAAGTCAATAGATTCAGGGTGGTCAAAATTCAGTTCCAGCCTCTCTTCCAGAGGAAGGTGACTGTTGTCCTTGTAATATGAGTCCTGAGGGATTACGACCACCTCTCCTTCGGACATTGACTTAGTAATCTCTTTTACTACAGTAGTCTTTCCGGAGCCGGTGCCGCCGGCAATTCCAATTATCAGCATATATTTTAAAATTCTGCGTTTTTAGGCGTTCTTGGGAAAGGAATAACATCACGAATGTTTGACATTCCGGTAACAAAGAGCAGCAGTCTTTCAAATCCAAGACCAAAGCCTGAGTGCGGAGCTGTTCCAAACCGCCTTGTATCCAGATACCACCACATTCCCTCTTTCTCCATTCCAAGCTCTTCGATTCTTGCTTCCAGTTTTTCAAGAGATTCCTCTCTCTGCGAGCCTCCTATTATCTCTCCAATTTTTGGGAAGAGAACGTCCATTGCCCGAACTGTCCTGCCATCTTCGTTCTGCTTCATGTAAAATGCCTTTATCTCCTTCGGATAATCTGTAAGGATAACAGGGCGCATGAAATGTTTTTCTACAAGATATCTCTCATGTTCACTCTGAAGGTCGGCACCCCAGTATACAGGGAACTCAAACTTAACACCGGATTTCATGAGTATATCTACGCCTTCTGTGTATGGAAGACGAACAAAGTCAGTTTCAACAACTCCCCTGAGTCTCTCTATGAGCTCTTTGTCAAACATGTCGTTCAGGAACTTCAGGTCATCCATGCAGTTCTCGAGGGCATATTTTACAAGGTACTTGATAAACTCCTCTGCAAGGTCCATGTTATCCTTGATTTCATAGAATGCCATTTCAGGCTCTATCATCCAGAATTCGGCAAGGTGGCGCGGAGTATTTGAATTTTCTGCCCTGAAAGTTGGTCCGAAGGTATAAATCTCACCGAGGGCCATTGCTCCCAGCTCTCCCTCCAGCTGACCGCTTACAGTCAGGTTTGATGCCCGGCCAAAGAAGTCCTGTGTATAGTCTATCTTGTTATTTTCGTCTCTTGGTATGTTATTCAGATCAAGTGTGGTAACCTGGAACATTGCACCTGCACCCTCTGCATCGGATGCTGTCACAATTGGTGTGTGCAGATAAAAGAATCCTTTGTCATTAAAGAATTTGTGAATGGCAAAAGCCATTGCATGTCTTATTCTGAAAACACAGCCAAAAGTATTTGTTCTTGGACGAAGGTGACCGATTTCCCTGAGGAACTCCATACTGTGTCCCTTTTTCTGAAGTGGGTAAGTCTCAGAATCTGCTGTTCCGTAAACCAGAAGAGTCTCTGCAGATATCTCCACTGCCTGCCCGCCGCCGGGAGAGGCTGTAAGATTACCTTCCACAGCAATACAGGCACCTGTAGTTACAGGCTTAAGCTGATCTTCGGTGAACCTGGTCATGTCAAAAACAATCTGTATATTATTTACAGTTGATCCGTCATTAAGGGCAACAAACGCCACGTTCTTATTTCCTCTTTTAGTCCTTACCCAGCCCTTCACCAAAGCAGGAACTCCCGGTTCGCTTTTCAGAAGCTGTGCAATTTTTGTTCTTTTACCGCTTTCCATTTTCGTTATGTGCAATTTATCCCGGCAAAGTTACGTAAATGATGCCAAAAGACAATATATAAATTTTAGTATGAAACTTTAACTGGCTTAGAAGGTAAACTCTCATTTCTGCAGCGGTCAATTGCCGTAACAATGTATGTGTATTTTACCTTTTTACCGCTCTGTCTGTCAAGTCTCAGATTATTGGTGTCAACTACCTTAAGCAGGTAATCAGAATTGGCAATATCAGGATTTACACCCTCCGGAAAACGATAAACAGCAAAGAACTGAGGTTCCTGCATTTTTTCTGCATCTGCCGAGCCCAGAAGAGGATGACTCCATGAAATTACTCCTCCTTTAAATGTAACCTTTGTCACTGCCACCGGAGCGGTTGAATCGAGCTGAGTATAAGCAGGAATTAGTGCCGGATGCTTTTGATATGTTGCCGACAGCGAATCGGTGAAACCAAAAGGGTTTGCATTTATGCTCCATCCCGGCCACCATACATTTCCGTGTACATTTGGAAGTGTTCTGACCATTCTCATTTTTGCCTCAAACTGTGTTTTCTCCGGGTTGTCAAGATCGGCTTCGTTAAAAGTTGAGATATTCTGGCCTATGTATAGTTGTCCTCCAAAATTCTTTTCACTCCACCACTCGATAAGAGTTTTGTAATCTGCGGCAGGATGTCCTATTTTCCAGTAAATCTGAGGCACATTGTAGTCAATCCAGCCCTTTTCCAGCCAGGAAGGAACATCTGCAAACAGTTGTTCATAATTTGAGAGACCGTTTGTTTTACTGCCGCTTCCGTCTGGAGTATCTTTAAGGTTTCTGTGAATTCCAAATGGGCTGATTCCGAAGCGTACCCACGGTTTGATAGCTTTTATGGTATCATTTAGCTCTTTGATGAGTGTTGCAACATTATTTCTCCTCCAGTCTGCCTTCTGCCAGTATTCAAATCCCTGTTTCTGTGCATACTTTACAAAAGAGGCATCATCGTGAAACTCCTCAAATGCAATGGGGTAGGGGTAAAAATAATCATCAAAATGGATTGCGTCAAGATCGTATCTTGTAACTATGTCTGCAATTACTTTTACTGTGTGCTCAATTGCCTCCGGTTCACCCGGGTCAAAGTAAAGTTGCTTTCCGTATTTTTTGAAAATCTCAGGTTTTTTGAAATAGAGATGGTCCGGGTGCAGCTGCTCTGTGTCATTTGATGTAACTCTGTAAGGATTACACCAGGCATGAAGTTCCATCCCTCTTTTGTGAGACTCCTCAATCATAAACTGCAATGGGTCCCACTCCTGCGCAGGAGCTACCCCCTGAGTACCTGAGAGAAATCTGCTCCATGGCTCCAGCTCAGATTTGTAAAAAGCATCTGCCTGGGGTCTTACCTGAAAAATAACGGCATTGATGCCGGCTTTGACAAAGTTGTCCAGTGTTTTAATAAACAGTTGTTTAACAGAGTCGGTACTCATGTTTTTGAACTGCTGATTTCCCACTGTGTGAATCCATGCTCCCCTGAATTCTCTTTTAGGAGATTGCTGTGCAAATGAGAGTGTAAAACTCAGCAAAAGCACCAATGTCATTAATTTTTTCATATCAGAATGGAATATTCAAACTTTTAAAAATAAGTCTTGGTATATCTGTATTGTCGAATCTGCCGGAAAAATTCAGGCTGCCTGCCCCAACAGAATATACTGGAACTGCAACACCTGAGTGAGATGTAGTTGTCCATCCTATAGAAGCCTTGGTGTTCATCTCCTCATATTTCTCAAGGTTTTCCGGGTCAATAGCCATTGATGCACTTTGAGCATCCAGAGATTTCAGATTAAGATTGTATCCTTTTTTTGCGCCAACTGATACTCCGCCTGTGTCATGATCTGAAGTAACAATAATGAGAGTTTCATCTGGATGTTTCAAATAGAATTCATAGGCCGCATCTATTGCTTCAGCAAAATCGAGTACCTCCATAATTGTTGTTTTGCCGTCATGCGCATGGGCACTCCAGTCAATTTTCCCGCCTTCTGCCACAATAAAAAATCCCGACGGTGAATATAGATGACTAATAGCAGAAGAGACAATCTGTTTAAGAGTAAGATCACCCTCTTTACGGTCAATTGCAAAAGGGAGGTCTCCCTCTTTACCCTCAGACTGAACAAGAACAACTTTTTCACCGGCCTTAACACTCTTCATTCCCTCAAAGCCTCTTACAATCTTATATCCGCCATCGGCTACAAGTTTATATATGTTAGGCTGATTATTGTCTGTTCCGTTTTGACTGTTAAATCCTCCTCCGCCGTAAAAGTCATGTCCGCTGAGCGGAAGCTGAACAGCTATGTCATAATAGCTGTTTCTTTTAAGGCTGTTTGCATAGAAGGCTGCAGGTGTAGCCTGATCAAGAGTTACATTGGTTACAATTCCAATTTTAAAACCCTTCTGTTTAAGTTTGTATGTAATGCTTGTAAGTTTGTTTCCTGCCGGATCAACGCCAAGCATTAGATTATTCGTTTTTGTTCCTGTTGAAATTGCTGTACCTGCTGCAGCAGAACAGGTAATAAATGAATTGGCAGAATATGTTGATGATATTCCTGTTACAGGAAATTTGGTAAATGAGAAGGGTTCATTTCCAATAAGACCTTTCTGAGTAGAAAGATATGCCTCTGTAAGTGAGATGTGAGCCTGACTCATGCCGTCTCCAATAAAGAGGAATACATATTTTGGTGCTTTAGGCGTCTTCTGATTCTGCCCGAAAGATGCTACCGGCAAGATAATCAGTGCCAGTGCAATAATAATAGAATTTAAAAGGGTCTTTTTCATTTTATGTGGTTGCTGATACACTGGTTATACAAAAGAGGGTGCCTTTTTGTTTAAAAAAGCACCCTCATATTTGTCAATTCAGCCTGGACTAAAATCCCGCAGGTGTTGATTTTCTTGCTGCATACATTATCTTAAGAGCAGAAGTTCTTCTAAGCTCTTGTTTAATGTCTGTAACAATACCCATACGAACGTTTTCGTCTGCTTTGATTGATACTGTCATGAACTGGCGGTCTGACTCGCTGAGAGTTTCACGTTCCGCTGCAATAAAGTCGCGGATATCGTCAACTGATTTGAAAGAGTCGTTGAGCTGAATACGTGAGTCTGTACCAAACTGACCCTGAAGGTGCGGCATTGGTGTTCCCACATAAATATAAGCTGCAAGGTCTTTCCTCTCAAGCTTGGCAATCTCAGATGCTGCGGGCATCTTGATAGCCACCATTCTTTCTGTTTGTCTCATACTGGTAGTTACCATAAAAAACAACAGAATCATGAACACAATGTCTGCAAGAGACGAGGTACTCAGTTCAGGAGTTCCTCCTTTTCCTTTTCTAGAGAATTTTGCCATTGTTTTCTGGTTTTTTATTATTTTTTTCTACCTGTATCTTTAGGATCTGCCTCTGATATGTTCTGAGGGATTGCATCTCTTACTATTCTCTGTTTCTCTTCATCAAGGCTTATATAAACCTTGCCAAAGTTCGCCAGAGCAAATTCGTCACGGATTTCGTTTACTGCTCTCACAAGTTCGTTCTGAACTCTCAGGTATGCATTATAACTTGTACCGCGTGTATTTTGAAGAGATATAACTCCTTTAGAAACCGGATAAGAGCCAAAACCTTCAATCACCTTCTCCTCTCTCTCCGGCAAATTTTCATCATTTGACGGGTTAAGAAGGAACTCTTTTGCCTTTTCTTTCAGCATGCTTACATCCATTGGGGTACCACCCGCAAGTAGACGGTCTGCATCGTTGATTTTAACAACCATGATGTTACGACGCTTAATCTGAACATCATCAACCTTTTGGTTTGGATCAGGCATAGGCGGCAGACGACGCTGCAGACCCATTTCCTGGTCCATTGTTGATACCAACAGAAAGAATATGAGAACCATGAAGGCAATGTCAGCCAATGAAGATGACGGTAGTTGCTGTGCTGGTCTAGCCATATCTTTGTTTTTTTTAATTCAGTTAATACTAGCGGTTTCTAACCATCTTAATAATTCCGCCTGATATAATAGCAATAAAAGCTCCGACAGAAAGTATGTAAGTAAGAATCAGACCGGCGTCTGTAAGTTTAAGCGTATTTTCATTTGCTTCAACGTTAATCTTAACAACAAGCGGGTCGCTTGATGCCAGAGCATATGAAACTCCAACAAATACAACTGCAAGCACGACTGTCATCAGTAATCTCTTTAGACCTTTTGGATTGTTTCCAAGGCTTAAAAGAGGTAGAATCACTATTGAAAGAATTGCAATACCTACTAGTATGTAAGCATAGTACAAGAATGAATCAAGCATTGCATCCTGGTCAATAAAGAATCCTACGATAAATACCAATGATACTGCAAACAGTATATATAGTAAATATTTAGCAAATTTTGACATAGTTGTTATTTTTTAACTTTTACCAGGATATCGATAAGTGAGATAGATGCATCTTCCATTGAAATAACGAGAGAGTCAATCTTAGATACAATGTAGTTGTAAAGAACCTGGAGGATAATACCTACTACCAGACCACCTACTGTTGTAATCAGAGCCACTTTCATACCACCTGCTACTACGTTAGGAGAAATATCACCTGCAGCCTCGATAGCGTCAAAAGCCTGGATAAGACCAATAACTGTACCAAGGAATCCGAGCATAGGAGCTGTTGCAATGAAGAGAGAGATCCATGTAAGACCGCTTTCCATCTGGCTCATCTGAACTCCACCATAAGAAACAACTGATTTTTCAACAACTTCAACTCCTTCGTCCATACGTGAAATACCTTGATAGAAGATAGAAGCAACCGGGCCTTTAGTGTTACGGCAAACCTCTTTAGCAGCCTCAACTCCGCCTGTTGCGAAAGCCTCTTCAATTTTCTTAAGGAGCTTCTCTGTATTTGTAGTTGCCAGGTTAAGATAAATAATTCTCTCAATGGCAATTGCAAGACCGAGGATTAAAACGATAAGGATTGATGCCATAAAACCTGCACCACCCTCAATAAATTTGGCCTTAAGCTGTTGGTGGATCGGAATATCCTGCTGAGCTGCTGCCGACTGGTCAACAGTTTCGGTAGCGGCTGGATCCGGTGTTTGAGCAGCAACATACTGTGCAGAAATGGTCATGAAACCAACTACTGCCAAA
>PHDP01000122.1 GCA_002842655.1 Bacteroidetes bacterium HGW-Bacteroidetes-14
GGAGAGAAGCCGCAAAGAGCTTATCCTTCCAAACTCGCCGGCACCATTCTACATTGCAACCACAGTTGCAGAGACACGCTACATCTCGGTTAACAGTTCCCTTGGCGCAGTACTTTCAACAAAGGAGAGTCCAACCGAAAGAATGCACTCAATTACAATGTTTGTTGGGGACAGCAAGTTCTCAAGTGACTATGCGTACTCTGGAAAGGGTATTACATCTGCCTACTATACAACTATTGACGACAACTATGACCAGCTCAGAAGAAACTTCTGGCAGACATCTGATATTGCATATAAGTTTGCAGTTGAGGTGTACAACTCAAAAAAGAACAACCTGAAGACCGCCAACATTCCGGAAGAGGAGAAGACTTTTGCAGATATGCTTCCGCTTGGTAAGGTTCAAAGCAGTGTTGCTCCCGTTGCTCCGTTCAGCTTCGACAAGAAGGCATACGAAGAGCTGGCAAAGAAGGTATCGGCAGTATTCTCAAAATACCCTCAGATTTATGGTTCCCGTGTTGAGATTGACGGAATTCAGTCAATTTACTACATGACCTCTACCGAAGGAACAAAAATCAAGGAGCCTGTTTCATATTCGTCTGTAACCCTTCGCGCGAAGGTGCGTAATAAAAAGGGTCAGCCTATGGAGGAGAGCGAAACAATTATTGCCTCTTCTCTTGAAAAGCTGCCCAATGCCGATTCTCTTGCCGCCTGCGCAGTGCGCTTTGCTGAGCATATGATTGCAATGAGAGATGCCTCTTCAATGGATGAATACTATCTGGGTCCGGTCCTATTTACTGAGGCTGCAACTGCAGATATATTCGCCTCTAACCTAGTCTCGCCTTCAGGTATTTTTGCATACAGAAAGCCTGTTCAGGTTATGGCAACAGTCTACAGGGCCGAGAATATCTCTGCCCGCAGGGAGATTAAGCCGCTTGAGGAGAGGTTTGGTAAAAAGGTTATTGACAGCAGAATCTCTGTTGAGAACAGAACAGATCTGGCAGATTTTAACGGTAAATCTCTTGTTGGCACCTACTCTGTAGATGCACAGGGTGTGGTTCCGGTAAAGAGTCAGTCTCTTATTGAGAACGGAATTCTTAAAGGCGTTCTGAGTACCAGAGTGGAGACCAAAAGAACAAAGGAGTCTACCGGAGCCGTAAGGTTTGGAGTAAGACCAAGATCTGTCTCAATGGAGGTTGCTCCAGGTACGCTGCTTATCTCAGCTCCGGGCGGAGCATCTTATGATGATCTCAAGAAGAGTCTGATAGCCTCTGCAGTTGAAGAGGGTCTTGATTATGCATACATAGTTAAGAAGCTCACTTCTGAAAACACTCAGATTATTTATAAAGTATCTGTTAAAGACGGCTCAGAAACTCTGGTTGCCGGTGCCGAAATCACCCCGGTTCCTCTCTCAAAACTCAAGAGAGTTCTTGGCGTGAGCAAAGAGCAGTATGTTTCAAACTACCTTTATTCAGGCGAAGTGCCCGTTTCGGTAATCAGCCCCAAAGCCATCCTCATCGAAGATGTGGAGATAAACCGCAAACCGCTCCAGACCCAGAAAGAGTCGCCGCTCATTAAATAAAAACTCTGGCAGAGTGAATCTTGCACATGTCAGCCTAATTTACAACACGCAGTATGTTAGTTGAATACGATTTCTAAATCTAGATTTTCAATATAGCGACAGAAGCTAAATGTCTGTAATATAGATGGATGTAAATTAGGCTGACATGTGCGAATCAGGACCGTGAGTCGGTAACGAAAATGTGAAGATGCTCCCTCCCCCCGGGGAGCTTTTTACATTTATGGAGCCGCCGTTGCGTTCGGCAAACTCTTTACATAGGAACATCCCGAGTCCGGCGTTTTTCCCCTGAATCCAGAGATTTGCAATCTGCTCTTCGGTCATGCCTTTGCCGTTGTCCTTTACTGAGATTTCGGCCATTTCCCCGGCCTGTTTAAAGCTGAGTTCAATTGTTCCGCCGTCCGGAGTAAACTTCACTGCATTTGTAAAGAGGTTCCGGACTATTGTCTTGAACATATTGATGTCTGCGTAGATTGCATGTTTTCCTTTGTCCTTGTTGCACTGGATTCTGATATCCTTTGACTCGGCATGTGCATGAATGCTTGCCATAACATTCTCACACTGGTCTTCGAAGAAAAACAGTTCCGGCTCATATGGCAGTTTGTTAGCCTGATTCTTGTACCACATAAGCAAATCCTCCAGCAGGTTGTATGTCTGGTGTGATGCTTTATGAATGAGTTTAATCATAGATTCAAGTTCTGAATCTTCCATCTCTTTTCTCTGTTCAAGTAAAATTTGTGAAAAACCAAGCAGTGTATTGAAAGGATTTCTAAGGTCGTGAGCAAGAATTGAAATGAATTTATCTTTGTCTTCGTTAATGGTTTTTCGCTCTGCTGCTAATGTTTCAAGTTCCAGTTCGTAATTTTTTCTTTGTGTAACATCGCGGGCTGCAGAGAAGACAAGTGTATTTTTATATGGCACAGAGTGCCAGTTTAACCATTTGTAACTTCCATCCTTTGAAAGATATCTGTTTTCAAATTTTTGAACAGGCTCTCCTTTCAGAATTTTTGAAAATGCCGCAAGTGTAATTTCATGGTCATCCGGGTGCACAAACTCTATGAAAGGCTTGTTGGTAATCTCTTCTGCCGTGAACCCAAGAATTGTGGTCCAGGCTTTATTGAGTTTTAAAAAGTGTCCGTTAAAGTCAGAAATTGTAAGCATATCCGCAGCCAGGTCAAAGAAATTTTCAATCTGGTCGGTTTTGGCTTTTAGTTCAAATTCGGCCTTCTGCAACTCTTCAATATCATTAAACAGGCAGTGTATAATTCTGATATCACCCTTTTCATCACGTACAACATTTCCAGTTAAATTTACCGGTTTATCCCTTCCGTCTTTTGTTACTAGTGTTATACGTTCATCTGTCAGTTTCCCTCTGGAAATAAACTCACTGAATTTTTTATCAAAAATATCGCTGAATGGTTTTGCCAGAAATCCGGAGGCAGATTGGCCCACGCTTTCATAAAAACTAAAGCCTGTGAGTTCACTCCAGGCATTGTTAACATATAGTATTTCACCTTTGTTGTCTATTTGCTGATAAGCCAGCGGAAGATTATCCAGGCCATCTGTGGGAATTATTTGGCGTGCCATGATAGTTGATATTTGCATATTAAAGGTAGTCAATAAATCCATAAGGTGGAGCATAAAATTTGAATATTACCACTTACTATCCGTATCGCTGTAATTGATTGTAGACCAGTAATATGTAATATGTCCTGACAGGTGATCTGTCAGGACATATTATGAAGAGTTGATATTCAGATGTTTATATGGACTCGGGTCAGATATAAGCGATTCGGGTTATTTTCCCAGTTTCTCGTAGCCAATCATCTTCTCTTTTCTGAGGTGGGCTTTTTCTGAGTTGGAGAGTCCTTTCTTGTAGTCGTAGATGGCGCTTTCCCATTCACCGTAAATGGCGTTTGGAAGCACAATAAAGCGGGTTCCCCACTCGTTGCGGGCGCTGTCGGTGGCGGCGAAACGCTCTTCGATTGTACCGCCTTCGAATGCGGTTGTGAAGTCGTTGAGGTTATCGCCAAGAAGAAGGGCAATTTCAAATTTTGAGGCAACGGTGTCGCGGCGTGACTGTTTTGATGACTCTTCTGCCTTGAAAAGCATGTGTTCTTTATCGGCATAAGGGAGGTTCAGCTTAACCAGGTTTTCAAGGGTGGCATCAACCTGGGAAACTTTACGGTTGCTTATATAGAATACCTCTATGCCTTTGCCGGCAACCCACTGAAGAAATTCAACAGCACCGGGAACTTCGGGAGCGGCTGCCATCTCAACCCACCCGGCCCAGCCATCGGGGTTATATTCGCGGTTAAGGATTATGTTTTCTGCTTCTGAGAAGCTGTTGTCCATTATCGTTTCGTCAAGGTCGGTCACAATTGCCAGTTTGGTGCCGGGGGCCGACTTTTCCAGTTTGAGCTCAAGCTGAAGTTTCGCTAGGTTGAATGCCTGATAGCAGAGAGCACGGTACTCAGCAGATGTCTGGTGGAAGAGAACCGGGTATGCCCTAACATCTGTCTGAACATCTGTTGTCTCTTTAACGGTGCACTGTGTGGCGAGGCCAGTTGTAAATATTGCAGCAGCTGCAATTGCGAGTATTTTTTTCATATTTTGAATTTGTTTTTTGCTAACCTGACAGCAAAAATGCGAAAAAATTTCTGTAATGTTTTTCATATCTTTATTGTACTAAACTTTTGAACTATGAAAAACTACAGATTTCTTTTGTCGATTCTTATTTTTTCTGCTCTGTTTGCTGGCTGCGGAAGAGACTCCAAAGTTATGGAATTTCCGGTTCCGCCTCGAGAGGCAGGAGTTACTGATGTGCTTGAACTCAAATGTGATCCTGTTGATACAGTACGGATTGCTTTTATAGGGCTTGGAATGAGAGGTGAGGGGGCTGTCTACAGATATACTTTCCTTGAGGGTGTTAAGGTGGTTGCTTTGTGTGATGTGGTACCGGAGAAGGTTAAAAACGCACAGAAGATTCTGACAGATAAGGGTCTGCCTCCGGCAGCCGAATATACCGGAGAGGAGGACTGGAAAACTGTCTGTGAAAGAGAGGATGTAGATCTGATTTATGTCTGCACTCAGTGGGATCTTCATACTCCAATAGCTGTCTATGCTATGGAGCATGGAAAACATGTTGCCCTTGAGGTTCCTGCGGCTCTCACGCTTGATGAGTGCTGGCAGC
>PHDP01000009.1 GCA_002842655.1 Bacteroidetes bacterium HGW-Bacteroidetes-14
GCAATTCCCCTGATTCTCTCGGTTGCTCCCGGCTTAATGGCATTAAGCAGTGCACGCATTTCATTGCTCATGAAATTTGAAACCGGTTTGATTTTTTCCTTGTACTCAACACCTTTTGAATCTCTTCTTGTAAGCTCTGCCACCAGGTTTTTAGTCTGATCCCATTCTGTGCCTTCGTATGTCTCTCTGTACAGTGCCATAACATCCTGAACAGAAACCTTTTTGTCGGGTTTTACTGAGAAAGGAAGCTCTTCTGAATCAAATTTCAATCCAAGTGAAGGGGCGAGGGTGTTCAATACAAAATATTCTCTTATAGCAAAAGGTTTTCCGCCGTTGGTGATTTTCCAGAACTTAAACTCCTCTTTACCATCCCACAGACCCAGAGCTTTGCTTCTCTCCTTAATGTCTGAACTGTACATGAAATGCTCAGAATCTTTGAAGTCTACAGTAGATATTCTTGGGATATTAGCAGAAATTCCTACATGTTCATCCGGAATTCTCTGAGCAACCCATATTGCAGATGGCTTTCCGGGTCCGGATCCAAAAATTTCTAGCTGCCATACCTCTTTTTTGTCTGCAATGGTAATACACTCTCCGGAATCGCCATATCCGTAAAGTTCAGCAAGTTTACCAATAAGTTTGATGGCATCACGGGCAGTTGTACATCTCTGAAGTGCAATTCTCTCAAGCTCTTCTATCAGGAATAGTCCGTTTGTGTTCTCCAGCATTTTTCTTCCTGTAATTGTTGTCTCGCCAATTGCAAGCTGCTTTTCATTAAGGCAGGGATATGCAGTATTAAGATATGCATAAGTCTCTTCAACAGCAGGAATGCGGCCCTTTTCGGTCACATTTCTCATATCCCACGGCTCCTCTGTATGAAGAGTTCCCCAGTAGACTGGTTCTGTATCGCCGGGTTTGAATTTTTTACGGGAAGTCATCTCCACCCAGGTTCTGTAATTTGAGTCACAAGTGTGAGCAGTCATAACAGAGCCATCTGTGCTGGCTTTTTTGCCAACCATAATGGAGGTGCAGCTTTCGGTGAAGTCGGAATCATCGGGATTAACCGGAAACCAGGCATTTTGCGCCGTTGCTGTTCCCAGAACGAGTAGTGCCAGGAATAGAGAAAGAAGTCTCTTCAAGTTCATATTTGTTTAAAGTTAAGTTTAATTAGTAAAAGCCTTGTAGGGCAAAAATACAAAAAAGGAGTTATCTTTACCATATCCAGATAAAATATACAAACATTATGTACAAACTCATTCTGACTGCAATCCTGATACTATTGTTACCGGCTAATTCTCAGGCAGAGAAGAGAGATATTTTTGTAATACCTGTCAAGGGGGAAATCAGTGCTGCAACTCAGAGAACCCTTAAAAAGGGGCTTGAGGAGGCGAGAACAGCAAAGGCCGATTTTGTTATCATCCACATCAATACATACGGAGGAGCAGTTGATGCTGCTGACAGTATGAGAAGCGCCCTTCTGAGGTATGAGATTCCAACTGCAGCCTTTATAGATAATCAGGCAGTATCTGCAGGAGCACTCATAAGTATTGCATGTGATTCCATATACATGCGAACAGGGAGTACAATAGGTGCTGCGACAGTTGTAAATCAGTCTGGGGAACCTATGCCGGATAAATATCAGTCTTTTATGAGGGCCATGATGCGCTCCACTGCTCAGGCTAACGGGCGGAATCCACTCGTTGCAGAGGCAATGGTAGATCCGTCGGTTATTGTACCGGGCTTCGATGACAGTACCAAGGTGTTAAGTTTTACAATGGAGGAGGCAATTGAAAACGGTTATTGCGAAGGTAAGGCTGAATCTCTTGATGAGGTTGCTGCAATGATAACTGAGGGAGATATATACAAAATCGAAAAACAAAGAGTAACTGCTTTGGATAAAATTATTTCATTTTTTCTGAAACCTTTTATTCAGGGTCTTCTTTTGATGCTTATTATTGGAGGAATTTACTTCGAAATGCAGAGCCCCGGAATAGGATTTCCATCTGCAGCTGCGCTTCTGGGAGCAATTTTATATTTTTCTCCCCTTTATCTTGAGGGCATGGCAGAGAACTGGGAACTGATTGTCTTTATTCTGGGAATATTGCTTATAATGGCAGAGATTTTTGTCATACCAGGGTTTGGAGTAGCCGGAATATCAGGTATAATACTGACTGTTACCGGATTATCTTTTGCAATGATTGACAATGATCTCTTTTATATGAAGGGGGAGTATAATTTTCTTGTAATCATTAAACCACTTTCTATAGTTCTTCTCTCTGGATTCAGCTCACTTGTCCTCTCAATCTGGCTGGCCGGCAGATTAATACCCGGCAGGAGTTTTTCTGCACTGGCCCTTAATACAAAACTCGATTCAGGAAAGGGATATGTTAGTGTCGACGGATCACTTGACCATCTGACCGGAAAAATTGGAACTGCCCAAAGCTCAATGCGACCATCAGGTAAAATCGAGATTGAGGGAAAATGGTACGAAGCCACAATGGAAATAGGAATGGCAGTAAAGGGAGACAAACTGGTTGTTACCCGATCCGCGGGCGGAAGACTTTATTGCGAGCATCTTCCTCAATAAGCGAGAGCAACTTGTCTATAGCCTCATCCTGGGGTACTGACCTGTAAACAGGTGTTTTGCCCCGGTAAATGCTTACCTTGTTCCGGCCCTCTCCAACATATCCGTAATCTGCATCTGCCATCTCACCAGGGCCGTTTACAATACAGCCCATTACAGCTATATTGTACCCTTTAAGATGAGAAGTGCGTCTCTTTACCTCCTCAAATACAGATTCAAGATCAAACAGAGTTCTGCCACAGCCGGGGCATGCTATATATTCCGGTTTGGTGAACCTTCTTCTTGCTGCCTGAAGCAGTTCGTCGCGGAATCTTGCAACATCCCCATCATTTGCCGGTTTACCATCTATAATAACATTTAATTTTATGTCATCTGCAATACTATCCAGCATTAAAGGCCCAAGATCACATGATGCTTTCAGAATAAAACTCTGCCAGTCAGGTTCAGAATATGTTGCTTCGATTACCGCTGGTTCGCTTCCTTTCCTGTATATATTGGGAATTACAAAATTTCTCTTTCTGTCAGAGAAATACTCTGCAATGAATCTGGCAACAGGGATCTCCTTTTGCGGGTCTTCTGTAAGTGAAACACGAATAGTGTCACCGATTCCTTCAGATAGCAAAGTGGACAGTCCCACTGCCGATTTTATCCGTCCTGACTCTCCGTTTCCTGCTTCTGTAACTCCAAGGTGAAGAGGATAAGCTGTTCCCATCTGCTCAAAATCGCTGTAAAGCAGTCTGTAAGCATCTGTCATAACCCTTGTGTTGCTTGCTTTAAGGGAGACAATTATCTGGTCAAAATTAAACTCCTGTGCCATTTTAATCCACTCAAGAGCCGACTCTTTCATGCCCATTGGTGAGTCACCATATTTCTCAATTATTCTTTCGCCAAGTGAACCGTGATTAACTCCGATTCTGATTGCAACACCTCGTTCCCGGCAAATTTCAGTAAGTTTTCTGAACTGGAATCTGGCAGTTTCGTGGTCTCTTGCGAAATTACCCGGATTGATTCTTACCTTATCTGCAACTTCTGCGGCAGCAAGAGCAACATCTGAGGTGAAGTGGACATCTGCAGAGAGGGGAGTGGTAATTCCTTCGCTGCGAAGTCTCTCTTTAATCACCTTTAGGGCAGCTACCTCCTTCATACCCTGGGTTGTCAGCCTTATAAGCTGTGCTCCCGCTTTTGAAAGTCTTAAACACTGTTCAAATGATGCTTCAACATCTTGAGTTGGGGTATTGCACATAGTTTGTACAACAATTTGACTGTCACCTCCAAAGATGACATTACCTATCTTAACCTGAATCTTTTTCATTTGTCAAAAATATGGAAATATAGTGCTGCGCTCAATACCAGGTTATTCGGGTACGAATAGGTTGGTCTGGTGGCGCCTCCCTTGCGGGGATCACTCAAATGAGTGAGGGAGTAGTTGTAATTAGCTTCCAGGTGAAGTTCAAAAGGTCTGAGCACAAATGCCAGCCCGCCGCCGGCAATAAATCCAAACTCCAGCCTGTAATCTTCATCGTCAAACTGAATCTGTTGTTTAACAGGTTCTCCCGATGAATAATCGGTAAGAGTAAGTGTGTTACGATATCCTCCGTAAGCACCAAGATTAAGAAGTACTCTCATTCTCCAGAAGTTTACATGAAACTGTGAAACAAGCGGAACGGAATAAAGTTCTGTTCTGTATTCAGAGTCTGCCATTCTGTATCCGGTCTCATTCAGGGAAACTCCTGTCTGAAAGCCAAAGTAAGGTGACTTTTCCCATATATCGTGATAATATGTATACAGCACAGAATAGTTTCTGGTTGTTCTTATTCCTTCGTGGGCCACTTCAGGAGTGAAGGAGACATTACTTAAGTTAAATCCCCACTTTACACCTGTAAGGTGTTCCCTGTTCTGAGCATTAAGTGAAATTGCAAATAAGACTAAAAATATAGCTGCTAATAGTTTCTTCATTTGAAAATCTCATCAAGGTTAATGTTCTGTGAAAGTTCCATACCCTCTTTTAACTCAATAACTGAAGATCCTGAAGGTAACAGATAGAGTCTTACCATCTCCGGCTGTCTGCGCTCCTTAAGGTTTCCTGAGTCCAGGATTCCATTGCTGTTCTCATCCCTGAATATTCGCAAAGAGTATTTCCCCTGATCGAGGTACGGAAACGCCAGCTCTGTGTCATGCATTACTTTGTAAGATCTGTAGACACGCTCCCGGCTCTGGTTTGTAAGCTCGATAACATAGGTTGCTCCCTTGGTTCCCTTAACAGTGAGATCTATTCTTGCAAGTCTCTCATTTTTGGGAAGCATGCTTTTGCTCACTATAGTGTCATTTGTGTGCCCGTATATATCTCTGAAGGCAGCCTGGTTTAATGTTAGTACATAATCATGACCTTCAAGAAGCTTGTTTTTTGGCTTAATGTAATATTTTCTGAGTTCAACGGAATCTCTCCCGAAAGTGTACTCTTCTTTTGCTTCAATCCCTTTTGGAGTAACCGATTTAAATAATATCTCCTCCTTTTTAATAACAGAAACAGGTGCCGGAAATTCAAGTATATATCCATCTTTTTCAAGCAAGGCAGGATTTGCCTCAACCTTCATTTTAAGTAGGTCCTGTCTGATATCTGTATTTCTTGAAGGCTGATTCTCTTCCTTTTTTCTGCGGGGAGCTGTCAGCTTAAGCCTCTCTCTGGAAGAGACGAGGTTGTCCAGGGAGTCAGATTTCATATATTTTATATTCAGATAAAGAGTATCCGGAACTCTTTTTATGCTGTCTCCCAGCCATAAAACAAGGCTGTCTCTTTTAACATTGAACTGACTTATAACAAATGAGGAGTCAATGTTTTCAAAACCGACAGAATCAATTTGAACATAAGGTAAATTGAATTTTACAAAGGACATTCTGTCAAGAGGTCTTTCATAGTTTCTAATCATCTGTCTTCCTGCCTCCTCTCTGAACAGGTAAAGCTGCATCTCGCTTTTTCTGGCCAGCGAGGCAGTTGTATCCATGGGATCTACATATTTTAGCTGTTCAATTCCTTTTTTCATCACCACCCCTGGGGTGAAAAGAGTATCAAGGAAAGCAAGCTTTTCGTTTTCGGGATTGTAAATATTGTTGCCGTTTCCGTCTGCAAAGGCTATAACCCTGTATTTAACCGGTTTTATGTTGGTAAGCATAAAGTAGCCCCATTTATCGCTTTTGGCAACAGCATCAGGAAGACTATTGTAAAGTACAGAGTCTTCATGGTTTTCATAAAATGCAATAGTCACGCCCGGAATTGGAAGGAGTGTCGCTGCATCTGCAACAGAGCCTGTTGCAAGCATTGAGTCAATAGAACTGCCTGTAGAAAAGGCATATCTGTACTGAGGAAATATATTCCCCTCATTATTATCTACTATTGAGTTTCCGAACGACACAGTATAAGTGCGGGAAGAATCCAGCCTCTCCTTGAATTCAACAATTATGCTTTTCCCCCTGATTTTTGTCTCTGCTCTCTTCTTCTGAGGAGGAGAGATAACCATTTGCTTTTCAGGATCTTTGAGAACAGTATATTCATTGAACTTAAGTTCTATTTTTCCCTTTTCTCTCGGAAAGTTTATGCTGTTTGAATCTGGTGAGACCTTAACAAGTACCGGCGCCAGAGTATCTTTGAGACCGCCTGAAGGAGGAGCTGTGGTATTTGCACACGAGTGGGCAACAGCAAAGTAAGCTGTAATTAATAGAAGTATATGGGAAAGTCTTCTCTTTTGCATTTTGGGTCTTAATTTTCCTTGATTTCAGATCTTACTACGCTCATAACGCCTTTAACATTTGACATCTGTTTCATAAGTTTCTCAAGGTCTTCTACACTGTGAACATATAAATCTATATAACCCTCAAAAATTCCGTCGTGGGTTTCTATAAATATTTTTCTGATATTAACGCTTAATACCAGGGTAATGTACTGAGTCAGCTCGTTCAGAATTCCAAGTCTGTCGATACCTCTCATATTTATTCTGGCAAGAAATGACAAGACAGTATGCTTGCTCCATTTTGCCTTAACAATCTTTTCACCATCTCTGGCAGCAAGCAGAATAGCTTCAGGGCAACTGTTCTTGTGAACTATAACAACATCGTCCTTATCAATGAAACCAATCACCTTGTCGCCGGGAATCGGACGGCAGCATGTAGCAACCTGATATGAGAGGGTTTTGTCAATTGGATTCTCCTTTAGCAGAAAGTCCTTTTTAATGTCGATTCTGGAATGAGTCTCTTTTGAACCCTCTTCGCTTTTTGCAACGGTATCCTCAGGGAGCTCCTCCTCATTATCCCAGTCGTAAACATGATCTGAATCTCCGCCTGTTATTCTTGAGAACTGAAGATTCCAGTATCTGACAAACTTATTGGTTGTATTCTTTTTAAGGACCTTGGAGAGATCTGTGAGATCTATAAGATCTGCACCAATTTTGCTAAAGAGCTCCTCACGGTTATTAAGCTTGTAATTTTCCGAAAGCTTCTTGTAAACTCTCGACTGAGGTTTAATCCCCATCCCTTTAAGCTTTTCGTCAAGCATCTCCTGACCCTTTTTCTGAGAATCTTTAATTTCAGATTTCAGGGCATCAAGGATAAGACTTTTGGCTTTAGGTGTTTTGATGAATTCGAGCCACTCTCTTTGAGGCTTCTGTGATTCGGCTGTAATTATCTCTATCTGGTCTCCGTTTCTCAGTTCATATGTGAGGGGTACCAGTTTAAAGTTTGCCTTGGCGGCAATAGATTTGTTTCCTACCTCCGTATGGATGGCATATGCAAAATCCAGAGCAGTTGAACCCTTTGGCAGGGCCTTAGATTCTCCTTTAGGTGTAAATACGTAGATTTCTGAAGAGAGCAGTCCTGTGTGAAATTTATCCAGAAACTCAAGAGCGTTGACATCGGGATTTTCGAGTACCTCTCTCACCATATTGAGCCATTTGTCCATCTCTCCCTCAGAAGGTGATGCGCCTTTGTAGCTCCAGTGGGCAGCAACGCCTCTCTCTGCAAGGTCGTCCATCCTTTCGGATCTGATCTGAACCTCAATCCAGTTTCCCTGCGGACCCATAACTGTACAGTGAAGAGCCTCATACCCGTTGATTTTTGGAGTACTTACCCAGTCTCTGATTCTGTCGGTTTTTGACAGATACAGTTCTGTTATAAGAGAATAAATGTGCCAGCACTGAATTCTTTCAGGCTGGTCAGGTTTTGCCTCAAATACAATCCTTACTGCATGAAGGTCATAAATCTGTTCAAACGGAATAGACTTGGTGTTCATCTTTCTCCAGATGGAGTAGGGGGTCTTGGTTCTTTTTGAAACAGTAAATTTGAATCCTGCCTGTTTCAGGCTTTCAGATATAGGCTCCATGAAGATATCCATGGCGCATCCTCTCTCAATGACTGTCTGTGATATCTTTGCCTGAATTAAATCATATTCTGCAGGCAGAGTATGCATCAGCCATATGTTCTCCAGTTCTGACTTTATACTGTACAGACCGAGTCTGTGAGCCAGAGGGATGAAGATGTACATGGTTTCACTAAGAATCTTTGATCTTTTGTGCTCCGGCATAAACTCAATAGTCCTCATATTGTGCAGCCTGTCTGCAAGTTTTATGAGAATTACCCTCACATCATCATTCAGCGTGAGCAATATTCTTTTAAAGTTTTCTGCCTGACTGCTGGAGTTACTGTCAAATGCACTCTTGATTTTGGTGAGACCATCTACCAGAGACGCAATTTTTGCACCAAACAGTCTCTCAATATCCTCTACATTGTATTCGGTATCCTCCACAACATCGTGCAGCAATGCAGACACTATTGACTTATAACCGAGTCCAATCTCCTGAACAACAATTTTTGCAACAGAAATTGGATGCAGAATGTACGGCTCACCGGAGCGTCTTCGCACACCATTATGTGCAGCTCTGGCAAAGTCGAAAGCTTTCAGGACAGTTTCGTACTCAGACTGATTTGCACACCTTTTAAGGCTGGACAATCTCAGCTCCTCGAATTCTCTGTCAATTAGTTCATTATCCTTTTCTGTAAACATATGCTTTTAAAATAGCAAGTCTCTCTTTCCATTCTTAATAAGTTCGAGTTTGGCAGCTACATCTGCACGTTTTGCCTCGTCCTTTATATACCCAAGTTCTCGTTCAATCAGTTCGTAACCTGCTTTTTTTGTTGCATCAGAAGAGTAATCTTCAATGTACTCAGCAAGTGTAAGCATAGCATTTGGTGTGCAGAAGCGGCCAATAAAGCCCGGTATAGCATATTCCATAAAGTGTTCACCGGTTCTTCCCACTCTGTAACAAGATGTACAGAAGCTTGGTATAAAACCTCTTGTTAGCAGCCACTGAATTACAGAATCGAGTTCTCTCTGGTCTCCCACCTTAAATTGCTCGCGGTTTAGCTCCTGATTTTTACCCCGCTCTTCCTGATAGCCTCCAATTTCGAGTCTGGTTCCTGCATCAATCTGAGATACTCCAAACTCAATAACGGCATCGCGAACCTCTGCAGTCTCGCGTGCAGTCATAATCAGTCCTGTATAAGGAACAGCCATTCTGAGAATAGCTACAAGCTGTTTAAATTGCTCGTCTGTAACCTGATATGGCAGATGAAGGTCAAGGCCGTAAGCAGGCTGAACTCTTGGGAAGCTTATTGTATGCGGACCAACTCCGTATCTGTCCTGAAGGTGGTGAGCATGTTCTACCAGTCCCAGAACTTCGAATCTCCAGTCGTACAATCCAAACAGAGCACCAATTCCCACATCGTCGTGTCCTCCTTCAAATGCACGGTCCATGGCGTTTAACCTCCACATATAGTCGCTTTTGATTCCGGGACCCGGGTGGAATTTCTTATATGTCTCTTTATGATATGTCTCCTGAAATACCTGAAATGTACCTATACCTGCCTCTTTAACTGTTCTGAATCCCTCAATGCTCAAAGGGGCAGCATTGATGTTAACCCTGCGGATTTCACCATTTCCAACTTTAACATTATAGCATGTTTTTACAGTCTGTGCAATGTATTCCGGAGTATATTTCGGATGTTCCCCGTAAACCAGAATCAGCCTTTTGTGTCCCTCCTTCTCTAGTGAGGCTACCTCGGCAACAAGCTCCTGTTCGGAGAGGGTCCTCCTGACAGCAGCAGAGAGAGAACTTCTGAATCCGCAGTACTGACAATTGTTAATACAGTAATTACCAATGTACAGCGGAGCAAACAGAACAATACGGTTACCGTAAATTGACCGCTTTAGCTCCCTGGCGGTTTCGTAAAGTTCCTCCAGAAGTTCAGGAGATTTAATTGCAAGAAGCTGTGCAGTCTCTTCAACTGTTAATGCCTGTTTTGATTTGCTCTTCTGGAAGATTTCCCTGATACGAGCCTTATCTTCAAGAGTATTGTTTATGAGTGAATGGAGCTTGTCGTCGTTTATAAAATCGACGGCGTCCTTTGTAAGTTCGTAATTATTCATTGTTAATATTGTATGTGTCAACGTTTTGATATGCATGAGAGAGCTCTGCTCCAAAGAGAATCAGTGTCCAGCTGATATTCATCCAGACAAGGAAAAGAGGTATTGCGGCAAAAACGCCGTAAACAGCGTTGAGCCCGGATACCAGTAACTGCGTTTCAAGATAAAAGAACTGTACTACTACGAAAGCAAATGCCACAACCAGGGCAGAATTGAATGCCGCGGCAATTTTAACTTTAATATTTGGAATGAAGTAATACATTACAGTAAATACGCCAGTTACAATTGCGTAAAATGTGAGCCAGGTGAAAATGGAAGTAAGCGGTATGATACTGTCAATCTGAAGGCCTGCGGATTTTAGTGTGTCTGTGTAAATAAGACTCAGAGACATAAAAATTACCACAATAAGAGGGGAGACAAGCAGCAAAAGAGGGTAGTAGAGAGCTCTTTTCCCAAAAGAGCGATAACGTTCTACCTTCCAAATGTCATTGAATGATTTTTCTATGCTGAGCATCAGCCATATAACTGTCCACAACAGGAACAAGAAACTGAATATCCCAAACAGGCCATTTTCTGCTGACTTAATTACATTATTTGCAAACTGCAGAAGATACTCAATAATATCTTCATTTTCTGCAAAATATGTTCTCAAAAGAGTTTCCAGCCTTTGGGCCAGGCCAAAACCTTTAGTAATTGCAAACATTAATGCAACAAAAGGCACAAGCGACATAGCAGAGAAAAAACTGAGAGCCACAGACTGCAGCCCCACTTTGTCACTGTTGAATCCTCTTAATGTTATAATCAGAACTTTAAGATATCTGACCATTCGGGCCTTCATGATACTTAGCTCAGAAAGATCCAGATGCCAGATATCAGTTAAAACAAACTTGAGAATTCTCTGATATGTATGCTTTACCTTATTCTTTTTCAAGATATTTTATTAAGAAACTTAGCCGGATTAATAATGTATCTCAAATGAGTACCTGTGCCTATCACTCCTTTTTCGTCATATGCCGTTACTTTGAAAGTCAGAACTTTCCCATCAACTGATATTAGTTCTGCCTCGGCATAAACCTTTGCTCCAAGCGGACTTGCCTTTAAGTGCTTTATGTTGACTTCAACACCTACAGTGTCCTGAAATTCCGGAAGAAAAGACTTTGCTAAAAGGTGAGCTGTCTGTTCCATGAGTGCAATCATTCCAGGTGTTGCGAAGACTTCAAGTAGTCCTGAGCCGTAATATGCGGCAGTGTCACTTTGTGTTACAACCTTTTCAATCTTGAGCTTTTTCCCGATTTCCATGATTATAAAATGTTTTCTGCTACAGAGCGGAATCCATCCATCTTCATTTCATCTGGAGCTCCGATGAGTTCAACCGGTTCTGCAATTTTATTCCAAGAGACCTTTTCACTAAATGCAAGCAGCGATTTAAGTCCGCCGCCGTTCCAGCTGTATGAACCAAAAAGAGCATAATTTTTATCTTTTGGTCCCACAACCGAGAGTTCATGACAGAGATGCTCCATCATTGGGTGCATTCCTGCATTGTATGCGCTGGATCCAAGGACTACACCCCGGTATTTCCATATTTCACTTATAATGTACGAAGCATGTGTTTTGGAAACATCAAAAATTCTGATGTTTTTAATTCCTCTTTCTGCTATGAGCCTTGCCAGGTAATCTGCCATCTTTTCTGTGTTACCATACATAGAAGCATAGGCAATTACAACACCCTCTTCAGATACATGCCTGCTCCACTTGTCGTAAAGTTCAACAGCTTTTGACGGATTGGATCTCCATACAGGTCCGTGTGAAGGGCATATAATTTTAATTTCCAAATCTTTAAGCTTGGCAAAAGCTTTTTGCACCATATTACTGTACTTTCCAACGATATTTGAGTAGTATCTCCTCATTTCATCCTCATAAAATGAGAAATTGATTTCATCGTCGAAGATTCCTCCGTCCAGGGTACCGAAACTTCCAAAAGCATCACATGAGAAGAGTACTTTATCTGTAGTATCGTATGTCATCATGGTTTCCGGCCAGTGTACCCAGGGAGTGATGTGAAAAGCAAGCTTGTGATAGCCTAAATCAAGAATCTCTCCCTCCTTTACCTCCATAAAGTTTTCATGTGAGATTTTGAAATATGCTTCAAGCATTTTAAATGCCTTAATATTAGAAACTACCTTTACACCGGGATAAAACTTAAGCAGAACTCCAATCATACTGGAGTGATCTGGTTCCATGTGATTAACAACAATGTAGTCAAGTTCTTTCCCGTTCAGATGACTTGCAATTACATCCAGATAATCGTCTTTTGAACCGAATTCAAGGGTGTCAACCAGCGCTGTTTTTTCATCGTTTATGAGATAGGAATTATATGCAACTCCATTGGGTAATGGCCAGTTGTTTTCGAATAACTCCTTTTTGCGGTCGTTAGTTCCCAGATAGTTGATTTTGTTGCTGATAACAATCTGTTTCATAAATGGAATAAATGGTTGGTTAATCCTGTTTTTAAGAATGTAAAAGTAATCAATTATTTTCAATTAGCTTCATGAATTCCTCTTCATTGAGAATCTTAATTCCAAGACTTTTTGCTTTTTGAATCTTTGAGGGGCCGGGCTCTTCACCGGCCAGGAGGAATGATGTTTTTGAGCTGACTGATCCGCTGTTTTTGCCGGAGTGCTCTTCAATTAATTTTTTGATCTCATCTCTTGATACAGAAAAATTTCCTGATATTACAATGATTTGATTTAAAAGCAGTTCAGACTTAGTATTTGCAGCAATTCTCTGCTGAGAAAATTGCAGTCCGGCCTCTTTTAATTCCAGAATAATTTTCTTTGAAGCATCTCCTGCAAAGTATCCACAAATTGATTCTGCCAGTTTTGCCCCTACATCATCTACCTGTAACAGTTCATCTTTTGAAGCATTTGCCAGGTTATCAATGGTTTCAAAATGGCTGGCAAGGCTTTTCGCTGTGGTTTCTCCCACATGTCTGATACCAAGTGAGAAGAGAACCTTGTGGAATGGTGCACTAACCGAGTCAGAAATACTCTTGAGGAACCTTTCAGCAGACCTCTCTTTCCACCCGTCAAGCTGTAAAAGTTCCTCGGTTGTTAGTTTATAGAAGTCAGAAATATTTCGCACAAAACCCTTATTATAAAGCTGTTCAATTGTTGCATCTCCAGCAAGGATGTTCATGGCTTTTCTGCTGCAGAAATGCAACAGTGATGCTTTGAGCTGAGTAGGACAAGAGATGAAATTTGGACAGTAATGTCTTGCTTCACTTTCATCTCTTGTTAATGTTGTTCCGCAATCGGGACAACTTTCAGGAAATAAGGGCTTTTGTGAAGTGATATCTCTTTTTGAAAGTTCGACCCCCGTAATTTTAGGGATTATTTCGCCTCCTTTTTCAACATAAACATAATCGTTCATATGAATATCAAGCAATTCAATCTGGTCAAGATTGTGAAGCGATGCCCTTTTAACAATTGTTCCGGAGAGAAGCACAGGCTCAAGGTTAGCTACCGGTGTAATTGCACCCGTCCTGCCCACCTGATAATCTATAGAAACTAACTTTGTAAGAGCTCTTTCTGCTTTAAATTTATATGCAGTTGCCCATCTTGGTGATTTTGCGGTGTAACCAAGTTTTGACTGGAGTTGCAGGTTATTCACCTTGATAACAACACCATCTGTGGGGTAGGGAAGCTTCTTTCTCTCAATATCCCACAAATCCAGAAAATTAAAAACCTCTTCTATTGATTTGCAAATCTTAGTATAGCCGGAAACCGGCAACCCCCACGATTTTGCAGCTTCCAGTGCCTCCGAGTGGTTTGAGAAGCGATTTTCATCAGATATATAATGATAGAGAATAGCCTCGAGACCTCTCTCTTTGACCAGAGTTGAATCGAGTAATTTTAGTGACCCGGCTGCAGCGTTTCTGGGATTTGCAAACAGCTGCTCCTCATTCTCCTCTCTTGATTTGTTCAGCCTGTCAAAAGCGCTCCATGGCATAAATATCTCACCTCTTATCTCAAATTCATCAGGATAGCCGTAACCTTTAAGGAAACGGGGGACAGATCTTGTGCTTAGAATGTTTTCAGTGACAATATCTCCCTTTTCGCCGTCACCTCTGGTAACTGCATCTTTTAGCTCTCCCTTATGATATGTAAGCGAAATTGCCGAACCATCAATTTTAAGTTCGCAAACATATTCAACATCAACTCCTGCTATCTTTACAACTCTCTCATTAAAAGCTATTAGTTCTTCTTTATCGTAAGTATTGCTTAATGAAAGCATAGGGTACTTGTGGAGTTTCTGACTGAACTCATTTTGAGCTCCGCTTGAAGATAAATCGCTTCCAACTCTTACAGTTGGAGATGTGTCGGATTTAAAAACCGGGTATTTTTTTTCGAGAGTCTGGAGTTCATTAATAAGAATGTCGAACTCAAAATCAGAAATAACAGGTTGATTATCTATGTAATAACGCCTGTTATGTTCATCAATTGTATTTCTTAGCTGCTCAATTCTGGCTGCAATATCTTCAGTGTTTTTTTTCATAATTTTCAACACAAATTTACATATTTTTTAATTATTGTTAACTTTGCGGGCTCAATAAAGTAACGTGATGAAAAAATCAATTGTAATTTTGACGGGTGGAGGACCCGCGCCAGGAATGAATACTGTAGTAGGCAGTATTGCAAAAACCTTCATTTCAAACGGATACCGTGTTCTTGGATTTCATGGGGGATACAAAGGAATCTTCTCAAAAAATCCTAATTTCACCGAAATCGACTTCTTAATGGCTGACTCAATATTTAACAGAGGCGGTTCATATTTGATAATGAGCAGGTACAAGCCAACTCCTGTTGATTTCGAACAAAATTTCAATCTGGAATTTTTCAAGGAAAACAACATTAAACTTCTTGTTACAATAGGCGGAGACGATACTGCATCAACAGCCAACAGAGTTGCCAAGTTTCTTGCAGAACACAACTTCCCTATTTCAAACATTCACGTACCAAAAACAATCGACAACGATCTTCCACTTCCTCTGGCCAGGCCAACATTTGGATATGAGTCAGCAAAGTCTGAGGGTGCACGCCTTGCAACAACTGTATATGAAGATGCAAGAACCAGCAATAACTGGTTTGTAGTTTGCGCAATGGGCCGTTCGGCTGGCCACCTGGCATTTGGTATTGGTTCAGCTGCTCACTATCCTATGATTGTGATTCCGGAAATGTTTGATAAAACAACAATAACTATAGATAAGATAGTTAAACTTGCTGTTTCATCAATGGTTAAGAGATTAACTCTTGGTATTAATTATGGTGCAGTAATGATCTCAGAAGGTGTCTTCCACGAATTGAACGAAGAGGAACTGAAGATGTCAGGAGTTACATTCTCATATGATGAGCATGGTCATCCTGAACTCGGAAAGGTTTCCAAAGCTCACATTTTTAACGAAATGGTTGAGAAGGAGATTAAGAAGCTTGGAATTAAAATTAAATCAAGACCGGTAGAACTGGGTTACGAACTCAGATGCCAGTCTCCTAGTGCATACGATCTTGTATACTGCACAGAGCTTGGAATTGCTGTTCATCAGCTGTTTGATGAAGGAAAAACAGGCTGTATGGTATATATTGATAACCTTGGAAAGGTTGAGCCTCTTTACCTTAAAGATATTCAGGATCCTGTAACCGGCAAAATTCTGCCAAGACTTGTTAGTCTTCATTCAGACAGGGTACAGGCAATCATCAATAATATTATGCACTATATCACTAAAGAGGATTACGAAGCAGCAAAAGAGTATCTTAAGAACCCGGAAGAGTACGATTTCAGGAAGATTCTTAACTGGTAATAACTGTGAGACGAAAATTCGTCATATATCAGCTTTTGCCGAGATTGTTTGGGAATACGAACGATGTTTGTATTCCCAATTCTTTTTCTGATGTAAATGGTTGCGGCAAACTTGCTGACATTACACCGGAAGTAATTAAGTCTATAAAAGAACTTGGGTGTACACATATTTGGTTTACAGGGATATTAGAACATGCTACTCAAACCGATAATTCAGCTATCGGCATTCCTCCTGACCCTTCAACTGTTGTAAAAGGAAAGGCAGGTTCTCCATATGCAATTAAGGATTATTACGATGTAGCCCCGGACCTGGCAATCAATCCTGAACGCAGAATGGATGAGTTCAGAGAGCTCGCAGAAAGATGTCACTCTCTTAATGTAAAAGTTTTAATAGACTTTGTACCTAACCATCTGTCAAGAGTTTATAAATCTGATTCAAATCCAGGAAGAGTAGGAGAGTTTGGTGAAAATGACAATCAGTTCATTAGTTTTTCGCCTGAAAACAACTTTTACTACTTACCGGGAGAGACCTTTGTGTCTCCGGCAGAGACTAATGACATCTATTTTGAGATACCGGCAAAGGCAACAGGAAATGATTGTTTCCGTCCAGATCCATCTGTAAATGACTGGTATGACACTGTTAAACTTAATTATGGTGTTAATTATCAAACAGGTGAGAGCTTTTTCTTACCTGTACCTGATACATGGGTTAAAATGCTTGATATCTTGCAATTCTGGTGTGAGCGTGGTGTCGACGGATTCAGATGCGATATGGCAGAGATGGTACCTTCTGAGTTCTGGAGTTATTCAATTTCTGCAATTAAAGCGAAGTATCCAGAAACACAGTTTATTGCAGAAATATACAATCCTGGCAGTTACCGAAAATATCTCGGGTCTGGTTTTGATTATCTGTACGATAAGGTAGGACTTTATGATACACTTAAAGATATAGTAAAAGGTTTTAAACCTGCTTCTGAAATAACATCCTGCTGGCAAACTCTGTCTGATATACAGGATTCCATGCTTAATTTTCTGGAAAATCATGATGAACAGAGAGTTGCTTCTCCTTTTTTTGCGGGAAATCCCGCAAAAGCATTACCGGCCCTTGCAGCAGGTCTGCTCTTAAACAGAGCGCCTTACATGATTTATTCAGGTCAGGAACTGGGCGAACCGGGAATGGACAGCGAAGGATTCAGCAATTGTGACGGAAGGACATCAATATTTGATTACTGGTCTGTTAAAACAATAAGAGATTGGTTTAAAGGAGAATATGACAAAAAAATAAGAGACAGCTATTCATTTTTGCTAAATCTTTCTCTCTCTGAGAAAGCATTCAGCCTTGGAGATACTTTTGATCTCCAGTATGCAAATACGGATAATTCTTCTTATTGCAGCGGCAATCTTTACTCTTTTATAAGAAAGTTTCAGAATGAGCTGATAATTGTAGTTGTAAATTTTTCATCTTCTGATTTTTCTGTAAAACTGAACATCCCAAAACACCTCTTTGAGTATTTTGACATAAAGGACGGAAATGAATGTCAATCTTTTGATCTGCAAACCGGAAAAAGGGAAAATTTAGTGTTCTCAAGTGAAATTCAGTTTGAAACTTTTGTTCCGGAATGTAGTTACTCTTTAGTTAAACTTTTACTTCAATAATGTCATCCCATGATGTTGTATATCTTTTAGATAACATATTTTGATTTGATTTAATTTTCTCTACTCCGGCAGCTGCTGTGTAAAGTGAATGTCTACCGTAACGCATATTAATTTCATCCATAACAGACATCAGTGAGCTCTCTTTGTCTGCTTTAGAACTATCTTCAAACAGAGAGAGGGTTAAATCTGATTTTCTGGATATTTCGGATAATATAACTCCTGCTTTTTTATAACCGTATCCCTCTCTGAAAATATCTCTCAGAGCGTTACATGCTGCTCCCGCTATTGTAAATGTGCTGTCTGAGTGGGTTTCAAGGTTAACTGCTGCGCTCTGATAGTGTTGTTTTGCATTATCTTTGAAGGGATTAGTCAGGATAAATATTAAAACCTCCCTGCATGCTCCCTTCTGATGCCTGAGTTTTTCTGCAGATGCGGCAGCAAAAGTTGCAACAGCCTTGCAGATATCTTCAAAATCATAGAGATCTTTTGCAAAACTTCTGCTGGTACAAATCTGTTTTTTATCGAGGGTGCGGTCTTCGAGTCTGATACAGGCCTCTCCTCTGAGTTCCCTCCAGCTTTTAACTCCCGGAACTCCCATTCTGGATTTAATCCATTCCGGAGATTTTTTAGTAAAGTCAGTGGCGGTTTCAATTCCGTGTGATTTTAACATTTTTGAATATGCCCTGCCCACACCCCAGATATCCTCTACGGGAAATTTTGAAAGGACCTTAGCTATGTCTTCCGGTTTCTCCATCAGACAGAATCCCTTTGTTGCAGGATATTTTTTACTCAGCCTGGTTGCCACCTTTGCAAGTGTTTTTGTGTGAGATACACCAAGACTGACAGGAACACCCACATCCTTTTTTATTCTTCTGACTATCTCCGGTCCCGTCTGAAAAATATCCTTTTCCGGAACTCCTGTAAAATCAAGAAACGCTTCATCAATTGAATAAATTTCAATCCCCGGAGAAAAAGACCTGAGTTTATCCATAACTCTTGCAGAAATATCTCCGTAAAGTGAAAAGTTGGCTGAAAAACATGCAATCCCTTCGCGTTTTACTATCTCCTTCATTTTGAATATGGGCTCACCCATCTTCACGCCCAGGGCTTTGGCCTCATTTGAGCGCGATATGACGCAGCCGTCGTTATTGCTGAGAACAACCACAGGTTTGCCGTTTAAGGAGGGATTAAACAACCTCTCGCAGCTTACATAGAAATTATTGCAGTCTGTCAGGCCAAACATTGTCAATAAATTTTCGGAATACGAATATGACCAGTGTGCCGGAGATAATTGCAATAAAATTTGCTGCCAGATCAAAAAGATCTGACTCTCTGGCCGGATTGAGTTTCTGTAACGTCTCCGCGATAAAAGCAAGACCAAAACCAGATAACAGAACTATAATTTGAGGAAATTCAGGAAACAGCTTTCTCAGACTTCCCTTTAAAGCAAGCCATGCCGAGATGGGATAAGGAAAAAACATAATGAAATGGGCAACTCTGTCTGCCCTTATCCCAAATATGTATTCAGACAGATTGATTCCTGTATCGCCGAATGAGTATAGACAGAAAAAGAAGACTAATGCAATGTAAATTGCAAACAGGTATCTGAATAAACGGACTATAGATTTTATCATACTTTTTTGATGAGGTATTTTACTATTCCCCAGATGTAAAAATCATTATCTCTCTTAACTCTTATAGGTTTATATTTTTTGTTGGCAGGCATGAGCAGGAGATCGTCCCCGTCAATTTTCACTCTTTTAAGTGTGAATTCGCCTTCAAGGAAACAAACAGCAAGGCAATTTTCATGGGGTTCTGAAGATTTGTCAATAACCAGCAGGTCTCCCTCCTCAATACCATCATCAATCATGCTTTCTCCCTTAACCCGGGCGAAAAAAGTAGAGGATGGATTTTTTATGAGTGCCTTATTCAGATCGAGTTTATTTTCCAAATGATCATCGGCAGGAGAGGGGAACCCTGCACAAATAGGTGTATCTGTGATTGTTACATATATTGGCGTCTCTTCGTCCGGGCGAAAAATCTCAATTGTTTTGTTTTTCATCTGGAGATTTTTGAATATTTAAAATAGAACATGCAAATTTAATTTATTAATTTCATATTGCACTTTCATTTTACTCTCTTAGGGCTAATAAGTTAACTTTAGAAAAAAAAACGTAATAAATTCAAATTAATTTGATTAGGTTAGAAAAATTAGTTACATTCGCAGAGTGAAAAACTTTGTAGCCTAAACTTAATGAAATCAATGCTTTTAAACATATTTACCTCAATTCGCCCCAAAGTTGCAATACTTTTTTTCTTGCTTGCAGGCACTGGTATATATGCTCAGAACTCTGTTGAGAAGGCTTTATTTACTGAAGGATTCGAAAATGTAAGGCATATTTCAAAAGCAGGCAAAGAGATAATTTTCATTGAAAGTGAGTCTTTTACTTACGGAGACAGAGTGATTGAATCTGTCAAAGGAGCAATAGAATCACTATACCCTGAGTTTAAATCGAAAAATGTAGAAGTTTTTCTCATGGATGATAGAATACCAAAGTTCAGGATGTACTCAACACTTGCAGGGGATGCCTCAGGTGCGAAATGGTATTCAGACTTTAATGTAAGCGAAGGTATTGCAGAACTTAATAAACTTGATGGTAAAAAATTCGAGAACTCTTCATTCGGAAAGGTAGATTTGAAGTTTTATCCTATTTTCCGTTTTAAAAACGCAAGGCTTGATGTAATGTATTTACTTCAGCTGAATATTAACCCAACACTTGAAATATCATTATGGAGAGGTGCCACTGCAACAGCACAGGTAATTTTTCCACTTGTAAATGACTACTCAACAGAAGAGGGCAGAATAAGACCTGGTTTTCTTACTTTATCCCAGCAATTCAGACTTCCATTCAATATCCATGCTATGGCCACTGTTGGAAATTTCAACATGTTCAGAGCAGGAGCAGATTTAAAACTTTATAAACCGGTGGGATCAAGAATTGGTGTTTATGCGCAAATGAGTTATACCGCATATTCAATTCCTTTTTTCAGTGACTGGTATTACACAAGCCCGGATAAATTTACCTGGAAAGTTGGTGCCAATTATATTGTAAAGCCCTGGAATCTTATGTTTAACATGAATCTGGCCAAGTATCTTGGAAATGATTTGTCTGTAAGGGGAGAGGTTACCAGATATTTCCGCAATGCAGCTGTTGGATTCTATGTTCAGACAATGGACATTCCGGATTTTCCTGTCAACGGCGGGTTTTATTTTGCAATTTCATTACCACCATATAAACATAAACGAAACAAATTTGTTAGAGTTTCAGCGGGAAACTATTTTCCGCTTGAGTATATCGCCAGACCATATACAGAACATGGCAGATATTTTACGACATCACCCGACGAGAATTCGTCGTACAACTTTTTTACCAAAATGCGCTTAAATCAAATAATCTTAAATTCAACCAATAATTAACCAAAAATTCTATGAAAGCAAGCAAAATCTTTTCAAGACTTATGGGAGCGGCCACAGCCACTCTTCTGGTTGCTGCACTCGTAGGTGCAGCCTCATGTACAAAAGTACCTGAGCCAACTCCTACACCGGAGCCTCAGCCAGCTACCTACACAATTAAGGGACAGGTGTTCAATAACACTACCAAGGCATATCTGCCTGGCGTTACCGTTACTATGGGTACCAAAACAGCAACTACTGACAGTTTTGGTAAGTTTGAATTTGCTAACCTTACAACTGCAGGCAAATACAACATCGTTCTGACCAAGGCCGATTTCTATTCTGCTCAGTACTCTCTCGAGTTCCCTACAGCAGGCCTTAACCACAATCTGGTATACAGCATCACAATGACTATGGTTCCTTATGTACCTGGAATCACTCCGCTTGATCCTCTTGCCGGAGGTACAATTGCAATTGAAGGCGGAACTAATGATGCAGCCCTTACAATTCCAGCATCTACAACTGTAAAAGATGCTAACGGAGCTACAATCACAGGCCCTATCAATATTACCGCAGTTGAAGTAAATGACATCGTTATTGCAGGTGCAGTTAACAATCCTGGTATCATGACTCTTCGTTTCGAGCCTACAGGACTTGTATTCAGCAAACCTCTTACTGTTGCAGTTGACAACCCTCTTACTGCTTACAAATACGCAGAACTTCAGCTTGAATATTTCAACAATACACTAAGTAAATGGGAAATCCAGCCTACTCAGGTAACATATGCACCTGCTACTAATGATTACGTTACCTCAATTACTCACTTCTCGCTTTACAAAGTATCTTTTAAAGCTCCTGTTGTGGACGAGCCTTCAACTACAGAGAAAATTAAAGTTCTCGACAGCCTTATGATTAACAGAGGTCTGACTCCTTACAATGTTACAAGCATCAGATATGTTGAGAAGCAAGGTTATAAATTTACAGAACCTCTTGCAACAACACTTACCAATGCAGGTATCACAGGTGCAGACCAGACTGAATTGATTTCATCTATTACTGCACTTGTTACAAACCACTTCAATGGTATTGCTCCTCTTGCTGCTTTTGGAACTCCAACCTATACAAAAGCTGTTACAAGAACAATTCAGCCAATGTACTATCAGGTTACAACAGCTAATCAGACTTTCACCAAGAAGAAGTTTACCATTAAAGTATCCAACACTGCTGGTACAGTTACAAAAACTCTTGAAATCAGAACTATCATGGCCGGCACTGTTGACCTGGTATTCCAGGATCTGATTTATGACGACCACGCACACGCACACCTCCATGGTCATGACCACGGTCTTGGCGGCGGTGGAACAATCTAATCAATTTCAGAAAAACAATTTCTGAATGAGATTTAAAGCACCTATCAGGATGATGTTGGGAGCAGCGATGCTGCTCCTGACATCTTCTTTTTTAAATGCCCAGAGCACTCTTGGTGTTACCGGACTCTTAAACAGCCCCAATGCCGAGATGTCAGAAGACAAAACCGTAAAGATTGGAGGTAACTTCCTTCCAAAACAGTTTACTCCTGATACCTGGGATTACCATACATTTAATTTCTTTGTCAATATCACTTTTGTCCCGTTTGCAGAAATTGCAATGACAAACACTGCCTTTGATCTTTGGGATCAGGGTAGGTTCAGTAATGTCGACAGATCAATTTCACTTCGTGTAAGACCTCTTAAGGAGGGTAAATACTGGCCGGCTGTGGTTATTGGATCTAATGATGTAATATCCACTTCATCTTTGCTTGGATATGCATCCGGAAATAAGTACTTTGGTACGACCTATCTTGCAATGACAAAACATTTTGACCTTGGCGGAAATGAACTTGGAATTCATGCGGCCTACAATATTCCTGTCAGCGTTCATGTTCAGCAGAAATTTCCTGTTTCAGGAGGTATCAGTTTTTCACCAAAATTTTACAAAGAGCTGAACATTATTGCGGAATACGATACTAAACACTTTAACCTTGGTGCAAATGTTGTTTTATTTAAGTATCTGTATCTGCAGCTGCTTTTAAACCAGCTCAAGTATCCTGTAATTGGTATTCATGCACAGTTTACTATTTAGATAAGGTTAAATTGTATTAAATTGCAGCTTGTAATCATTTACAAGCTTTTTTTATTTTAAAAACTCATGAAAAGACTAATTTTTTCAATCACTGCATTTATCCTGACTACTTCAATGTATGCCCAGGAGATCACCGGAAGCTGGTACGGCAAAATCTCAGTTCAGTCACTAGAGATGAGGCTGGTCTTTAATATTTCTGCAAGCGATACTGCCTTTACTGCGACTATGGATAGTCCGGACCAGGGAGTTGCGGGAATTCCGGCAACATCTGTCTTTTTTATTAATCCTATGATTAAAATTGTAATTGCAAATGCGGGAATTGAATATAACGGAGTCTTTACTGGTGAGACTATATTAGGCACTTTCAGACAGGGTGGGATGTCTGTTCCGATGAATCTCTCCCGGAGAGCACCAGAGGGCCCCAAAAGACCTCAGGAGCCCAGAAAACCTTATCCATACAAATCAGAAGAGGTAACATTTTTAAATCAAAAAGATAAAATTGAGCTTGCCGGCACTCTGACTTTACCTGCAGATGGAAAACCAGTGGCTGCAGTTATTCTGGTTTCCGGAAGCGGACCACAGAACAGGGATGAAGAGCTTGTTGGCCATAAACCTTTCCTTGTGATCTCTGACTATCTGACAAAAAGAGGTATAGCTGTTTTAAGATATGACGACAGGGGTGTCGGAAAATCAAAGGGTAAACATTCTTCAGCAACTACATTTGATTTTGCCTCAGATGCATATGCTGCTGTTGAGTATTTAAGAAACAGGGAGGAGATGAAGGGGATAAAAATTGGAATAGCCGGCCACAGCGAAGGCGGAATAATTGCGCCTCTTGTTGCAGAAAGGGATAAAGAGTTAGGTTTTATAATTCTGATGGCAGGCCCCGGAGTTAGCGGTGCACAGATTATTATATCCCAGCAAAGACTTATTGGTGAGAGATCTGGTGCAGATAAGGCCACTCTGGATGAGTATGAGAGCATAACAAGAGATCTTTACAAATTGATTGAAACAGAAAAGGATAATCCGGATATCAAGGTGAAATTGATGGATTTTTTCAGTAAAAATGCTCCTGAAGCATCTGAAAAACAGCTTGAAGCCCAGATAGCAGCAGTTGCATATCCATGGATGATAACATTTGTCACGCATGACCCATCTGAAACACTTACAAAACTTACTTTACCTGTTTTAGCCATAAACGGCACCAATGACCTGCAGGTACCTTACAGGGAGAATCTCGGTAAAATCAGGAGTTCTCTTTTGAAGGCGCATAATAATAATGAAGCCTCTTTTTCAAAGAATGTAGAGATTATTGAATATGATGGTTTGAATCACCTGTTCCAGCATTCAGAAACTGGATTGCCGGCTGAATATGGCAAAATTGAAGAGACCATCTCACCAGATGTTCTGGAAAAGATGGCCTCCTGGATAATATCAAAATCAAAATAGTATTTCAGGCAGTTTCGACTTTTAACAATACAAGAATTATATATCTATTGTATATAAAGAACATTGCTCAATGCAGATGTTTTTCGGCCGTTAACGGCAATTACAATATAGTTCTTTTGTGCACTTCCGTTAAAGGTGAGCTGAGTACCAATTTGTCTGGCAACTGCATCCCAGGTGCCGGAAGTACCTCTTCTTTTCAGTTCATAAACAGCATATGCGGTTGCGTTGCCGGCAGCGCTCCAGTTTATAGTATTGGAAACATTGGTAATTGCAGGAGTACCGGGAATAGTATACTGTTTTGTACCCATTTCAGGTACTAGACTCATAGAGGGATAAATTGTACTTAAAAGATATGACGCAAAACTACTGCCAAGTATGTTCTGAGACCTGTACCAGCATACACCTTTTATATTAGGTAAAGATCTGCAAAGTTCAACCTGATTATAAAATTGAGTCATTGAGGCATATGCGGGATATTGCGAATCTCCGAATTTGTAGGCAGCCACACCAGGAAAAATTGGTTTGGAAAAGGAGTTTGTATTCCAGTAACGGGCAAGTCTGTCAAAATCAGCAGTAGAGTGACCAATTTCCCAGTAAATTTGAGGAGCCAGATAATCAATCCACCCATTTTGAAGCCAGGTTAAAGGATTTGCATAAAGGGCTAAAGCGTTTTCTATTCTTCCTGAAGGAGAAATACCAAAAATAACATCCTCTTTTGAAGCTTTTATTGATTGGCTAACGCCTTTGACAAGCTCGTCAATATTGAATTCCCTCCATTTATCGAGGGTCATTCCTGCATTATACTGGTCATACTGAGCTTTATCGTTGAATTTGTATGGATCAGATGTTGATTTGGCACCGCTGGGATAGAAGTAGTCGTCAAAATGGATTCCGTCGATATCATAATTATCCACAACCTCCTTTACGACATTTTTAATATGATTTCTTACTTCAGGCATTCCCGGATTCCAGTATCTGGAACCTTCAAATGTTACATACCAGTCAGGATGAAGCAGTGCAGGATGACCAGGTGCATAGTACTGAGTAGTAGTGCCAATTCTGTAAGGGTTCATCCAGGCATGAAGTTCTATTCCTCTTTTATGAGCCTCCTCAATTGCAGTTTGCAACGGATCAAATCCGGGATCCACACCCTGGGTTCCTGTCAGGTATGAAGACCATGGAGAGATTGTCGATTGATAAAAAGCATCAGAAGAGCATCTAACCTGAAAGTAAATTACATTAATATTAAGATCTTTTAATCTGTCAATCATTGATACCAGCGCTGCTTTCTGGGCAGTTGCACCTGTTGTTCCTGCAGGCCAGTCAAGTCCCCATGCTGTTGTTAACCACGCAGCCCTAAGTTCATGATTTACAACAATATTATCTGTTGCAGGATTGAAAATCTTAGATGGATCGTTATTTACCGGAGGATCTGGATCCGGGTCAACAGGAGGTACTACATCTTTTGAACACGAAGCAATAATAATGAATGTCGCAAGAGAGAGAGCTTTAATAAAGCTGACGCAGATATTGCTGATTTTCATAAAAAATTAATTATAGTTTAAGTTATGTTTTGGTCAGTAAAGGTAATGCTAATAATAATATTGTTAACAGTAATTGGAAAAATATGACAAAAGTTCAGATATATACTGGTTATCAGATGTGTAGCTGAAATTTTGACATGTTTAACAACTCCAAGAAAATCAAATTTTTCGTTCATTTTATGAAATTTTTCACTGACATTATGTCTTCAAAATTTGATTTTTTTTGATTAGGTATTGTGTTTGATATATATATGGTCAAACAATAACATTATTAACTAAAATATAGGAGATACGACTATGACACTAATCAGAAGAACAGAAAATTACCCTGCATGGTCAAACCTGTTTAATGAGTTTTTAAACCACGATTGGATTGACTGGAGCCACAGAAATTATTCAGATACTAATACTACTATACCATCTGTTAACATTCTGGAAAGTCCGGAAGATTTCAAAATAGAGGTTGCTGCTCCGGGTCTGAACAAAAACGATTTCAAAATTGAAGTAAATCAGGGTATCCTCAGGATTTCCTCAGAGAAAAAAGAGGAAAAGGAGAACTCAGAAGAGGGAAAATACAGCAGAAAAGAGTTTAGCTATCAGTCATTCTGCAGATCTTTTAATTTGCCACTTACTGTAGAAAGTGATAAAATTGAGGCAAAATATGAAAACGGAATACTTTCGGTTACAATTCCAAAAAGAGAAGAGGCAAAACCTAAACCTGTAAGAATGATTGAGATTCAGTAATTAATCTGACAGAATTTTCAAAAGAGGAGATTTGTATTGTCTCCTCTTTTTTCTTTTAATTCAGGCAAAGGTGTTGCAATTAGTTTAACACTGTACGGGAATGCAAATCTTGTGTAGTCAGAACCTGTCAGCCACTCTTTTTCATCCTCCTCTTTCAGGATTACCGGCATTCGCTTCTTTGTGTTATGAATCCGGGACATTAAATCATTTGCAGCAGTAGTAACAATTGTGAATGTATTTTTTACCAGACCGGAGGCGGGATCTTTCCAGTGAGAAAATAATCCTGCAAAAGCAAAGAGATCATCTCCGGGCAGAGTTATGAGAAAACGCTCTCTGAATTTTTTCCCGTTTATAAAAGTATGTCTCCATTCATAAAATCCATCTGCGATAACCAGGCATCTGTTGTTTACATACTCTTTAAATGATCTGGTTACATTCAGGGATTCAATTCTTGCATTTAAAGTATAATCAGAAACTGAAATATCTGATGACCAGTCAGGAATAAGACCCCATGAGTAATGCTGGATTATAGCAGAGTCTTCAGATGTTATAACGGGGCAGGAGGGATGTGAAAAGCCATTTATAATATCACTTTTAAGAAATTCTTCCGGATTTCTTACCTCTGCCCTGAATCTCTTTGCAGCTGTTAAAGCCTCCCTGGATTGCCTTGAATAGAAGCACATATTAATGATTATCAGGAGTATCTTTCAATCATACTGAACAATTCATTTTTCCGGATAGGCTTAGAAATATAGTTATCACAGCCGGCTTCCAGAGTTTTCTCTTTGTCTCCTGAAATTGAATAGGCAGTCTGTGCAACTATTGGAAGCTCCGGCTTTTTAGCTTTAATTAGTCTTGTAGCATCAAGTCCGTTCATTTCGGGCATATTGATATCCATAAGGACTAAATTGATATCATCTCTTTCAAGAGCAATTCTGACAACCTCTGTGCCATTTTTTGCCCGGATAATCTCAATTCCTGTTTTCTTAAGTATGGCCTTTAAAAGCATATAACTTGGTTCGTCATCTTCTGCAAGAAGTAGTCTTTTGCCGGTAAAGTCAATAATTGGCTCATCCATAATTGTATTTCCTGTTTTAGCTTTATGTTCAAATTCAATGCCTGCAGGCAGGTTAAAATAAAAGATACTCCCCTTGTTAAGTTCTGATTTAACCCAGATCTCACCACCCATCTTGTTCAGCAGTTTTTTACAGATAGATAATCCAAGACCTGTACCTCCATATGTACGTGTTAATGAGTCATCAACTTGCCTGAACTGATCAAATATTATTTTTTGTTTCTCTTTTGCAATGCCAATTCCGCTGTCTGATACGAAGAATTTCAAATGGTTATGACCACTTACATTAATTACTGTGTAACCAAACTCAATGCTTCCGCTATCAGTAAACTTAAGCGCATTCTTGAGCAAGTTAACAAGAATTTGTTTCAGTCTCTTAACATCTGTAGAAATTCGTGAATGTATATTCTGAATATTCTCATCAAGTTTTATAGCCAGCCTTATATGCTGCTTGTTCATCATGGCCTGCTCCCTTGAAATTAGAGTGAAAACTTCATTTATTATCTCAGTTGCATCACAAATTTCGTAGTGAAGTTTTATCTGCCCTGTTTCTATCAGGCTGATGTCAAATATCTCTTCTATAAGTCCCAGTAAATGCTTCCCGCTTTTATTAATGGTAAGCGCAAATGAGTCAATATCCTCTTTTGGAATATCATCCATTAACAAGTCAGAAAAACCAATAATTGCATTAAGAGGAGTTCTGAGCTCATGGGACATTGTTGCAAGAAATGTAGATTTAAGTCTGTCACTCTCTTCAGCAGTCTCTTTTGCATTGATAAGATCCTGTATAAGCTGGCGCTCTTTGGTTATATCATCCTTGATTGCAACAAAGTTTGTTATCTCACCGGATGAGTTCTCAATTGGGGAGATTGTCTCCCTCTCCCAGAATATTTCATTATTTTTCTTTTTGTTGGCAATCTCTCCGTTCCAGGTTTTGCCACTTTTTATTGTTTCCCACAGATTTTTGTAAAACTCTTTATCCTGTACCCCGGAATTAAAAAATGAAGGAGTTTTGCCTTTGATTTCACTGAATTCGTAACCGGTTATGGCTGTAAATGCAGGATTTACATATTCAACCTGACCATTACTGTCGGTAATTAATACACTTGCAGAACTTTGACTGACAGCCGACGATAGTTTTGAAAGCAAATCTTCATTTTTTTTGTATTCGGTAACATCGTGAACAATTGAGTAAAGAATTGTCCGGTTATCCAGAAGAAATCCGCCTGAATATACCTCAACATCACGAATTTCTCCGTTTTTAAGCCTGTGTTTAAACTGGAAACGTCGTTGTTTGTTGGAAGACGCTTTGGCAATTTCCTGAGTTAGAATATCTCGGGGCAAAGTATTGATCGAATCAATATTCAGCTTAGTTATCTCATCATGAGTGTACCCGTAAAAGAGTGTTGCAGCATTGTTTGCATCCAGAATGCTTCCGCTTTCAGAATCGACGAGTAATATAACTGTATGATTGTTTTCAAAAAGAAGTCTGAATCTCTCTTCGCTTTGTTTAAGTGCCTCCTCTGCATGCTTTCTGAATGTTACATCTCTTTGGATACCAAAATTTCCTGATATTCTGCCTTTTGAATCATAAAGACAAATGTAGTCTCCCTCAATATGAATTATACTTCCGTCTTTACGCGTCTCTTTGGTTTCAGTATGAAGCCGGCCATTATCAAAGAACTCTCTCCATACTGCCTTGCCATGTTCCAGATCATGTTTTAAAAAGTCAGCCGGAGTCAACCCGATTACCTCCTCATACTTCATACCATATTGCTTTACAAATGCCTCATTTGCATCTGCAACTTTCATATTGTAAAATACCTTTTCAAGAATCTTATCTTTGTCTGCAGCGGAATTCCAGTCAACCGGTTCATCAAGTTCGAAAAAGAATATGCCCTCCAGGGCCTGCTCAAAAAAGAGTTTAACATACTGGTATGTCTCCTTGTGCTTTTCCTCAACTTGTCTGATCTCAGTAATATCATCTGCGAAAGTCAGAAGACACTCTTCATTTTCTACCACAATAAGGTGGCAGGTAACGCTTATAACTCTTTTCCCGGTTAACGGCAGTTCAATTTCAAGCTCTCTGTGATAAATCTTTCCTTTTAATGAGACCTCTTCAAGAATGTCTTTAACAGCCTCATAAGAAAATTTAATATCAAGATTGTCAAGCGTTTGATTAATAATTGATGCCCTGCTTAATCCAATGAATTTTTCAAAATTTGAATTGACCTCGATAAACCTGATATCGTTCATCGTGGTTACGCAGATAGCCTGAGGGCTAAAATTTATAAAATCGGACAACAGCTCTCCGGACGGATGCACTCCAATCATTGCGTGAATTGAATAATTTTCCAAATTTATTCATTTAATTAATTCAATCCTTAATTATTGCATAATTATATGCTATAATTTTCACTTTTTTTCAGAGATGTTAATGCATTCATTATTAATCCCTCTGCATCAGAAACTGAAATGGAGTAACCCTCTTTGCGCAGAGATGTAACAAATTCGCTGTGAGATCTGCCTTTTCTGTAATCAGGCTCTTTGGACGGATGCTTTAAGTATTTAGATATGAGATTAATATCTTCAGAAACATTTAACACTGCATGATAGAAAAGTGTATTGTTTTTCAGATACATAGATGATCCCATAATTTTAAGATTTCCGATTGAAAGGTCTGAGATCCCTTTAGTGTTAAGATTTTGTATTCCGGCACTCTCAAAAGATGATATCAGATGAGAATTGATTTTGTCAAACACTGATCTTGGACGCTCTCTTGAAGTCTGTGGAAATTTAATTGAAAAAACGGCCATTGATGGTGTAAGTATAACGGTTTCACCGCCTGAAGGTCTTTTTAGCACCCTCAGTCCGTCCTGAATAACCTTTTCTGTGTAAAGTGCTGTCTCCGGATTATTTGCTCTCCCAAGCACAATGTATGTACTGTCCGGCCTCCATATACAAAAGTCGAACAGGGCAGGGGAGTTCATTATTTCGGAGTCTGGCAGATTATATGCCTCAACATTAACAGAGCCTTCCATCTGGTATTGGAAATTATTTAAAATAAGAGGGTACAGTTGTTGTACCCTCCATTTGAATATTATTTGTGAATCGCCTGGTCAACAGCTTCAAAGCCAGCTTCCATAAACACCTCGGATACTGTAGGGTGAGTGTGAACAGTCTGAGCTATGTCATACACCGTAGATTCTAGCTGAATATATGCTGCAGCCTCATTTATCATATCAGTCGCATTCTGGGAGACTATCTGAACTCCAAGAACCTCGCCGATTTTATTGTCAGACAAAATTCTGACAAAACCTTCGGCTGCACCTTCGGTCTGGGCCTTTCCGTTTGCAGATAATGGAAACTCGCTCACCTTGTAATCATAATTACCGGCTTTGAGATCATCCTCGGTTAATCCAATCTGGGCCGCCTCAGGAACAGTGTACATGTTCATTGGAAGTTTAGTAATATCCAGTTTAGTCTCAATACCCTTGAGCTTGTTTATTACATGTAGTCCCTGTGCAGAACCAATATGAGCAAACATTGATACTCCATTAACATCTCCAACTGCAAAAATTCCCTTAACTGAAGTTTCGCAATCTTCATTTACCTTTATGTACCCGTTCTCACTGGCAATTTCAATATCTGAACTTATAATGTTCCCCTTTCTGTCACCGGCATTAATGATTATATCACAAGGAATCTCTTTTCCGGACAGATTAAGGATACCATCTTTCCAGATACCATCTGTTGAAGTAAGAGAAACATTATAAACAATGTCAATTTTCTCCTTTTTAAGCCTTGCAGCCATATAATTGCGAACATAAGAGTCTGCTTTTGGCATAATAAGAGATGTATCGGAAACAATTGTCACATTCCTGTCCATCATTGAAAAAAGCTGAGCCAGTTCAATTGCTACAGGAGTTTTACCAACTACTACAATATTTTGAGGAATCTCCCTCTCAGTAAATAGTTTTTTTGGTTCAACAACAAGTCCCTCCGATGAGTTCTGAATCTTTGGCGATGAAGAACCGGTAGCTATTATTATGTTCCTGGTTTCAAGCAAACGATTGTCTGCCAGGACACTGTTTGCACTCACAATTTTTGCCTCACCGGTAATAATTTCAACTCCGTTTTTCTTAAGCAAAAACTCAACCCCTCCGGTGAGACGCTTTACAATAGTGTCAGCCCTCTTAATTGCTTTGCTCCAGTTGAAAGATACTGCTTTTCTGTCAATACCGTCAATACCAAATCTGGCCGAATCCTTAACGATTCTTTGATAGAACTTAACACTCTCCATCATGGACTTTGAAGGAATACAGCCCCAGTTGAGACACATGCCTCCAATTACATTTTTTTCAATGATTGCTGTTTTGAGGCCGACTTGTCCTGCGCGTATAGCTGCCACATAACCTGCAGGACCTGATCCGATTATAATTAAATCATACATTATTTGTTCCTCCTTCATTAATCCATTATTATACTTACCGGCTCTGCAAGGTAGTCCATTACAGAATTTACAAATCTTGCTGTTTCGCCTCCGTCGGCTATTCTGTGATCAACACTCAGCGACAAAGGAAGTACAAGACCAGGAACAACAGCATCCTCCTTAACAACAGGCCTCTTGCTGATTCTGCCGATTCCAAGAATAGCTGCCTGCGGGTAATTTATTACAGGAACAGCAAACAGCCCTCCAATACTTCCATAGCTTGTAATTGTAAAAGTACCATCCTTCATATCATCTAGGGTCAGTTTCCCATCCCTTGCCTTGTCTGAAATTTCCTGAATCTGAGATGCTATCTCTTTTACGGAAATCTTGTCTGCATTCCGGATAACCGGAACAACAAGCCCTTTGGGAGTGTCTATTGCAATACCAATATTGTAATATTTTTTATAAATCATATTGCCTTTCTCCATGTCAATTTCTGCATTTAATGCCCTGAATTTTCTGAGAGAAAGAGCTACTGCCTTTACTATGAAAGCCAGATATGTAAGTTTGATTCCGTTCTGAGATAGTATCTCCTTGTATTTTTTTCTGATTCTGTCAAGTTCTGATATCTCAACCTCTTCAAAAACAGTCATGTGAGCAGCATTGTGTTTGCTTTGAATCATGTTTCTGGCAATAGTTTTGCGCATCTGAGACAG
>PHDP01000123.1 GCA_002842655.1 Bacteroidetes bacterium HGW-Bacteroidetes-14
CTGAAGGAACTGACAGGTCCAGCACCTACAAAGGAAGTCGTGACGACAAACCTTCACGTCCCTGGAAAAAAGATGAAGAGTCAGGCGCACCGCGCGAAAGACATTATTCTGATGACAAACCATCGGGCGATCGTCCTTATAAAGGCCGTAAACCTGAATCCGGAGCTGATGATACCTATAAACCCCGTTCATACCGGAAACCTGAATCTGACCAACCTGCCCGTCCGCGTAAGCCCGAAGACATTTCAGACGCACCCCGCGAAAGGCGAGCCAGAAAAGAGGATTCAACACATCAGGGAACAGGCAGAAGAAGAGAAGATGGCGAATACAGCCCGAAACGCAAGTTTCAGGATAAAGATGAACCGGTAAGCCATCGCCGTGAAAAATCAGATATTCCCCGGCCAAAGGGAGACAAAGGTTATGGAAAAGACGGCACCATCCGACTTAATAAATTCATTGCAAATTCAGGAATCTGCTCACGCAGAGAGGCTGATCATCTGATTGAATCCGGAGCCGTATCAATAAATGGAAAAGTAGTTACTGAACTTGGGACAAAGATTACCCGCGACGACAAGGTTCAGTTTGGCGGCGAAACCCTGAACATTGAAAAAAAAGTTTATCTGCTACTAAATAAACCAAAAGGCTACATTACTACTGTTGATGATCCGCAGGATCGCAATACCGTTATGATGCTGATAAAAGATGCCTGCAAAGAGCGGATTTATCCGGTTGGACGACTCGATAGAAATACATCGGGATTGTTGTTGTTTACCAATGACGGTGAAACTGCCAAAAAACTGACACATCCTGGTCATAAGGTTCGTAAGGTATATCACGTTGAACTGAATAAAAGTTTATCAAAGCCTGATATGATGCAGTTAACCGAAGGCATTGAGCTGGAAGATGGCATAATGACTGTTGATGAAATTGCATATACCGGAAGTGGTGACGACAAAAAGAATATCGGAGTAGTGATACACTCCGGTCGTAACCGTGTAGTACGTCGTATGTTTGAGTCGCTTGAATATGAAGTGGTTAAGCTCGACAGGGTTGCTTTTGCGAATCTCACAAAAAAGGATTTGCCCCGTGGGCGCTGGCGAATGCTTGAACAATCGGAGGTGAATATGCTGTTGATGCTATAACCTGAATTTTTTATGTAAAACTAAATTGAATCCGATAGAGCAGATCAGCTAATTTCGGGTTTTTTGAATTCTGATATAAATTTCCTGATTAACACCTTTTTTTAAAATTAAAGCTGCCTTGTGCAGCTTTTTTTATTGCATATAGGAATATTGAATATTTAAAGATATGAGATAAGCCAACATGCTCTTGTATAGTTGATAAATATTGAACAAGGGAGGTAAGTACGTATTTATACCCATATGAACCATTGTTTTCGAAAATGAAAAAGTGGTGTAAAACCGTATTGCGCTGATGCGATTCTCAAAATACTTTTGTATCATCAGTTTATGTGTAACACGCTGTTAAACAATGATTCTGAAAAATTTGTCGGAAAAATTGAAGTAACACTCTGAAAATTAAAACAATAAGACTGCATTAACACATCTGGGGGGGTGGGAAAAACGCAGAGAAGTTACAGTAAAAGCTGAGAACCTGTCGCCCGGACAGTGAAAATGTGGAAAACAAAAGGATCAACCAAAATTTTATCGTTATGAAAACCTTTACAAGGATTCTGATTGCTACATTAGTAATTTTTACTATTGGATTTTCGCATGAACTAAGTGCACAAACCAACTGTACAGGGTGTACCTCAAATGATTTTCAGTTTGAGCAATACTTTATTGGAGATTTCAATAATATCCCAATCGAACCTTGTGCATCAGGGAGTCAAATCACGGCTTACTTGTGGATGAAGGTTACATCAAGTGCCACTAGATATTCTTTGTGGGTGGATTACGATATCAGGATCACTGATCCCGTTACAACCTTATCGACAGTCTCACATGTAAATAATTGCTTGTATGAATATAAGGCAATTCCCGCTACTTATATTAATCTTGGTCCTATAACATGGACTTGCGGACAAGTGGTGGAAATTCTGAACTTTTGCATGTCCTGGAAACAGCAAATAAATCTTGGTTGCAGTTTTCAAACACCCAAATGTTCTTCACTGGGGCCTCAAATTGTAAACGCACCTTTATCGGTAATTTTTCAATATGATATTGCCTGTAATTTAGGCTCGGGTTCTCTGGTTGGTTTCACTTCTTACGTTACAGGAGGAGTTCAGCCTTATTCCTATAACTGGAATTTTGGAGATGGCAGTACTTCCACTTCTGCTTCTCCGCAGCATACATACACGAATCCAGGCAATTACACTGCCTCATTAATCGTTACTGATGCAGAAGGTGATATCCAGTCGTATTCTCTTGTAATTAATGCTCCTTCGCAACTGCTGCTCGGATCTGTCGTAACACAAAATCCTCTATGCAATAACCATACTACAGGAACTGGTTCCTTTACTGCAACAGGAGGAGTCTCTCCTTATACCTTTAATGTTACGACCAATACTGCGAATGCAAATTTTTCTCAGAATGGGGATGTGTATTCATTCAGCAATGCCGGTCCGGGGGTTATTGAAGTTACTGTTACAGATGCAAATAGTTGTACTGCAAGCAGTTCTGCCACAATAACAGCGATTGATAATGAAGCTCCGGTTTTGACCGTTCCCACAACAGGACTTGCTTTAGGTTGTAATCCTTCATCATTGCCAACCGTAGCCAGCGTAACCGCTGCAAGTTCGGCAACTGATGACTACGGAACACCAACCATCACCGCCATTGCAGGAGCAGTAACCGGAACCTGTGAAAAGTCACAACCCTTTACCGTAACCGCCACCGACACTTGTGGTAATACCGATGTTGAAACCGTAACCTATACCTGGACTGAAGACCTGATAGCTCCGGTCATTTTAACAACAGCAGTAAGTGAAGACAAAGGGTGTAACCCAACCATTGTTGCTCCTGAATTTACTTTAACAGAAGCTTGTAGCCCCGGCGACATCGTGGTAGCAACAGCAGGAGTAACAGGAACAGGCTGTGCAAAATCACAGACCTGGACAGCCAACTATACCGATGCCTGCAACAATGCAGCAGCCGAAGTTTCCGTTACCTATACCTGGACCGAAGACCTCATTGCTCCGGTAATTTCAACCACAGCAGTAAGCGGAGACAAAGGGTGTAACCCAGCCATTGTTGCTCCTGTATTTACTTTAACCGAAGCATGCAGCCCCGGCGACATCGTTGTTACAACAGCAGGCGTAGCAGGAACAGGTTGTGAAAAATCACAGACATGGACGGCTAACTTTACCGATGCCTGTAATAATGCAGCAGATGAAGTTTCCATTACCTACAGCTGGATCGAAGATCTGGTTAAACCAGTTATTGTAACTACTGCTACAAATCAGAACTTAGGCTGTAACCCAGAAGCGATTGTACCACCTGTATTTACATTAACCGAAGCCTGCAGCCCCGGAACAATCGTTGTTGTTGACGGCGGAGTTCAGGGAACCGATTGTGCTAAATCACAGACATGGACAGCTAACTTTACCGATGCCTGTAATAATGCAGCAGATGAAGTTTCCATTACCTACAGCTGGATCGAAGATCTGGTTAAACCAGTTATTACAACTACTGCTACAAATCAGAACTTAGGCTGTAACCCAGAAGCGATTGTACCACCTGTATTTACATTAACCGAAGCCTGCAGCCCTGGAACAATCGTTGTTGTTGACGGCGGAGTTCAGGGAACTGGTTGTGCTAAAACACAGACATGGACAGCTAATTTTACCGATGCTTGCGGAAACGTAGCAGATGAAAAAGTTATCACCTACACCTGGACCGAAGACGCTATTGCTCCAATTATTGCCACCACGGCAGTAAGCGGAGACAAAGGGTGTAACCCAGCCATTGTTGCTCCTGTATTTACATTAACCGAAGCATGCAGCCCCGGCGACATCGTTGTTACAACAGCTGGCGTAGCAGGAACAGGTTGTGAAAAATCACAGACATGGATGGCTAACTTTACCGATGAGTGTGGTAATGCAGCAGCAGAAGTTTCTGTAACCTACACATGGAACGAAGATAGCGAAGCTCCTGTTCTCACAGTACCAACCGCTGGTCTGGCCCTTGGATGCAATCCTTCATCATTGCCAACAGTAAGCAGTGTAATCGAAGCCAGTTCAGCAACCGATAATTGCGGAACACCAACCATCACCGCCGTTGAAGGAGCAGTAACCGGAACTTGTTCCAAGTCACAAGCCTTTACCGTAACTGCCACCGATGCTTGTGGTAATACGGATGTTGAAACCGTGACCTATACATGGGTTGACGATGATAGCGAAGCTCCTGTTCTCACAGTACCAACCACTGGTCTTGCCCTTGGATGCAATCCTTCATCGTTGCCAACCGAAGCCAGTGTAATCGCAGGCAGTTCAGCAACCGACGATTGCGGCACACCAGCGATAACTGCATTAGCCGGAGCCATAACAGGAGAATGTACCAAGTCACAAACCTTTACAGTAACTGCTACCGATGGTTGCGGCAATACCGATGTTAAGACCGTAACCTATACCTGGACCGTAGATACCGAACTTCCGGTAATCAGCACAACCGCTGTAAATAATCAGGACTTGGGTTGTAACCCTACAACTATCACTGCTCCTGTATTT
>PHDP01000124.1 GCA_002842655.1 Bacteroidetes bacterium HGW-Bacteroidetes-14
TCCTTGTCTTCATAACGAAGAATCAGGTTGTCGTTGTGGTTGAACCTGCAATACATTTCCACTTCCGGCATTTCGAGTTTGAGTGCAGGTCCCATTGCCATTGAATTTATAGCAAAGCGGTCGTGCTTGTTGTTGATGGTGAAGTCACCTTCGGCCCGGTAAATTCTCTTGTAGTTCGGGAAATGTTTATCATAACCCAACTCATCGTTGATATAAAGCAGAATAAATATGGTTGCAGTTATTCCCAGCGATAATCCAAGAATGTTTATGAGCGAATAACCTTTGTTCCGGCTGAAATTTCGCAGGGCACTTCTGAAATAATTGAGGAGCATATGTGCAGAGTTATAAGGTTAGTATTGAAGCATTTAACAGTAAAGTTCCATGAAATAATGAATGATTATTCATATTTCAGGGTTTCTGATGGATTTAATCGTGATGCATTAAAAGCTTTGACTCCCGTTATTGCTATGGTCAGCAGCAGCGAAAGCACTCCGGCCAGAAGAAAAAATTGCCATTTCATTTCTGTGCGATAGGCAAAATTGTCGAACCATCGATCGATGATAAAGTATGAAAGTGGCCAGGCCAGCAAAATGCTGAGACCTACCAGCTTTATAAATCCTGAGGTAAGGAGCCTGACAAGATTGAATGACGAGGCTCCCAGCACCTTCCTGATTCCGATTTCGTGCGTGCGTTGCATGGCCATAAACGATACCAGCCCGAACAATCCAATGCCGGCAATCAATATGGTTAGCAATGCAAGTATGGCTGATGCCTGCCCCAGATATTCTTCTTCGCGGTAGAGTTTATCAAGCTCACTGCTGAGGATGGTATAACTGAAAGGACGACCGGGTGAAAATTCTTTCCAGATTTCTTCGATACTTTTCAATGCTTCGGCGCTTTTTCCATTTGCTGTTTTAACAACAACATAATTGGTGAAGATGGCAATTTCGCGGGCTTCTTCTTTCACATTCAACACCAGCGGCCCGGCTTTGGAGTGAAGCGAACTGGCATTAAAATTCCTGAAAACACCCACGACTTTCTCATTGCCAATGCGGCTGTGAAAACGCTTGCCCAACGCATCTTCGTTCGATTTCCATCCCAGATGCTTCACCATCGCTTCATTAATAAGAATGGCTTCCATGGGATCGGTCTTGCTGTTTTTGATATAGTCTCTGCCAGCAACCATTTTAATGTCAAATACTTTCAAAAAATCGTCGCGTACTACCAGTGTCGGATAAAACTGCCATTGATCATCGGGATAACCATCGGGTTTGAATTCGTGATTGTTATGATCGGACCCAATGATATAATCCACTGCAGTAACTCCTTCAATATAAGGGCTGTTGAGCAATTCATCGCGAAAAGCTTCATATTTGGCTGTCACCGGTGATCGCATTACCGGCACCATAATGATGTTGTCCTTCCGGAATCCCAAATCTGCTTTCCGGAGGTATGAGAGCTGATCGAAAGCCATCATACTTGAAGTGATGAGGGTTATGGAAAGTGTAAATTGAACCACAACCAATGCCTTACGGGCAAATGCATTTCCACTCTGATTTGACCGGCCCTTCAGTACGCCAATGGTTTTTGATCCTGATTGGGAAAAAGCCGGATATAAGCCCGAAAGTAGTCCTGCGCCCAGCCATAGCAAAACTATCCGCGGGAAAAACGCTGAGCTGTATAAAATTCCTGAGTTGATGCTCTTGTTTGCGAAACTGTTGAAAAGGGGCAGTATCAATTCAATGGCTGCCAGTGATATCAGTATGGAAAAAAATGCCATGAGCAACGATTCGCCAAGAAATTGAACAATCAGCTGAGGAGCTGTTGCGCCCGAAACTTTGCGGATTGCCGTTTCACGCGTTCGCCTGATGGCAAATGCTGTGGTGAGGTTTATATAATTGATGATTGCAATCAGCAGTATAAATGCCGCAACAATGGTAAGTATTCTCACATAGCTGATCTTGCCGTTAGGTTCAATCTCGTAATCCAGAGCAGACCGCAGGTGGATATCAGTCAGCTTTTGCAGCGAAAGCGTGATATGATCCTTCTCGGCATCGTAAAAGTATTTTTGTGTAAAAGCGGCAAGCTGTGGTTCCAGATCAGCAGCCATTTCACTTTTATGCAGTTTCAGGTATGTCCAGAAAGGATTGTAAACCCAGGTTTTTGGCATCGAGCCACCCCACAACATACGCAGGGTTGACATAGAAACCAGAATATCGTAACTGAAATGCGATTGCTGGGGAGTGTCAGCCACAACACCTGTTATGGTAATGTTTACCCTGCCTTCCATTTTGATGATCTTTCCAATCGGGTCTTCATCCCCAAAGTACCTGACAGCAGTGGTTTCAGTGATTATCGCGGTAAAGGGTTTGCTCAGGGCATCAGAAGATGAACCGGAAAGAAATTCTACATCAAAAACATCGGTGAAGGTTGAATCAACAAAAAAGAAACGCTTTTCTCTGAAGCCTTTGTCCTCATATTCAACAAAATATTCCGATGACCAATCGTTGTAAATCCGGGTCATTCGGGAAATCAGATGCGGAAACTCCTGCTGAATGGTTGGGCCAAGAGGGGCGGGGCAACTTACCGATCGTTCGGCTACGCCATCAAAATCAGAAGTGCTGACAACCCTTACAATCTCATCGGCATTGGAGTGGTAACGATCGTAAGATTTTTCATCGTTTACATACAGCATTATGATGATAAATCCCGTAAAACCAATGCTCAATCCGGTAATGTTGATGATGGAATGCAGCTTCAACCGGGAAATGTTCCTCAGCGCAGATTTCAGGTAGTTGAGTATAAGAGACATATAGCCAGTTACAGATTGGTTCAGATGAATCACAGTTAGATTTCATGAATCATGCCAGAATAGGTAAATAACTGATAGTTAGAGTTGTAGAATTGTGTTAATCCTTTTTTAGGTTTTGATTGTTCATTTGTGAATACAATTGTGTTCGCTGGCGGACACCGAAATGCTGCAATTGTGTCAGTGTTTTTGCTTACTGCACGATTTTTGAAAGCATGAATTCAATTACTGGAATCCACTTGCAAAGATGGTGATAGAATTTAACCTGATCATTATCGGTTTTCTTTGTAACTTTATACTTCCAGCTTTTCTTTTTACTTTTTACAGGAAATTATGAATTATCGCGAAATAGAAGATTGGTACGCAAGAATCTGCGATTTACTGAGACAGCAACGAATCATTGATGCCCTCGACAAGATTGCTTCATTGCCCTTGCTTAAAGACAATGCCGGTTATTTGCCGCGTATTGAAGAGTTGCGGTTCACATACGGAAGCATGCTCAGTTATACCATCAAGGGCATTCCTGATCCATCGCGCGATAAAATTTATAATCGTTTGCTGGCTTCAGTTTATGAACTTGCCGACAATCTGCGTATGGAGCTGATCTCGAAAACCGGAACTCAGGTGGTTGCCATGAAACGCAATCTCGAACGCGACATGCGGCACGAAAACGAGGATATGGCAGAAAGCCTGATGGGCCTTTCGTTCGATCATGAACTGGATGAAATGCTGCGCGATACTGCACTTTTTGACGATGAAACCGAAAGTGAAACTGCCATTCAGCATCGCAAAGCCATCATCAGAGCTTTTGGACTTCTTTGGCTTACCGATAAACTTTCAGAAGACGATGCAAGTCAGGTTTCCCGTATTTTCGACAGCCCGTCAATCCCATGGTACGAAAAATCAATGATGGTGAGTGCGCTCACTTTGGGAATGTTGCGGTGTTTCGATTCCCGGAAATTAATCCTGCTTACTGAACTTTACAATGCTGAAGATCCCCGGATTGCTCAACGCGCACTTGTCGGGATGATTATCTCTTTCAGCATTTATGACCGACGGATACTGCTGAATACATCAATCATGGACAGGTTGATGGTTCTCAAGGACAATGAGCGATTTGCAACGGAAGCCGAAACGATTATCATTCAATTGATCCGTGCGAAAGATACGGAGAAGATTACTCGTAAATTCCGTGATGAAATAATACCGGATGTGATAAAGTTTAATGAGGACCTCAGCGAAAAGCTCAACCTTGAAAAGCTGATGACTCCTGAAGAATTTCAGGATAAAAACCCCGATTGGGAAAAGTATTTCGACAATCAGCCCGGATTGGTCAGAAAGCTGGAAGAGCTTACCAACATGCAAATGGATGGCGCTGATGTTTTTCTCGGCGCATTTTCAATGCTCAAATCGTTCAGTTTTTTCAGTGAACTTCCGAACTGGTTTATGCCATTTTACAAAGAGCATTTTGCGGTGGTTAAGGCTTTGCGCGATGAGTCGGATGAATTTCGCAAAGTTCTTTCCGAAGGCATCGAGAAATCAGTTTACATGTGTAATTCTGATAAATTCTCGTTTATACTCAACATCTCCAACATGCCTGAAGCGCAGAAAAATATGATGGGTCAGATGTTTGGAGCAGAAGCCGAACAGTTTGAAGAACTTGCCGGCGAGGAACTCAGCGATCCGTATCTGCGCAACAAACGTATTGTTATTCAGTACATTCAGGATTTATACCGGTTCTTCAGGTTGCATCCCTTGCGGGGAGAAATCGGCGATATTTTTTCACTTCCGCTCGATGTTCACAATACTGAACTTTTTGGGTTACTC
>PHDP01000010.1 GCA_002842655.1 Bacteroidetes bacterium HGW-Bacteroidetes-14
CTCCACTAGTACCGGTGTAACTCGGCCAGAACGGGAACCCTCCCTTAATGTCCTCTTTAAATCCCATTGTGCCCTTTTCGGGTTGGTTAAGAAAATTGAGACTACCTCTTTTCTTATCATAAATTGCATATACATTTGTGTTTTGGACAAATGTCTCTTTTCCGTCAAATCCCCTGCTTGTTCTCTCAATTAGTTCGGGTGCCAATGCTCTCAAGTTGAAATTGAGGAGAAGAAATCTGTCAGTCTCAAAAAATTGGGTAGATAAAGTTGCAAAATCTGACTCATCATTATTATATGTATCAAAATCCATATGCTTTGGTGCCTGATATTTTCCATAGATTAAGATATACTTATTAGAAATTTTTCCTTTGCTATCTATCCCAAAAATTGTATCACACTCAGACATTATAAACTTAACCTCATCTTTGTGTTTTATCAGATAAGGAGGGTCAATTTTCATAAATCCCATCATTCTTCCATCAACTTGCTGCACTTTCATGCTACTAAAACTTCTTATTTTTTTCTCACTCAAAATATTGAGAGAATCAACATATGCTGTAACTCCATATTTAAACTCCATCTGCCCCTCCTGACGACTAGTTTGAAACCAAGATGTTACAAAAAAATCAGATATTGTAACAAATGACAGATTGTTTGCTTTTGGATTCAGTTTGTCATATAACTCAACAAAATTACCATCTGCATCATATCTTATGATTCTCCCCGATCTTTCCAGAATTACAATTCCTCCATCAGTGTCATTTACCTGAAATGTGCTGATATCTACATACTCCTCTGGCCCTCTTCCTACTCTTGAAAACTTTTTAATAAACTTACCCTCTTCTGTAAAAATACTGATAGAGTATTTGCTATCAGAAATGTATATTTTCCCTTTGCTGAATTTAATACCCTCTATATTGCCTAATACAGATTCTACATTTGTTTCAAGAGGTATGTAGCGAATGTCAGATGCAACTTCGCTTAAAGAGACCACACTACCCTTTCCAACAGCTGATTCTACATCTATAACACCTTTAGCGGCTTCACCGCTTTCTGAACCACATGATGCTGCAGCAAATAATATTAAAGTTGCAGTTAGGATACCGGACCATCGAATTTGTTTCATATAAACAGTCTTATTTGAATTTCGCAATTGCCACTACAGGGTTGTCGGTATCTTTAAGTTTTGAGACAATCTCCTTTAGATCACCTTTTACCTCATATACTTCGGCATGTTCTATAAGTTGAACGGCACTAAACAGTGCAGAGGCATAATCATCTGCATTTATATGTCCGGGAATAAACGGAGGTCCATTCTTAATGTCATCCAGCAATCCAAGTTTACCCTTTACAGGCTGGTTTAACAGATTAAAGAACCCGGTCTGCTTGTCGAAAATTCCGTAGCAATTGGCTCTTGGAATGGTTACAGGTCCGTTCTTGCCTTGAATGTATTCATCATAAGGCTCATGGGCATAATCTCTCATAAAAAAATTCATCATTATGAAACGGTTGGACTCCATATAAGACAATAGATCAAGGGTGATATGCTTTCCTTTAATGTGCGTTATCCCGCTCCTGTCCAGAGAAGTGTTTGCATAATTGCCATAATTTATGACAAAAGAGGGGAAATAATTAAGATTCTGATCAAGTGTGAATATTGTATCATTGTAAATATTTACAAACCTTACCACATCCTTAAAAGATCTTATTGAAGGGGGGTAAGCGGCGTATGTTTTTCCTTCAGAAGTTGTTTTTCCAATTCCGATTGATTCTACATAAGACTCTTTGGAAGCATACTCAGGTATACTTGCCAACGGGATCTCAAAAACTATATTAGATAACGAGTCAAAAGCAGCTCCATTAATCTTAACCGGCTCCTTACTCGAAGATCCAACTAATGAGACAAAAAGATTCTTATTAAGTCTTCTGACAAACACCAGTTTACCCGCATCAATTTGCGGTATATCTATGTTTTTAAGATAATTACCATCTCTGTCATACATCTTAAAAAACCATGACGACAATGAATTATTTGTTATTAACGGCATCATATCAAACACCATAAATCCTCCCGTAACAGGGTCAATTTCAATTTTTGACATAGGAGAATACTCCTCCGGCCCTCTGCCTGTTCTGTTAAAAGTGAAGAGGTATTTGCCATCAATATCAAAAACTTTAACATCTGTTGAGTTAGAATTTCTTGACCTTACATATATCCGTCCATTCTCAATCTGAACCTTTGCCCCCATTCCAATCAGCGAACTATCGGTTGTCTCTAGGGGCACATATTTAATATCATCTGCAACTTCACTCATCTTAACTATCTTTCCACCGCCTACAGCAGCAGCAAGATCAATAACCTTAATATCACCTTGTTTTATTTCACTTTCGGAACCACAAGATGCCACGGCCAGTAAAGCGGCAGCAATAAGAGAAAATCTAAACTTTTTCATATTTCAAGTTATTTAGCAGTTACAATTACTATTACAGGATTGTCGTTTTCTGTAAGCTTAGAGGCCAGTTCAACAGCAAATTTGTTTTCGGGATTCTCTTCTGCCTGCATAATAATATCCAGTGCATTTCTAAAGTTTATCAGCTCTCCATTATTGCCTGTAAATCTAGGCCAGAACGGAAATCCTCCCTTAATGTCCTCTTTAAATCCCATTGAGCCCTTTTCCGGTTGATTAAGGAATGTGAGATTGCCCTTTTTCTTATCGAATATGGCATAAACATTAGTGTTTTTTGTAATATTCTCTTTCCCGTCAAGACCCTTGCTTGTTCTTTCAATCGGTTCGGGTGCCATTGCTCTCAAGTTGAAAATGAGGAGAAGAAATCTGTCAGTCTCTGAAAATGCGGTAGATAATGATACAAAGTTTGACTCATTGTTGGTGTGTGTATCATAGTCCATATCCTTTGGTGAATGATACTTTCCATAGCCTATGACATATTTATCCGAAATTTGTCCTTTACTGTCTATACCAAAAATCGTATCACACTCAGCCATCATAAACTTAACCTCATCTTTGTGTTTTATCAGATAGGGGGGGTCAATTCTCATATATACCGCCATCCCTCCATCTACCTGCTGAGTTTTCATACTGCTTAAGTTTGTTATTATCTTCTCACTCAGTATATTGAGAGAATCAACATAAACTGTAACTCCATATTTAAACTCCATCTCTCCCTCCAGACGACTAGTTTGATACCAACCAGATACAATAAAATCAGAGATTTTTACAAATGATTGGGGACGTGTTTTTTGGTTCAATTTATTAATAACCTCAATAAAATTCCCCTCTGAGTCATATCTTATGATTCTGCCCGTTCTTTCCAGAATATCTATTTCACCGTTACTATCGTTAATGTTGAATGTACTTATATTTACATACTCCTCAGGCCCTCTTCCCACCCTTGAAAACTTTTTAATAAACTTACCCTCTTCGGTAAAAATACTGATAGTGTATTTATTGTCTGATACATATATTTTCCCTTTACTGAATTTTACGTTCCAGACATTCCCGATTACTGATTCTGCATTTGTTTCGAGGGGTATGTAGCGAATGTCAGAAGCAATTTCGCTTAAATTGACTACTCTGCCTTTTCCGACAGCTGATTCTACATCTATAACACCTTTAGCGGCTTTACCGCTTTCTGAACCACATGATGCTGCAACAAATAATATTAAAGTTGCAGTTAGGATACCGGACCATTGAATTTGTTTCATATAACCAGATTTATTTGAATTTTGCAATTGCTACCACAGGATTGTCGGTATCTTTCAGTTTTGAGACGAGCTCTTTCAGATCACCTTTTACATCATATACTTCGGCATGTTCAATGAGTTGTAAAGCTGAGTATACTGTTGAAGCAAGGTCATCTGCCGAGATATCTGTAGGGAAAAAAAGAGGTCCATTATTAATATCTTCTCTTATACCTAACTTGCCTTTAACAGGTTGGTTGAGCAGATTAAATTGACCCGTTTGTTTGTCGAACATACCATAGCAGTCAGTTCGTCTAAGGGTCAATACATCGTTTCTTTTTGTCTGAATATGTTCATCATAAGGCTCATGAGCATACTCTCTTAAATTGAGTTTCATCAGTATAAACCGATTAGATTCAACAAAAGTGGGATAGATTATGGATATATAATCACTCTTTTTGCTCGGTGTTCTATATATATCAGGTGAAGTGTTTCTATAGTTGCCATAATTAATGACAAAAGAGGGGTAATAGTTTAGTTTCTGATTAAGGGTAAAAATGGTATCATTATATTCATAAATTAACCTTGCCACATCTTTGAAAATTTTAATTGACGGAGACCAAGTGAGATATTTTTTTTCCCATTTAGCATCCCTCGACACTACTCTTCGTCCGATAGTCTCATTTGATAGATAATCAGGCACTGTGGCCATTGGAATCTCAAACACAATCTTGGACTGGGAGTCAAATGCTACTCCATGAATTTTAACCTGTTCAAAACTTTTTTCACCTACAGACGATATATACAGATTTTCATTTAACTTATTGACAGATTCAAGTCTTCCGGGCTTAATTACGGGCAAATTATGTGATTTTATGTAGTTACCATCTTTGTCGTACTCTTTAAATAATCCTGATTCTATTGTTGAGTTTAATGAAAGTGAGAATGTGTCAAACGCAATAAAACCACCTGTAACATTATCTATTTCAATAGATGACATTTGAGAATACTCCTCCGGCCCTCTTCCCATTCTGTTAAAGGTGAACAGGTATTTGCCATTAATATCAAAAACCTTAATATCAAAAGAGAAATATTGTGAAGAGATGACATATATCCGGTCGTTTTTAATTTGAACGCGGGCCCTTTGTCCTATAAGAGAATTGTCGGTTGTCTCAAGCGCAACATATTTAATATCGTCAGCTACCTCACTTATATTGACAATTTTACCTTTTCCAACTGCGCCAGCAAGGTCAATTACTTTAATATCACCCTGGATTGTCTCACTTTCTGAACCACATGATGCTGCAACAAATAATATTAAAGTTGCAGTTAGGATAACGGACCATTGAATTTGTTTCATATAAACTGAATTAAGGAGAGTTTCTGTTTAGGGAATAGGGTTATCGGCTGTAAAACAGCACCCGTTATATTCCATACTGATTATATATTAAGGTTTACGGATTCTCAGTTACTCTCTCCTCCGGCCCAAGATAAATTTCCAACTCTCAAAAATTGAGCCATTTAAAAAGCAATCTAAAATTTTCATATACAAAAAGGTAAAAAAAGTGAAAAAGATTATTTTTAAAAAAATATTTGTTACTTTTATTTGCATATATTACTTTTTTCGTAACTTTGCACCGTATTTCGTAATATACACTTCAACCGACTTGTTTATGGAGAAAAAGAAAAAATCAAGAAAAGAGGCTCATATTCTACATGCCGGCAAAGAACTTTTCTGGAAATTTGGGTTCAAAAAGGTCTCTGTCGAGGAGATTTGCGATAATGCAAAGGTGAGCAAGATGACCTTTTACCGGCTATTTCCAAACAAAACAGAGCTAGCAAAAAAGGTGATGGACGGCGTGATTAATGAGGGCATGGTTAAGTTCAGGGAGATACTTACAGCTGACTGCCCTGCATCAGAAAAAATGCAGAGAATAATTGCTCTAAAGGCCGAGGGAACACAGGAGATGAGCCAGGTGTTCATAGAGGATGTTTATAATGAGGCGGGGTCAGACCTGCAGATGTATGTATTGACCAAAAGCAAGGAGGCCTGGGAGGGTGTTATTGACGAATTCAGAGATGCTCAGAAAAGGGGAGTTTTCAGGGAAGATTTCAGACCGGAACTTTTGCTTTCGCTAAGCAAAAACATGACAACTGTGCTTAACGACCCATATCTTACAGGTCTATACAAAAACCCTCAGGAGCTCATTCTTGAACTTACCCGAATAATGGCATATGGAATTGCACCCCATAATATGTAAATCCAAAATGAAAAAACACACAATATATAATCTCTTTACAGTTTTAACCTTAGTATTATCCATGCTGCCGGGTATTACATATTCACAATCAGGGGCATCGGACAATCCAATCATTTCATACAAAGGTCAGCTAAGCGGAGTGGCAAACATAGGAACCGCAAGTAGTATCACTTTAGGCGGGAGGTATATACCCCAATTCAACTTCGAGGCCGGAGATAAGTTTACAGGGAAGAATAATTTAAGGTATGAATTTGAGGCAGCAGCCAACATTTACGGAAATGCTGATTTTTTCAGAAAAGGAGAATTAAGCAGATGGCATGGAGACATAAAGTTATACAGAGGATGGGGAAAGATAGCAACAAACAGATCTGAACTCCGCGTCGGACTTCAAAAAATAAATTTCGGATCAGCAACAATGCTTCGGCCACTAATGTGGTTCGACAGCATGGATCCAAGAGATCCGTTGCAACTTACAGAAGGTGTCTGGGGAGGATTAGGAAGATACTTTTTTACCGATAATTCTAACCTGTGGCTTTGGGTACTTTACGGCAACGACAAATCAAGAGGCTTCGATATTGGAATCACATCACAAAAGAGCCCCGAATATGGAGGAAGATTTCAAAAAGCACTCCCATCCGGAGAAGCAGCACTTACCTTTCATCACAGAAAAACCGATTTGCTTCCATCCTCTACTGAATTCAGACTGCTCCCTGAGCTAAATGGGATCCCCGAAAACAGACTAGGTCTTGATGCCAAGTTTGACATCACAATAGGTTTGTGGGTTGAGGCGTCATGGGTTAATAAAAGTCAGGACATAGGAATGTTTACTAATCAGCACATGGTAAATATAGGTGCAGATTATACATTTGGCATTGGTCACGGGCTTAATTTGATCTTTGAACATCTGATTATATCTTTTGACAGAGACGCATTTAAATTCTCTAACAGAGCCAATATCTCTGCTCTCTCTGCAAACTATCCTCTGAGCATGTCCGATAATTTAAACTTCATTCTATATTATGACTGGGAAAACGGAGGTCTCTACAACTTTGCAAACTGGAGACACAACATTAAAAACTTCTCATTCCATGTAATGGCGTATGTCAATCCAAAGAATAATGGTATTCCTTTAGTCTCCACCGGCACATCACTTTATAGCGGAAACGGAATTCAGTTTATGTTAGTATATACTCACAAACACTCAACAAAAAGGTAAAAATTTTCAGACAACATTTAAATCATAAGCATATGAGTAACACCATGGTAAATCTGGAGAATGTAACAAAGAGGTTCCCTGCAGGTAAGACAGAATTTACAGCACTGAACAAAATTAACCTCTCTTTTGGAGAAGGAGAGTTTGCAGGGCTTGTTGGACCCAGCGGATCCGGTAAAACTACCCTGCTAAATATTATCGGTTCACTCGACATCCCCTCAGAGGGAAAAGCAATTGTCCTGAATAAAGATATTGGTCAGCTATCACACAAAGAGGCAGCAGCGCTCAGAAATTGGGGTATTGGATTTATTTTTCAAACCTACAACCTTCTGCCTGTTTATTCTGTATTTGATAATGTTGAGTTTGCCCTTTTACTCCAGAAGATGCCTTCAGACAAAAGGAAAAAGGCTGTTATGGAGGCACTTGAATGGGTTGGACTGGCCGACAGAGCACATTCAAGACCTTCTACACTGTCAGGTGGTGAATGTCAAAGAGTTGCAATTGCAAGGGCCATGGTTAAAAAGCCAAAGATTGTACTTGCAGACGAACCATCAGCAAATCTGGACTCAAAAAATTCCCACAATATAGTACAGACAATGAAACGTTTGAACCAGGAGCTAAAAACCACATTTATCTTTTCTACACATGACGAAAAGGTGATGCAGTATCTTGACAGAATTATATACCTGAAAGATGGTATGGTTGAAAAAGATGAGCTTATTATAACAAAATAATTAATTGTGTTATGCTGGAATTTAAATTGGCACTAAAGAACCTTTTAGGTTCAGGCCTGAGAACCTGGCTAAACGTTACGGTTCTCTCCATTGCCTTTGTTATAATAATATTTTATAACGGTATGCTTGACGGGTGGAATATGCAGGCAACAAACGACACAAGAGCATGGGAGACAGGAGCCGGTCAGTACTGGCATCCCGGTTACAACCCATACGATCCCTTCACATTCTCAGATTCTCACTCCAAACCGGAAGAGAGCATCAAGGCCCTGGAAGAGAGAGGAGTGGCCACTCCGATTCTTATAACTCAAGCCACCGGATATCCTGGTGGAAGATTAGTCAATATTTTATTAAAAGGAATTAGTCCAGATCAAAAAATATTGTCAATACCAACTGATTTGCTTAAATATAATGCTGACGACCCTTACTTTATACCGGCCATTATCGGAAAAAGAATGGCGCAAAATTTAAATCTAAATGAGGGAGACAGAATGCTGGTTCGCTGGCGAGATGCAAACGGGACATTCGATGCCAGAGAGGTAACAATCACAGGAATCTTCAAGACAACGGTTCCAACCATTGACGCAGGGCAACTATGGATTCCATTAGAGAAGCTGCAAGAGCTTACCACTATGTACGGAGAGGCTACTTATGTTGTAATCTCTCCCCAGGCAGATGTTCTGCCTCAGCAAACTGAATGGATTTACAAAAATGACAAGGCACTTTTAAAGGACCTTGCAGATATTATGGCAGCAAAAAAGGGCAGTTCAAGGGTAATTTCGTCACTTTTGCTTGCAATAGCTTTGCTTGCGATATTTGACACTCAGATATTGTCAATCTTTAGAAGGCAGAAAGAGATAGGAACCTATATTGCGCTGGGTATGACAAGAATGAGAGTTGTAAGACTATTTACCATAGAGGGCACAACACACTCATTTCTTGCAATTCTTGTAGGCATGGCCTGGGGAATGCCTCTCCTGTTATGGATTCAGAAAGCCGGTATCCCTATGCCCGCCAATGCCGACCAGGCCGGAGTAGCAATAGCGGATAAAATTACCCCTTATTACGGAGGAGGAATGATAATGGCAACGGTTCTGCTTGTAGTTCTTTCATCGCTGATTGTAAGCTATATGCCTACAAAAAGGATATCGAAAATGAAACCCACAGACGCTCTCAGGGGCAAACTGGTTTAATTGTTCAAAACACTGGCAAAATGAAAAAGTTTTTACTTAAAGGAATACTCAAAGACAGAGGCAGAAGTTTGCTGCCCATCATAGTGGTGGCTACAGGATCGCTACTCACGGTGTTTTTGTACAGCTGGCTAACCGGGGTTATGGGTGAATCCATAGAGATGAATGCGAATTTCAATACCGGAGAGGTAAAGGTGATGACAAAAGCCTACGCAAAAGATGCCGATCAGTTTCCCAACGACCTTGCAATTCTGGACTCAGAGGCTCTCATTACTCAGCTTAGAGAGTTTGAACCAGGGGTTGACTGGGTAAAGAGAATACGATTTGGCGCACTTGCTGACTTTCCCGATTCTCTTGGAGAGACCAGAGGGCAAGGCCCTGTAATCGGATGGGGAATTGATCTGTTAAGCAGCAACTCAAAAGAGCCGCAAAGATTCAACCTACAGAGCTCATTGGTAAGAGGCGTAATGCCCTCCAAAGAAGGAGAGGCACTAATTACAGAGGAGTTGGCAAAGAAGTTCTCAATAAATCCCGGAGAGAGTTTTACACTCTTTGGTTCGACAATGGATGGAGGTTTTGCCTTTTACAACCTGACAATATCAGGCACCATTATTTTCGGAGCTACAGGGATTGACAGAGGGGCTGTGGTTATGAATATAACAGATGCTCAAAGAGCCTTTGGTATGGAGGGTGCAACGGGAGAGATTTTAGGTTTTCTTCCTGACAGATATTTCAATATTGAGGGTGCAGAGGATATTAAAGCCAGATTTAACGCCTTAAATTTAGGGGCGTCAAATGGTGAATCCGATGAATTTGCCCCTGTTATGATTACTCTTAGAGATCAATCCGGAATGGCAGAGATGCTTGACTATACAGGTGCCGTAAGCGGACTTATGATATTTATATTTGTCTCGGCAATGGCAATTGTACTTTGGAACGGCGGCCTACTGGGAGGATTAAGAAGGTATTCGGAATTTGGAGTGAGGTTGGCAATGGGAGAAGACAAAGGACACATCTACCGTTCATTGCTTTATGAGGCACTCATGATAGGAACAATTGGTTCAATTATAGGTGTAGCAATTGCCTTACCGGTAGTTTTCTATATAAATGTACACGGAATAGATCTGGGCGGCATGATGCAGAACGCAACCATGATGATGCCAACCGTGGTAAGAACCCATATTACTCCCACAACCTATTACATAGGGTTTATACCTGGAATATTCTCAATGATACTTGGAAATGCACTGGCAGGAATTGGGATATACAAACGCCAAACTGCCAGACTCTTCAACGAACTTGAAGTCTAATTAATAGAAACTGTTTAAATAGTAAATAGATGAAAAATATTTTAATCAATAAAAGCCCTATCGCCCGAATTGCTCTCGTAATTATGTCTTTATTAATTACTTTACACATAAACGGCCAAGATGGAAAGGAAATTCTTGAGCGAATTGACCAAAACCTATCCTCAAAAAACAGAATTATTGAATCATCAATGACAATTCATGGAAGAAGGTCAAGCAGAACAATAACTTCAAGAAGCTGGACAGAGGGAGATAAAAAATCTTTTACCGAATACCTCACTCCTGCATCAGAGGCCGGCACAAAAATGCTAAAACTGGATGGTCAGTTATGGATTTATACCCCATCGGCAGACAGAACAATTCAGATTTCTGGTCACCTCTTAAGGCAATCGGTAATGGGCTCTGACCTCTCCTACGAAGATATGATGGATGACAGAAAGCTCAGTGATGTTTATAATGTAACAGTTACCGGCAAAGACACACTGCAAAAAAGAGATGTACTTGTGTTGGAGCTTGTGGCCAAAGTGAGCGACGTTGCATATTACAAACAAAAAATGTGGATTGATGCAGAGAGATTTGTCCCGTTAAGGCAGGAGATGTACGCCAGAAGCGGTCAGCTGCTCAAAAGGACAGAATTAACTGATGTCAAAAAGATTCAAAACCGCTGGTACCCGTCAAAAGTTGTTTATAAAGACATGCTTAAAGATGGCAAAGGCACCGAATTTGTTACTACATCTATAAAATTTGACCAGTCCATTCCAGACCACATTTTCAGTAAGGCATCTCTCAGATAAACATATTTAAGAGATTTTGCTCAAGTCCGTTAATTAATCTAAATTTGTTGGATTAACACTGTAATTAACGGATATATGAAAAATTTTCTGAAAATAATAGCCGGCACATTCATAGGATCACTCCTTGCAATGGTGCTCGGCTTCTTTATTCTGCTTGGGGTAATCGGCTCAGTAGCCTCCCTGTCGAGCAGTACTAAACCGGTAGTACCAAAATCGGCTGTGCTGTCACTTAATTTTAGCACCAAAATAACAGAGCAATCTGTAGAGGACCCATTTGCTATGTTCAGCCCTTTTGGCGGTACCGATTCCAAAACTCAGGGGCTGCTTAATTTTATCGAGACTATTGACAAAGCAGCAACCGACAATGCTATTAAATTCATCTACATGAATGTAACAAACCTTAATGCCGGCATAAGCCACATTGAGGAGGTAAGATCGGCGCTTGTAAGATTCAGGGAGAGCGGCAAACCAATAATAGCTTACGCTGATAATTTCTCACAACCGGCTTACTATCTTGCAACTGCTGCAGATAAAATCTACATGAATCCGGGCGGAATGGCCCCGTTGACAGGACTAAGCATGAGTTCACTCTTCTTTAAAGACCTTCTTGACAAAGCAGGGCTGGAGGTTCAGCTTATACGCCACGGCAAATTCAAAGCTGCAGCAGAGCAGTTTATCAGCAATAAAATGAGTCCCGAAAACAGGGAGCAGATTCAATCTTATATAGATGCAGTCTGGAAGACCTGGGTTGATGACATCTCTGCTGCCAGAGGAATTACACCTGAAAGAATCAACCAAATGGCAGATAATCTGGAGCTTCATTCGGCATCAAAAGCACTGGAGGCGAATATTGTAGATGGCCTTATGTACAAAGACAAACTGGTGGACACTTTGGCTAAACTATTTGGAGTTGAAAACGAGAAGGATCTCAAGATGATCTCTTCAACCGATTACTCAAAGGCAACATACAAGGTGAACTTAAAAGAGAAGAATAAAATAGCAATCATTTATGCCGACGGTGAGATTGTTATGGGAAAATCTGATGAGAACATTGCATCGGACTCTTTCATAGAGCATATTTCTAAAGTGAGAAAAGACAGCACAATCAAAGCTGTAGTATTCAGGGTTAACTCTCCCGGAGGATCTGCTCAAAGCTCAGACATTATTGACAGAGAGCTTGCTCTTCTAAGAGAGAAAAAGCCTGTTATTATAAGCATGGGTGATTATGCTGCATCCGGTGGTTACTGGATAGCAGCAAAGGCAGACAAAATTATAACAAACAATACCACACTTACAGGCTCAATCGGAGTATTCAGTATGGCTCTGAACATTCAGAAGGGACTCAAACAACATCTGCATATAAATGCTGAAACCGTTACAACTAACCGTTACAGTGATTTAATGTCTGGTTACAGGGCTCTCCAAGATAAAGAGGTTGCCTTTATTCAGGCAGCTATAGAGGAGATATATACCGATTTTATCAATCTGGTAGCCGAGGGCAGAGAGATGACCGCTGAAAAGGTTGACGAAATTGCACAGGGCAGAATATGGTCAGGACTTGACGCCATAAAAATTGGTTTGGCAGATGAGCGCGGAGGCCTTAAAGAGGCATTGAATGCTGCGGCAGGTATAAGTGGAGTGGAATCTTACAGAATTGTTGAATATCCTGTAAAGAAGACACAGCTTGACAAACTAATGGAGATGATCTCAGACGGAGCATATGCTGCAAAAGCGGTATCAAATCCAGAGATATTAATGGAGAATGCCTATATGTACCTGAAGAGTGAGAGTGGAGTTAGACATTTCGCAAGATTGCCTTTCAATCTTACTCTGCAAAACTAAACAGATCAGTTGATTATTGTAATTTCGAGAATATTTTTGGTATGAGCGGTAATTTTATACCGCTCATCTATTCTCTGGCCAATGAGCGCAACTATTTTATCTCCTGAAATCATTACAGGCTGATAGCTTTTACTCATCTTATCCATTTTAATATCTGTAAGATAGTCGCTAATCTTTTTGTATCCGGTCATTCCAAGAGGCATAAATTTATCACCATCTGACCATCCCCTGCAAATCAAAGGATATTCCAGTAAGTCGGCATCCAGCAACAGAGAGGGCTCATTTACCTTGTAGTTTTTTCTTATTGCAGAGACTGCAGAGATATCTGTGCTTCCAAAAAGATCAGCAGTGTATTCAATCTTTCTGGGGCCATCTTTAAACTTAAATCCTATGGGCTTTGGATAAACAGAGATGCGTAACAAGAATCCAAGTATTGCGTACTCCTTTAGCTCTCTGCTGCCTTTCAGTGAAACCTCAAATAACTCATTTTCTAAATCATGCGTCTCAACCTCTTCGGTATTGGAATCAACAACATCACTATTTGACTCTACAGGCTGTACGGGTGATACTGCATCTTCAATCTGCTCTTGCTGATCGTCCAGCAGGTATTCCGTTATGCTCTTCTCGTTATTGTCCGGATGCGTTTTCTCCTCAAAATCAACCAGTGAAATTCCCAGACCACTTTGACTCCTGGCTACCCCTTTCGGGTAAATAAGAAGATACTCCCTGTCTTTTAGCACAAGATGGCTGTCAGAATGAAACTCTTTGCCCGGCTGACCCTCCAGAGAACTAAAGATCTGCTCAACTTGGTCGGCATTGAAGCCATACTCTGATAAAATCATATATAACCAGTAGTCGGGCCTTCTCTCTTTTAAAAGCCTGCTTAACTCTATCCTTGAGCTCTTTTGGTCAAGAAGTTCAGCTTTTTTTGTAATATAAAGCTCCTCCAAAATGTCGGCAGCAGCCTCCACATTTGACATATCTTTCTCAACAGTATCAAGAAACGATGCATTTATCATCTCAAATTCGGGAAATACCATATTCCTGAGTCTGTTACGGGAATAGTAGCTTTGAGAATTTGAACTATCTTCTCTGAACGGGATGCTCTCCTTTTTGACAAATTCAGCAATCTCTCTACGGGTTATGCTGAGCAAAGGTCTAATGATTTTTCCGTTTTTACGGCGGATACCGGTTAACCCCTGTATTCCGGTTCCCCTTAATATATTAAGAAAGAATGTCTCAACGGAATCATTAAGGTTATGTGCTACCGCCAGATAATCATACGAGTGTTCTGACATTAGTAAATCGAACCAGCCATACCTCAAGTCTCTTGCAGCAACCTGCGTGGAGACACCCTTTACCCTGCAATACTCCTTGGTATCAAAAACCTTTGAAAAGTACATTATACCTCTCTCTTCTGCCCAATCCCTTACAAGCTCCTCGTCACCGTCGCTCTCCTCTCCCCTTAATGAAAAGTTAACTGTTGCAATCGCAAAATTTCTGTAAAATATTCTGTGAAAAAGGTGAACCAGACACATAGAGTCAATCCCTCCGCTCACCGCAACCAAAATTTTTGGATTATCGGGTGACGCCGGGTGTATCTCCTGAAGTCCCGTTAATTTTGAAAGGGACTCTTTAAATTTTAAAAGCATTATTTTTTAAAATTGCCGAATGTGTAAGAGAATCCAACAGAAAATATCTCTTTTAGCTGCAACCTTGGCGACAGTTCTCCCTCTTTATTAGCGATTAATATGTCGTCATCATAAACAAGGTTGGTCCTAAGGTTGACAGAAAAGTACCTATTTATTTTGGAATCTACAAATAGATCCCAATACACCTTAATGTTTTTTGGAGAGCCCAGGTAGTCCGAAAAGAAATTAAGGGTAGATGATATGTTTGTATTTTGTAAAACCTTGTTTTTGTATTCAATTTTTAACTGCGCTCCCAACTCCAGTTTTGCGCCTTGGTCAACTTTATTACCATATCGTGTCCTAAGTTCAGGAACAGTTACCACAACCAAATTTCCGGTCAGTGGAGAAAAGTTTAAAGATATTGGCTTTGCCGGTTTGTAGTCCATACCCACACCCAATGAGAAGTATGCAGGTGCCAATAAACCTGACACAAGTCGCGGATCTGCATTAGCAGGGAATGTATAACCGTTTGACATTTGAGTTCTAAGGTTAAAACTTGCCGAAGCAAAAATCTTTTCATATGCTTTATAGCCCACCTTACTATCCAGTATAAACTTATCGTCACTCTTTTTATACCTGTCACCAAATGACTGAATAAAACCATATCCAATCTGAAGGCGATTCTCCCAGAACATTTGCTCGAAAGTATAATTTCGGTAAACATTTACATAGGCATTTAGAGCAACATTATTCAGTCCACCCGACGCCCAGTTAGTAAGAGATAGCTGCGAAAATCCAAGCTGCAAAAGAGTTCCCTTTGTCCATCTGCTTGGCGGAGGTGGAGGTGGAACAAGTTCGGGGATCTTAAATTTTGAAGCAATTATAACACTGAGCTCATGAGCGACACTAAGCTCTTTTTTTTGTTGAACCTCCTGTGAATATGCTGTTAAAAAGCAAAATGAAAGAATAAATACGACCAGAAAAGACCTCTTAAGCATTCTATTAAAATATTTGTTTAAAAAGTTACCTAATTAATTAACCCTCGTCAAGCACATCATCTGTGTTGTACTTGTACCCTACCCTTTTACCGGTCTGTAATTTTGAACTCTCAATTTTATCATTTATCTGCTCTACACTTGCAACCTTTACAAGATCAAATGGTGGCACCAAAAGGTCAAAAGATAGTGTATACAGAACAGCTGATTCAACAACAGACACCAACTCTTCTCTTCCTAGTTGCTTACTTCCGAATGAACTTACAACATTGTCAGCCTGTCTTTTGCCCTCTACCAGGAATTGTTTGTCTCTGTTGACGAAAATTCTTGCCACCAGGTAGCCCAGATCTTCTGATCTGTTGTCTTTTAGTGAATCTGCAAGAAAATTGTAAACACTAATGATACCGCATAATCCGTTTAATGGCTCTTTTTTTACATAATCGCTATTCCAGACCGAATGTTCGCGGTCAAAAAGGAAGATATCGGAGTGCATGCTAAAAATAAGAACATCATCTGCAAACTTAAGCTCTGCTTCAAATTTGCCTCTGTCCCTGTATTCAAGGCGAACCCTTCTGTCATTATTGTCCAACAGGTCGTTAAGGTCATTACTCATTTCACTGAGAATCTCCTTTAACTGTGCAAAAACTTCTGCTGTCTGATTGAAGACACTAAGTTTAATTTGTGATTTGTTGTTTAATCCCGACAGTATCTCCTGCTGTCTGGACGGTAAATCTGCTGCCATCTTAAATATAATTATACTGATTCGTAAAATTAGAAATATAATTCTTTATTACTAGTATGCACGGGCAAAAATTACCCTGCCTTTGGATGGGTTTCCGCTGTAAATACACTTACCCTCCTCAGGTGAAGGCCCGTCTAAAGGAATACAGCGTATAGTCGCTTTTGTCTCTTCTTTAATTTTTGTCTCAGTTTCGGAAGTTCCGTCCCAGTGACACATAAGAAATCCTCCCTCCTCTATTTTTTGTTTAAAGGTCTCGTAATCATCTACATTGATAGTACTCTCCTCTCTGAATTTTAAAGCTTTTGCATAGATATTCTCCTGAATATCATCAAGTAGAGATAAAATGTGATTTTCAGTTCCTTCAAACTCTCTAGACTCTTTTGTCAGATTATCTCTTCGTGCAATTTCCAGAGTGCCGTTTTCAAGGTCACGAGGCCCCATGGCCACCCTTACAGGCACACCTTTCAACTCCCATTCGGCAAATTTGAAACCTGAGCGGAGGTTATCCCTATCGTCAATCTTAACCGAAAGGTTAAGTTTTTCCAATCTTGTTTTAAGTAGCTCCATTTTTTCGATTACCCTTGAATGCTCCTCCTCTGTTTTAAAGATAGGAACCATAACAACGTGAATTGGAGCAAGCTTTGGAGGTAGAACCAAACCGTTATTATCACTGTGTGCCATTACCAACGCACCCATTAATCTTGTTGAAACTCCCCAAGAAGAGGCCCATACATATTCAAGTTGCCCCTCTTTGTTTGCAAACTGTACATCAAACGCTTTAGCAAAATTCTGTCCTAAAAAATGAGATGTGCCGGCCTGTAACGCCTTACCATCCTGCATTAGTGCCTCTATGCACAAAGTATCAAGAGCCCCTGCAAACCTTTCGCTTTCTGTCTTTCTTCCTACAATAACCGGCATTGCCATGTACTTCCTGGCAAATTTTGCATAGACATTCACCATTTTATTGGTCTCTTCAATTGCCTCTTCCATAGTAGAGTGAGCTGTATGACCCTCCTGCCACAAAAATTCTGTAGTTCTCAAAAAGAGCCTTGTACGCATCTCCCATCTAACAACATTAGCCCACTGATTTATAAGAATAGGCAGGTCTCTGTAGCTCTTTATCCAGTTACGATAGGTGTTCCATATAATTGTTTCAGAGGTGGGCCTTACAACAAGCTCCTCTTCAAGTTTGGCATCAGGGTCAACTACAACCCCCGGACCGTCAGGATTGGCCATAAGTCTGTGGTGTGTAACAACTGCGCACTCTTTGGCAAACCCCTCTACGTGCTCGGCCTCTTTGCTCAAAAACGATTTTGGAATAAACAGCGGAAAGTACGCATTAACGTGGCCTGTCTCCTTAAACATCTTGTCAAGTTGTGCCTGCATCTTCTCCCAAATTGCATAGCCATAAGGCTTAATAACCATGCATCCCCTCACTGCTGAGTTCTCAGCCAAATCTGCCTTAATTACTAGGTTATTATACCATAGTGAGTAATTCTCCTCTCTGTTGACAATCTCTTTTGCCATTTTCTTACATTTAATTTACAATAAACTGATAAATAGTTGAAAATACATTCCAAATTGGTATGATTTTTGACTACATTTGCAATAAAGGCACAAAAGTACAAAATAATTTAAAACAGAGGAGGCATACGATGAAAAAGGCAATTATCATTCCTATTATGTTAGGATTATTTCTCAGCTCTTGTGGTACTGCAACAAAATATGCATCCGTGACCTTCGATGATGCAGTTTACCAGAAACCTGGTTCAAACAAATATGTAGTTGTAGATACACGTCAAGATCAGGAACTGACTCAACTGAGAGAGAAGACACATGTTTCAGAGCAGGCAATCATCAACGGCAAAATTGTCGAACCCCTCTATGCAGACGAGTACGGCAACGTTGAGGTAAACCTTGATGAGGAGAAAAGCTACATTATTCTGAATCCGGGCGAATCTTTCGAAGAGAGGCTTAAAAAATTTGACGCTCCTGATTTCAGGATAACAATAAATATGAGCTCTATATGGGATTTAATGAATGATCCTTGGGGTTATTATTGGAGCCCATACAGCTGGAGGGTTTACGGAAGAATGTATGGATACCACTACTATAGCCCATTCAATCACCCTTATTACAACCCATGGTCTTATGGATTCTACACTAACTACTTTTCAATAGATCCATTTATTGGAATGAGTTCAATGTGGTACTCTCATTTTTACCAACCTTGGCCAGTACACTTTTCACCTTTCTATAGTGGCAATAACTACTGGTGGTACTCTAACATGTATCGTAACTGGCACCATCAACAATATATTGATTACGAGAGAGCAGGAAGAGGTTCGAGACAATACTACAGTGATAGAAGAGACCCTCAAAGAGGAGCAATCAGAACAATTTCAGGCGAAAGTAACCTCAATTCATCCGATAACAGAAGGAGTACAGCAAGAGTTCAGCAGGTAAGAGGTGAGAATGTTTACACAGGCTCAGAAAGCATCTACAGGAGAGAGAGCAGGCAAGAAGGTCTTGGAACAAATATCGGCAACACACGCACGTCAGAAGAGTTCCAACGCAGAGGCAATACAGAAGTTAACAGAACAGCCTCAACAGGAACAGTCAGAAGGCCTGCAGGTGAAGTGAACAGAGGTACCGAAGTTAACAGAAATCAGTCATCAGGTACTGTTCGCAGAACAACCGGTGAAGTTAACAGAAGCGGTTATGAAGGTACTGTAAGAAGGACTAACACAGAGGTCAACAGAGGGAATATCGAACAAAACAGGAATTCAAACAACTCTCGCAGCAATCAGAATGTAAGACCAACTCAGACAAACAGAGGTCAGACCACAGGTACTGTCAGACAATCATCTGTTTCAACCAGACAGTCTTCAGGCACAACCAATACCGGCAGAAATAGCTCTGAAGCTACTCAAAGCAGGAACTACCGTCCGGCAGCTGTACAGACACAGAGTTCAAGAAGCACATCCGGTAACCAGCCTTCAAGGAATCCTTTCACAAATTATAACTCCTCTAACGTTGGCAACAGCCGCAGTGCTGTATCTACCGGATCTTCATCAACAGGATCTTCGTCAAATACAAGTTCAGGCAGCAGTTCCGGCTCATCTAGCACATCAAGCGGAGGCGGATCTACTTACAGAAGGTAATTTTAAAATATGAAAAGGATACTATTTATAATAGCTGCAACCATAATCTCAAATGTTATTGTTGCGCAGGGGGCCTTAGACGCACTAACCTACTCTCAGATCAGATACGAAGGTACCGCAAGGTCAATGGCAATGGGCAATGCATTTACATCGCTCGGGGGAGACACTTACGCAATTAGTATTAACCCTGCAGCTTCAGGAATTTACAGATACTCTGAATTTGCCATTACACCTGCAGTTACTCACGATAAAAGCAGTACCCTCTATCTTGGCAACCGCGAGAATGAAGGGTGGACAAAGTTTGGCATCTCCAACCTTGGCTTTGTAGGTCACATACCTGTATCCGACAGACCTTATGGCTTTAAGAGCATAAGTTTTGGTGTAGCTGTTAATAAATTAAATAACTTTTCTTCAAGATCGGTAACATCAGGCGTAAACGCACAGTCAAGCTGGCTGGGTAGTCTGGCAGAGAGTCTTGGAGGAATATACAACGCAAATCTTGACATTACAGACAACTGGAATCCGTTTTACGATTTCAGCGGTGCTCCTTGGAAAGCAGTTCTTGCCTGGAATGCCAACTTACTGGATCCTCTTCCCGATTCTGATGAAGATTATATTGGCGCAACAGAAAACATAAGAGGGCTTCAGATAGTTATGGGTGGTCCGGTTAACCAGGAGTTTTTCCGTGAAAGAAGCGGGAACATGTCTGAAATTGCATTCAATGCATCTGCCAATATATCAGACAGATTTTTCATCGGCGCAAATGTTGGAGTTCAAACTTTAAGCTTTTACGACTATCAGAGATATTCCGAAAGCGCCGTTAACAATGGCGATTTTGACTCAAGGTTTGAAAATTTCTCATATGCATATCGCCTCAATTCAAATGGAGCGGGTATTAACCTTAAAGTTGGTTTTATTGCTTTACCATTTGCCGGGCTTAGACTTGGAGCAAGTATAGCTACTCCAACCTGGAGTTTTATTACAGATGAGTGGGATGAAAAGATAAACGCCAATTATTCTGACGGCTACAAAAGTCAGGTATTGTCACCATACGGAGAGTACAGTTACAGAATTAACTCTCCAATGAGGTACAACCTTGGAGCCTCATATATTATCGGCAGTGTTGGAATTCTGAGTGTTGATTATGAAGGTTAGAGCGTCGGTCAAACCGATTTGCAACAAGTGCAAGATCATTAAGCGCAAGGGCATCCTCCGGGTAATCTGCGAGAATCCCAAGCATAAGCAGCGTCAGGGGTAAGAGAGAACTATGGCACGCATCGCAGGTGTGGATCTTCCGCGCGACAAGCGCGTTGAGACAAGCCTTACCTATATTTATGGAATCGGTCCCACAACGGCCCGCAAGATTCTGGCTCAGGTCAATATCGACCCGATCAAGCGCGTTCGCGATCTGGACGAGGCTGAAGTTGGCCGGCTCAATACGCTCATTACCAACGAAGTGATGGTAGAGGGCGATCTTCGCCGTGAAGTGAGCGCATCCATCAAGCGCCTCATGGACATCGGTTGCTACCGTGGCCTGCGCCACCGGCGCGGACTTCCCGCCCGCGGCCAGCGCACCCGTACCAACGCACGTACCCGCAAAGGCCCGCGCAAGACCGTCGGCGCCCGCAAGAAGGATACTAAATAATAATGGCTGACAAGAAGACCAAAGGGGCGGCAGCAGCGTCCAAAGTGAAGAAGAAGGCGCGTAAAAATATCGCGTCGGGCATCGTTCACATTTTCGCCTCTTTCAATAATACGATCATTACCATCGCCGACAAATCCGGAAACACCATTTCCTGGGGTTCCAGTGGCACGGCCGGCTTCAAGGGTTCTCGCAAGAGCACTCCCTTCGCCGCCCAGTTGGCTGCCGAGCAGGCTGCCCGCAAGGCCATGGAGCATGGACTTCGCGCCGTGGAAATCTACGTGAACGGACCCGGCAGTGGCCGCGAGGCTGCGATCCGCAGCTTGCAGAATGTCGGGCTGGAAATCGCGCTCATCCGCGACGTCACCCCGATTCCGCACAACGGATGCCGTCCGCCCAAGCGTCGTCGCGTCTGACCTTTTAAGATTGGAGAGGGGCTGTGCCGGTATCCGGTGCGGCCCCTTCTCTTTGTCCTGAACAAATGACTGACATCGGAATATACTGGGTCTTTGGACTGGCTTTGATCTTGGTCATCGCCTCACGAGTCTGGTTTCGGCGGAACCCTCTGGGCACTGCCGGACGTGTCGTTCTGCTGGTCGTTGTTGTCGGGTTGATTGTGATTCCCCCCGCAATTAAAGGGGAACTGGAAGCAACTCATGCTGCTGCGGCGTTGGCTGCGGTTGTGGTGCTGGGGACCGGGATACTGGTGCTGCGGCGCAACAATCGCGATTCAGATCCTCAGTAAAGACACAGATTTGGCAGGACCGCTTCACAAAAGTTTCTCGTCCGGGAGGAAAATGCTCCTCTGAGAAAAGAGCCTTCGGGCTGTCAACCCCCCAGAATCTGGGTTGGCGGATCGGGCCGCATTGTAAACCGGACGCGTGGCAGGTCTCGTAAAAGGGGCCGGTTGCAACCATCATCGGAAACATTATCCCCGATGGCGGATTATATCAGGAGGCATCACACGATCCGTGGCTCGTTACGTTGACGCCAAATGCCGGCTTTGCCGGCGTGAGGGAATGAAGCTCTTCCTCAAAGGCACCCGCTGTTTTTCTTCAAAGTGCGCCATCGAGCGCCAAAATTATCCGCCCGGCCAGCACGGTCAGGCGCGGACTAAGATTACCACCTACGGCCAGCAACTTCGTGAGAAGCAGAAGGCCAAGCGCACGTACGGCATTCTCGAGCGCCAGTTCCGTCGGTATTTCGCCATGGCCGATTCGTATCGGGGTGTGACGGGTACTGTGCTGCTGCAAATGCTCGAACGTCGTCTCGACAATATTGTCTACCGTCTCGGCATCGGCGCCTCGCGCGCTCAGGCCCGCCAGTTTGTCAACCACGGCCATGTGTTCGTTAATGGCCGCCGGGTTAACATCCCGTCGTTCCTGGCCAAGCCCGGCGATGAGATCGTGCTTGCGGAAGGTTCGCGCGTAAATCAAATGATCATCGCAAACCTCGAAGATGCCAAGAGTCGTGGCCGCCTGGCCTGGCTCGACTGGAATCCGGAGACGTTTTCAGGCAAGATGCTCAGCATCCCCTCGCGTGAAGACATCCCCACCGAGGTCAATGAGCAGTTGATCGTCGAGCTTTACTCGAAATAAACCGCAGCCTGTGCGGTGGCCGCCCGGTCGCCGCATGGGTCTTTATCAGTTCGACACCCGGGTTTGAATCCAGGAGAGAATGTATGGAATTTAAAAGCGTCAGAACGCCTCGCGAACTCATCACAGACAAAGAATCGTTGTCTGCCGTTTACGGGCGCTTCACTGCAGAGCCTTTCGACCGCGGATACGGAACCACTATCGGAAATTCGCTGCGTCGTATTATGCTCAGCTCCGTTCAAGGTGCTGCCATCACGTCAATGCGCATCGAAGGAAAAACCCACGAGTTCGACACCATCGAGGGTATGCGCGAAGATTTGCTGGATGTCATCCTGAACCTCAAAAGCCTGCAAATCAAGCTCCACGGTAACAAGGGCGAGACGACGATCTCATTGAACGTCGAAGGCCCGAAGACCGTGACTGCGGCAGACTTCCAACTCAACGACTCGATCGAGATTCTCAATCCCGATCAGACCATCGCCCACCTGTCAAAAGACGGCGTGTTGAACATGGAATGCACGGTGCAAACTGGACGCGGCTACATGCCGGCAGCCCAGGTGAAGGAACAATCGGGGTTGTCCGACTCGTTCGGTGTCATCTTCCTCGACGCCGCCTTCTCACCCATCGTCAACGTCAAGTACACGGTCGAAGCTGCCCGTGCCGGTCAGCGCACCGACTTTGACCGCCTTGTTCTCGAGGTCATGACCGATGGCAGCATTGGTCCCGAAGAAGCCGTCAGCTACTCCGCCAAGGTGCTCAGCGATCAGATGAGAATCTTCATCTCGATGCGTGACCAGGCCGAGGAATTGGCCGCCGAAGAAGAGCGTCAACTGGCAGCCGATGCGACTCAGGCTCTGCAAGACAAGCTGGACAAGAGCATCGAGGAGCTGGAACTGAGCGTTCGTTCGTTCAACTGTCTGGAAGCCGCGGGTATCAAAACCATCCGCGACCTCGTTCAGAAGACCGAGAGCGAAATGCTTAAGTACCGCAACTTCGGACGCAAGTCACTCAACGAAATCAAAAACATCCTGAAGGAAATGGGCCTGCGCTTCGGTCTCACGATCGACCCCAACACCCAGCTTCCCGAGTCACTGTAACATAACACTCTTTAACCTAAGCTTGAGGATAAATCGAAATGCGCCATCAGCGCCACAAGTCGCGCCTTAACCGGACCACCGAGCACCGCGCCGCATTGATGCGGAATCTCGCAGCTGCGCTCATCGAACACGAGATGATTCGCACGACCGAGGTGAAGGCCAAACAGCTTCGCCAGTTTGTTGAACGGGTCATTACCATCGCCAAGGTGGGATTGATTGCGGACGACAACTCCGGCGTTACCCTGGCCAAGCGCCGTCTGGCGTTTTCTCACCTGAATAACAAAGAAGCCGTGAAGAAGCTGTTCAGCGAAATCGCCCCCCGGGCGGCCTCGCGCACCGGCGGCTACACGCGTGTTGTCAAGGACGGCCGCCGCTATGGCGACGGCGCGCCCATGGCCTACATCGAGTTAGTCGATCGTATTGTGGCGATCCCCGAGGTGGATGCTCCTGAAGAGAAGCCCACCAAGGCGAAGACCCGCAAGACCAAGAGTGCCGGGTCGGGCTCAGCCGAAGCTTCCGCAGAATAAGACCTCTCCGCCCGAGCCACCGAAAAAGGTGGTTTGACGGCGGCAGAAGAAAAAAATGTCCGTCTGGTTTCCGCATGAATGCGTGGAGCCAGACGGTTTTTTTATGCGGCGCTGTCGCATGCCCATGCGCTGATCAGTGAAACGATAAGTGCTTCAGATCATGCCGAGGGCCGTGCGCGCTTTTTTGTTGCGCGGATCAATGCCCAGAACCTGTTCGTAGACTTCTTGCGCCTTTCGCGCATCACCGAAGTGAGCGTGGCAGGCTGCCAAGGCCAGCATATCGGGCAGGGCTTCATGCTCCGGGGCCACCATGAGCCGACAATCGATTACCTTCCGGATGAGGACGGGGTTGTCATCGCGTATCTTTCGTGCCTGATTATAAGCTGCCAATGCTTCGTCCACATCGCCACTTTCGGTCTGCAAATCACCGAGGGTCACCAGATCGTCATAGCGTCGGGATGGGGGGGCGGAATGGTCGTCGGCACGTTTCTCCAATTCTGCCCGGGCTTCACCCGCCAGCGTTGTTGCGCGGGCCCGCAGAGGTTCTGCCTGTGCCGCGGATCCCTCGCTCTCCAACTGTTCTGCCAAACGGCGTAATTGAACCACCATCCCAGCTTTGTCACTCAGACGCTCCAATAGCGCCACAAGTCGTTCACGGACGTCACGTCGCTCGGGGGAGAGGTTTAACAACTTCTTCAGAAGGGCCGCTGCTTTCTGAGGATCGTTCTTTTCCAACCTGGCCGCCACAGTGTCACATGCGGCAACGGCTTCACCGACATCGCCGGCTTTCTCCGCAGATTCCGCCAGCATATCAGCCAGCTCATAATTTTCCGGGTTGAGACCAAAGGCCACCTGGAGCGTGCGGGTCGCCTCCTCATGGCGATTGGAGGTGGTGTATATTTCCGCCAGCTTGGTCATTTCCGCAACGGCACGAGATTTTTGCCCGAGGGTTTGCAGGAACTGGATGAATCGTTCGCGCCCCAATGTGCTGCGGCGATTGACCGCCATTAATTTTTCGTAGGTCTTCGTGGCTTCCACAAATTGCCCCTGTCGCACCTGGGCGTCGGCAAGGCGGAGATAATCATCCAGCAGTTCAACTTCGTTGCCCACCTGCTCGAAGAGTTCAATGTAGCGCTGCAACAGGGGCACATCGTCGGGTTTGAGCTGAGTCAGTTTGCGATACACATCCACAGCTTCCTCGACGTTGCCCAGCGAGCGTTCGAGAGCTGCAAGATCCTGCATCTCGGCAATCCGCTCCTCGCGCGCGCCCATCTTCTCATACAGGTCAATTAGTGTCCGGCGTGCCTTGGGGTCTTGCGGAGCAAGAGCACGCAAACTTTTGCCAGCGTTCACCGCGTCATTAAAGCGATGCTGTTCTATGTGCCGCTCCACAAGGCGGTGATAGGCGTCGGCTGCTTGCGTGTTTTCGCCCGCCGCCACACAGGCTTCGGCAAGTTGTTCGAGATATTCGGGCGCGCCCGGGCGGGCAGTGACAGCCATGCGGAGCAGTTCCATCTGGCGCTTTTGATCGCCAGCCTGGAGCGCCATCGAGGCGGCCTGGACGAACCAGCGCGATGCAACCTCCGGGCGGCCCTCGCCAAGGAAAACCGAAGCGACTTGGTGCCGGATATCCACATCGCCGGGGCGCTTTGCCAGCAGTTCATCGGCCAGTTCCCGTGCGCTTTCGTGTTCATCGTCCTTCAGCATTAACCGCATGGCTTCCACGGTTTCTTCGTCGGCCCGCTCATTATCGCCCAACTCGCGCCAGAGGTCGGCAAGTTGACGACGCACATCAATGAGGTGGGGTGTTAAAGTCAGCAGTTCTGAGTACAGGTCTGCCGCCCGGCGAAGTTCGCCCGCCGCCAGCAGACGCTCCGCCAATCCACGCATGTGAAATGTTGTCTCTTCAGGACGCCCCGAGGATTTCAACAAAGCAATACGCTGCTCCTGAAGCTCAAGATTCTCGGGTTCTGCTGTCAGGCCGCGCTCGATGGTTTCTTCCGCTGCGGCATAGTTGCCTTCCTTGATGTAATGCCCGGCCAGGTGAATGCGCTCGACCATGGCGGCCTTGGTATCATCGATGGTTTTCCAGATGAGAAGGGCTTTCTCATGAATCTCCGTTTCAACATCCTTGCCCGCCAGAACGCTTTTCACAATCTTGGCAGCGGCAGCCTTCTCTCCCTTGCCCGCCAGAACATTCGCCTGCATCATCAGGGCCTGGTTTTGTGCCGGAAGATCATTGAGGGTTTTATGATGTCGTGCGAGGGTTGCCCAGCCTCCGGCATCGTCGGGGGCCAGTTCCAGGGCCTTCTGAAGTGAGAGAGCCGCCCCGCTGACATCGCCCAGGGCCTCAAATTGTTTGGCCGCGCGGTGCAGATATTTTGCGGCGTCGGTGGGTGTTTCTTCCGCCAGACAGTTGCCCATGGCGTCGAGAGCCACGGGGTTATCTGCGTCGATGATCAGAACCTTGCCAGCCGCCTTTTGCAGCAAGACCGGGTCGTTATTCAATCGCGCCAGATCAAGCTGACGCACTGCGTACAACGCTGCTTTGTCCGTCATCGAGCCGGCCACGCAACAATCGACCAGCATTTCCATCGTGTCGGTGTCATCGGGCTGGATTTCGTGCAACCGTTCAAATGCGGCCACCGCAGCCTCGTAGTTGCGCGCTTTTGCCTGCTTGTGACCCAGTCGATTGAGCGTGCGAATTTCGGTGCGCGTATCGTCGGCTTGCCGGGAAAACTCCGCCAGCCGCGTCATCGCCGCGAGATTGTCGGGGTGCGTCTGAAGAAGGGTGTTCAGGATGAGACCGGCCAGTTTCAGGTCGCTGTTAGCGGCGTGTACCTCGGCGAGAGCGATGCTGAACTTGTCGAAACGCTCGGGCTGATTGTTCTCCGTTACCAGATCCACCAGACAGGTCAGAATCTCCGCATTGTTTGGCTGCTGCACATGGGCCTGCTCGTAGGTTGCAATCGCCTCTTCGATACGTCCGGCGTTCACGTGGTCGCCGGCCAGCTTCATCAGATGCGTAACTGCCTCGCCCGTGCGGTTTTCCTTCAGCAGGTTTTGCACGATATGTTCGCGGGCGACTGCATCGCCGGGCAGCACCTCAACTATGCGGCTCAACCAGCGCAGCGTTGTTTCTGCGTCGTCCTCGCGCTCCGCCATGCTCACGATGCGGTGCATCATTTCCACGGATTCCTGCAACCGGCGCTCACGCTCGTAAAAATGAGCCAGCGTTTCCAGAACGCCAATGTCATCAGGAAGCTCTTCAAGGGCTTCGCGATAACATGTCTCCTCCTCGGTCACCGCGCCTGCCTGTGAGAACAACTGGGCCGCTTTTAAGGAGGCTTCGCCGGCGGCGGACATGTTCTCGACCTTGCGATAAATCTGCGAGGCGAGCCACCACGACTCGGGCGTATCAGGGGCTGTTTCAGTGATCAATCGAATGATGCGCAGGGCCTCGGTGGTCTGGTCACGCGCCAACAGCCAGTCGGTGTGGGCCCCACCAATGGTGGCGAGGAAACCGCTTCCTGCCGTTTTATCGATGTGGCGCAGAAGCTCGTCCACTTCTTTCGGCGTACATGTTTCAAGGAGGGCCGTGCCGATGAGAAGCGAAGGCGTCCGATTGCGCGCCTTCAGCGCTTTGTCCAGCAGATCGCGCACCACGGGCACCAACATGCGGTCGCCCCGCGTACGCCGGAAAATTGCCGCCACGGAACTGCTGGGCAGTGAAGACGAGCTAAGCTCGGCCGCATTTCGCAATGCCGATGCCGCATGGGTTTCGTCGTCCGCATCGGCAAAAGCCTGCGCTGCCTCGCAGTAGCGGTGCACCGCTTTCTCGGTGTGACCGGCGCTGTTCAGCAAATCGCCCACAGCCAGCGTTGCCTCGGCATCCAGCGGCAGGTCCGTCAGTTCGTCAAGCAACGTGCTGGCGTCATCGGGCAGATTCATCTCGATGGCATGGCGGCAGAGGATGGTCAGTTCGTGGGCCAGAAGGGTCTGTTCTCCCTCCTCCCGTAATGCACCGGCCAGATGGCGATGAAGGCCAATATCGTCGGGCGACAGCGTCACCGCGTGGCGCAGCACCGCGGTACGTTCCGCCGTTTTCCCATCCAGGGCAAGCCGCGCCTGAATCTCATGGGAGCGCGACGATGCTTCCTCGACCGACAGTGAGTCGAGCAACATGATGATGGCTTTTACGTCGTGCGGATCGGCTTCAAGAAGCAGATCGCACATCTCGCGCCGTTCGCCGGGGCTCAGCGATGCAGCTGCATCTCCCTCGTCCAACGCACGGCGGAGGTTCGCAGCCGCTTCCTCTTCGCGACCCTGCATGTGCTGGATACGTCCCAGTCGGGCAAGGTCTGCGGGGAGCGATGCCGGCAGATCGATTAAACGAAGCATCACGCTTTCGGCACCGGCCAGGTCGTCCTGTTGCAGGAACAAACGCGCGGCTTCACGAAACGCTTCCGCAGCAAACTCCGGCACGTTCAAAGCCAGATGCAGCGATGCGACCTCCTCAAAAATGCGAGCGTCGGCGGGCTCCGGAAACTGCGATGTGGCGCGACCGAACAACTGAATGGCTCGAACCGGATCGTTGAACTCATCGCGATAAACTTGAGCCAATTGAAGCATCTGAGACTTTGCCTCGGCGGTTCGCCCGAGTTCAGTCAGGTAATCGGCAAATTCCGAACGGAAACTGAGATCCGCACCCTGGAGTTTGACGATGGACTCATACTGCGCGGCCACGTCGTCGGGCGCGGAAGACTCGCGCATAACCGCCAGCAACTTGCGGATGTTCGGGGCGGCCTTCTCGAAACCTTCATGTTCATGCACCAGCGAAGCCAGACGCCGGAGCGTATCCACCGATTGGGTGTCGTACTCCAGAATGCGCGCAAGAAGCGTGGAAGCCTCCTTGTAAGCCCTGCGGTCGATCAGACTGTCGGCAAGCTGCCGCATCTGTTCCAGCGCTTCCTGCTCCTGACCCGACTCCAGCAGTACCTGGCTCAGACTCTGGCGCGCCTGCGTATTTTCCGGATCGGTTTCCACAACATTGCGCAGAGCCCGCGCTGCCCGTTCGGGGTCGGTTGCGCGCGACGCTTCGGCCACCGCAAGCCAGTTTTCAACTGCCAGACGCGGATGCTTCTGCCGAATGTGGATGGTCGCCAACTGCTCGCGTGCATCCAAATCTTCGGGTGAGAATTGCAGCCACCGCTGCGTTTCGTCCCGCGCGTCCTTCAGCCGCTTTTGCTCCAGTGAACGACGGCTTTCCTCGCGATAAAACTCGGACCCCGGACCGGCTTCGCCCAGCTCCAGAAGACGTTCCAACGTTGCCTTGAAGGCGGCCATGTTGCCGGCCGTCCGTTCGGCGTTCGCCAGCGTGAGCGTTAACACTGGGTCTTCCGGTTCCAGCAACACCGCCTGACGCAGCGCCTCGGCGGCTTCCTCCGGTTTGTCTGCACCGGAACAATCGTGGGCAATTTCGCGCAGCATCTGCACCGCACCGGGCGTATCGCCGGCGCGTTCGCAGGCTTGAGCCAGCTCGATTCGCAACCGACTGTTGTCCGGCTCCAACTGCACCAGCCGTTGGCGTACATCCAACTCAGTAGGGATATCTCCGGCCTTTTCGGCCGCATGCAACAACACCGAGAATTGGCGGTTCGCCTCGGCGAGACGCCCTGCCCCGGCCAGATGCTCGGCAAGGGAACGACGGGTCATCTGGTCTTCGGGGAACAATGCCAGATACTCGTGATTGAGGGCAAGCAGTGCGTCCAGATCATCGGGGGCCAGAGCCTCCTGCCGCGCGAGTAAATCGCGCCATGTGGCCTGAGCCTCATCGCGCTGCGAGGTCTGCAACTGAAGGTCAGCCAAACGCCGGCGCAATGGTTCTTCATCGGGGGTCGAATCCAGAGCCTGTCCGAGCGCTTCGATCGCCTTGTGCGCTTCTCCGGCCTCATTCAGTTGATTCGCCAACCGTACGAGGTAACCTGCGCGATCCGTGTGCAGCCCCACTTCGCCCGCAAACCTTGCAGCGTCTGTCAGCAGCCGGCCTTCTTCGGGCACGAGTTCCAGCCCTGCCAGCGCGATACTCAGCGCCTCGCTGAAATCATCGCCGGTCGTCAGCTCATGCACCGCTGCGCCATAAAAAGCCATGGCTTCGTGGGCGGTCCCGGCTTGAGACGCCAACCGATACAGTGCCAGCGCCTGCCCGCCATTCGCCAGCGAAGCGTGGGCGGCGGCCTCGGCAAGCAACTCGCGGGCCTCGGCGACCTTCTCCGGACCCATGAGATGCGGTGCCAGATCCGCTGATGCGGCCATGGCCTCGCGTTCTTCGTCAGCTTTCCATAGCAGGCGAACGCGCCGATGGATTGTTTCCACGTCATCAGGTTTCGACTGCAAAAACCGGCCGATGCATTCCAGCGCGGTTTGCGTATCGCCCAAACTTTCCGCAGCGTCCGCCGCAGCCAGCGCCATATCGGCCGCATCATCGGCACGACCCCGGTCCGCCAGAATATCGGCCACCATCAGACGGAAGGAGGGAGTCGGGTCCAGAGATGCTGCTTCGCGAAGTGCCGCAGTGTCTTCGTCGGGCTCGCTGCGCGCATGATGCACTTCCGCCAGGTCCAGACATTCCAGCGCCGCCGGTTGGTTCTTGTCGGATTTGCGAAGTTCGTCCACGATATCGCGACGCAACGCAACATCGTCGGGGGTTTGAAATTTGATCCGGTACAGGTATTCAAGCGTTGTTGCGTGGTCGTTTTTCGCTCGAAAAATTTCGGCGCAAGCCCTCAGCTCCCGCGCGGCCTCTGCCGGGTCACCCATGTCTGTGGCGATGCGCGCCAGACTCTCGTGGGCCTCCACACTTTCGGGCTCCACGCTGAACCACTTGCGCACGGTTTCGGCGGCCAACACGAGGTCGCCGCGCTCCATCATCAGATTCACGCTCTCAAAAATGTGCGCCTTCGCCCGGTCATACTCGCCATCCTGAAGCAAGTGGTCGGCAATGCGCGCGCGCATTTTCAGGCGGCCCGGATCGAATTGGAGAATCTTCTCCAGAAGTAGCACCGCTTCGTCGCCCTTGCCCTCGGCTGTCAGCAACTCGGCCGCTTTCTCCAGGGCCGTGGCGGCGTTGTTGATATCATGGCGCAACTCATGGGCGTTAGCCAGGCGCAAATGTAGTTGAGCGTCGTCGGGCGTCAACTCGGCCAGTTGGGTCAGCACCCCCACGTTGTCGGCCTGCCGGCCCGCCACTTCGCGGATGGATGCCATCTGGTCCAGCAGCGCCGCCAGCATCGCCGTGTCGTTGCGAAGTTCCGCCCCGTGGATGCGCATGAACAGAATGTCTTCATCCTCGGGTAACAGCGCCGTGGCGGCCGTCAGCACTTCGTTTGCCGTTTCGTGATTGCCCGCTTCCAGCGCCACTTCCGCAGCCTGGCAGTACTCATCGCGGGCCGCCACCAGATTACCCGCCTCGGCCAGCATTTGCGCCAGCATCATCCGTGGTGCCGCCGCAGACGGATGCCATGCGATGGCCTTGCGAATGGCTGCCTCGCGCCCTTCCGCGTTACCAGCTTCCGCGGCAACCCTGGCCTCATCCAACGCGAACGACGCCAGCTTGTCGTACCATTCCGGGTCCAGCGGCAACTTCAGCGCGTGGGCCACGCGAGCGGCCGCGTCCAAACGTGGCAGGTTCAAGGCCAGAGCGGCCAAATCTACCAGAGAGCCACCACTCACTCCCGGGCATGTCTTGATCGTGCATTTGAAGGTGCGGCGGGG
>PHDP01000125.1 GCA_002842655.1 Bacteroidetes bacterium HGW-Bacteroidetes-14
TTACATGGAATGACAATCCAAGTTTGTGTCGCCCGTGAAGGGCTCAATCGGGGATTGTAACATTAACGAGGGTCTACGCACTGCTGGCGCAATGCTCCGCACCCTCGCTATCGGATGTCGCCCACGAGGGGCTGATACTTTGTCAACAGCCTGAGTTCCGTAGGAACGGCAGTTTAGGTAGAGCCGACAACCACAGAGAAATTCCTGAGTTCCGTAGGAACGGTACATCTCGCAGCAGATCATTCCGTTGTGTATCATTGTTTTATCAATATGTCGTCCCGATGGGACTCACACCTGCCTTCAATCTTTGTTATCTACCTAAACTATCGTCCCGATGGGACTCACATATCCGAACCGATGCTTGCTACCTAAACTGGCGTCCCGATGGGACTTTGCTGCGAACCCGTCGCTATCGGATTTCGCCCACCAGGGGCTAATCTGGGATCGTCCTGCGGACTATGGCAAAGCCTCTACACCACCTTGAACATCCCTGGAAGCTGCCATAGAATTCGACGTTCCGTCCTGGAGCCTATGGCAAAGCCTCCACACCGGGAACCCCTGCCTCCTTGCTGCAAAACGGGCGATCCTCCATTCGCTCCTACTTCAATCCGGGGTGATTCCCTCGTGAAGCCCTCGTGAAGCCCTGGTCGGCACCCGGGAAGCGCGAGGCAAGTGCCACGTCGGCACCTCAGTTTATAGCAAGAGCGTTCTGCCACTTCTGGCAGTTTCGGCAACCTCCGGCTATGCTCATCTATTCCCTGCCATATGAGTGTGTTTATCAAAGTCTGTGTTCCAGGAAAATCAATTGACACAAATCAGAGCTACCAGCAAATGCTTAAGAACAAAATGGACTGTCTTCAGAGATGGTGCTGTGGAAAATCAAATAGTACAAGCTACAAGGAGTAGGGATGAAAAATCCAAGCGTAAAGCTGTTAGAACTGAATCAATATGATATCTTATCATCAGAAAATCCTCCTCTGTTTTTAAACAGCTTTGATAGCATTTACAATCATTATCAGGATTCAGATTCATTGTCGCATCTTATGTATTTCAAAGCGAAGTCCCTGGTTGCTCTTAGAAATTATGATGAAGCTATCCAGATATCCACAGACCTCTTGGGTAAATCTGTGGTCAAGAAAGATTACTTTATCCTGGTAAAATGCAACATCCTGCTCAGCAGATGCTATTATTACAGTGAAGTCCACTATCGGGTCAAACCCTGTCTGGAATTGGCTGTGGAATATGCACAATCCTCTCAGAGTGCAGAACTTTTAGCAGAGGTGTACAGCAATTTTGGTAGTTACTATCTGGATATTCACGATCTGAATGTTGCCCAGGAATTTATGATCAAAGCGGTGAGGCTCACAAAACGGCTCCCGGCATCTTATACTGTCATCACAATTCTGAGCAAGGCTGCAGCATTACATCATGTTCAGCAAAAGTATGATACCGTGGTTTTGTATCTCAGCACAGCTCTCAAGATGTGTGAAGAGGTCGATGTTAGCATAACCCGGTTCAGAATTATCAGCAATCTGGCTACTGCCTATACCAAAATGAAAAAGTACAAACTCGCTGAAGAGCTCATTGGTAAAGGTATTGAATTGTGTAAGCAGAGCAAAAACATAAGCTCTCTGCTGCTGTTCACTTTTGACCTCGCCACCAGTAAAACCTGTCAAGGAAAGCCGGCTGAAGCGATCCGGATTTTCGATGAATGCATGTCAATAGCTCAGACTCTGCATATTGATAATCCCCGTTTCTTTATGGACATATACAACAACTATGCAATCTGCTATGGTCAAAACAATGATCATACCAAAGCTCTGGAATTCTTGAACAAGTCCTTTGAGATAGCGGAACAGATCCATAGTGAGGAAGACTGCATGCACATCAACACAAATAAATCTCATGCTATGGTCAATCTGGGAATGTATGATGCAGCAGAAGATTTGTTGCAAAATGTCATAGCATACCACAAAAAGGAGCAGAACTTTAATGTCTTGCTCTCTGCACAGTCCAGCATGGCAATGCTGCATGAAAAACGAAAGGATTACCGAAAAAGTCTGAAAGCCCATAAAGAGGTTGAAAAAACATACGAAAAGTACATTATCCACATCATGAACGAAAATACAGCAGCAGTTCAGCAGCAAGTAATGGAAGTGTCCAAATACTATCAACAGAATACCAGTACTCTGTCACGTCCGTCCCAAGGCTATCAAAACAGAGAGAACCTGGAATTCATAGGCACTGGCGATGCTTACCGAAAGGTAGTTAATTCTGCGCTACTGGCTGCACAAAATCCCAACGCCAATGTGTTTTTGATGGGAGAATCCGGTACCGGAAAAGAAATCATCGCCCAGATGATTCATCAAAAAAGCCTGCGACGTGGCTTTCCCTTTGTACCCGTCAATGCCTCTGCCATTAGTGCTAATCTGGTGGAAAGTGAACTTTTTGGACATGTGAAAGGTGCTTTCACGGGAGCAATTTCAGATACCAACGGCTTTTTTGTTCAGGCAAACAAAGGAACTCTCTTTTTGGATGAAATTACGGAGATGCCTCTGGAGATTCAGGTAAAATTGCTCCGTGCCATCGAATCCAGAAAAGTAACCCCGGTGGGAGGTACCAAAGAGGTGAGTTTCGACTGCCGGATTGTGTCTTCAACTAACCGCAATATCTATGAACTGATCCAGCTTAGTGAATTCAGGCTGGACTTGTTTCATCGTTTAAACCCTCTGGAAATATATATACCACCTCTCCGCAACCGTCGGGAAGACATCGAAATCCTCATACATCACTTTATCGATCTCTATACTTATGAAACCAAAAGAGCTAAGCCTCAAATCGATGCCTCTTTTCTGGACTATTTGCAAAACTACGAATTCCCGGGCAACGTACGCGAACTAAAAAACATCATCGAACGGCTGTTTATCCTGGCGAATTCCAACCATTGGGACGCGAATGTTTTTAGCCTGATCAATAGTCACCATGGTGATTATGGTCGACCTGCACCGATATTTGTCGAGAAACAAGAGAACGAAACAGAAGCGATCATCAAAGCCCTCATTAAAGCCGGTGGGAAACAAAAAAACGCTGCAAAATTATTGAACATGTCCGAGAGCACTCTGACCCGCAGAATAGAAAAGTACCATCTGCAAGACTACACCAGCAAAGGCAAATAACTGCAGCTTACAGCCGCCTTCTCCATTCTGCATTACCTCACCCTCTACTTGTTGTAATTACAAAGGATCTGTAGTAAACTTGACCGGGCATCGAAGTAAGTATATCGTACGTACCTAACCTCTGCATATATTTCACGTTATTTCACCACAAAATTGCAGTACTGAAATTCTTTGAAATTTACCTAATTTTACCTCAACCCCTCAAATCCATAAATTCTTGACATCAAACGCTTTGCAACTAATATACAAATATCCTTCAATTGGTTCAACTCTTGCGATATAACTGGCTATGAAAACAAAAAAAGGAACCCTGTCGGTAGTCAAGAGTGTCAGCCCTCTCTTCTGCAACTTCAGAGATGAGGCAGGAAACGGGATTGTCGGCTTTACTGTCACTTATGCGGATGGCTCCTTCAAAAATTTCACACGTGCTTTCTGCCCGGAAACACAAGCAGCCGTTCAGTCAGAGATAGCTACCATAAGAGAAATCATGAAGAACAGCTTAGATACCTTAGAGGCATCAAAGCAAATAAACAACGAGAATAGGACCAAAAGTAAACGCAGAAATAGGAGACTATTATGAAAACACTGGTTACTACATTGATGCTACTGTTTATCGCCGTTGGCTTATCAGCCGTCACGGAATTGATAAACTTTAACAACACCAGTAATTTAACAGATTTGTTCAATCACGGAACCGGAACTGCCATCACCAATTTCAGCACCGGTGGTTTAAGTAACTCTGGTGCAGCCAATATCCCTCTTAGCTCAAACGATATCTGGACTCACAAGACGGGATTCGCAGTTCCTGCTGTGGGGCAAACTGCCACTGTGAGTGCCTATTTCAAAATTGTGGATAACAGTGGCTATTCCGGAATCGGATTTGCCCAGGCAAATGTAAATGAAGAAACCGCTGCCCGGGTAACTACTTCATCTGCTTTGGGAATGATGTTTCATGGCGGGGGCGGTGGCTTTTTTAACAACGCTTCAAGTTATCCTGTGACTTGGTTTGGAACATCCGGAGACCTTCGTCTGGGAAATTGGTACAATGTGATATTTACTATTACCAATCAGGGAACAAATTCATTTGATCTTGCCTTTCAGATTTGGAATTCCGATTCTAATGGAGTGCTGGGCACGCTGTTCACTTCACAAAGTCGGACTGGGGTGCAAAACTCTACTATTGCCGGTCTCCCTACGATATACCCCTATTTTACCAATGCCGGCTCACGCTCTGGCAAAATGGATGATTTCTATGTACAGATTACAGAACCAGAACCACCATCAGATTTCTCGGGTGGAACCGGTACCCCTGCCAGTCCCTATGTCATCACTACTCCCGATCAGTTAAATATGGTCAGAA
>PHDP01000011.1 GCA_002842655.1 Bacteroidetes bacterium HGW-Bacteroidetes-14
TTAAATTATGAGCGAATTAGAGACTAAAGAGCTACGCCAAAGCATTCTCAATGGTTTGAACCTCGCGTTCCACAGACTTATTCAGGAGAAAAAGAAAAATAACTCCGAACTTGCCTTCTCCAACAGGGGAAAGGTTGTCAAAGTAAAAGCAACAGAACTGTAACGGATCAGTTCATATAAAACAAAAAAATGCCGAAAAGACTTATCAGCATGCTACTGCTTACATTTATGTGCAGTGGCATTCTTTTTTCACAGGTACGCTTCGATACATCTTTTGAGTCAGGCAGCCTGGACAAAGTAAAAGTAGTAGATTCAGTCAAATTCAGAATCTCCCCCAACGACTCCACTGCCCTCCTCTCCTATGAAGTTCTTTCAAGGTTTGACCCAAAAAATCCCGTTGATACATCTCTTGCGCCAAGTGCAAGATGGTACTACTTCAGAATGACCGGAACAAAGGGAAACACCCTTTATCTGAACATTCGCAATTCTGAGGCAATACGACCATTCTACAGCTATGACGGTATTCACTTCCAGCGGTTCACCCAGGAAGAAAATCCGCGAAGAGGACTTATAATCAAACGTTTTAACAGGGACACAGTGTATGTATCACACTATATCCCCTACACTTTCTCCCGTCATATTTCAAAACTGAATGAGTGGAAAAAGCTGCCGTTTGTTACGGGTGAAGAGATTGGCAGAAGTTCACAGGGACAACCTATAGACATGATTACCGTGACCGATTCGTCGGTTCCGGACAGCTTCAAACGCAAAATCTGGATACACGGACGTTCACACCCGAGCGAACAGCCTGCAAGCTGGCATCTTGAGTCAATGATTGATTTAATTGTATCAGAGAATCCTGATGCTGTCGAAATGCGTAAAAAATGTATCTTCTACATTGTTCCTTTTATCAATCCTGACGGGGTTACCGGCGGATATTCAAGAAGTACATCTACCGGAGTAAATATTGAAGTCAACTGGGACAGGCCGGATTCACTTACTATGCCTGAGGTGAAGGCTCTGAAGGCTAAAATGGAACAACTTACATCTGACAGACCATTCGATTTGCTCCTGAACATGCACTCACAGATTGCCAACTCTGTTACATACTGGATACATACAGCCAAATCTACCAGTGAATCATTCCTTCGCAGGCAGATTTTGCTGTCGGCTCTTACAATGGGAGAGAGAAAGCTTTACAAACCGGAGAACCAGAGTTTTTCTGATGTTGGCTCCAGATATGCAGAGGGATGGATATGGAACAAATTCAAAGATACAACGCTTGCCATAACTTTTGAGACACCATATACATTCTACGCAAATAATCCGGGCGGAGAGTGGGTCTCTCCGGAAAACCTTGCAGAACTGGCAAAAGATTCTTTCTATGCTGTTTATGATTATCTTCAGATTGATGGTGAAAACAGAATAATTCTCGAACCGGCGTCGCTTTCAGGAAGAAGATGGAACACTGTTGCATACAACAAGCTTGTATACTTTGGAGATAATGCCGCAAAGAGTGATAATTCCAGAGCTAAGGCAAAGTTTTCAAAGCAATTCCTGAAGAAGGGAGAGTACAGCCTCTACATATGGAATGCAGGTCCAAACAGTGAGTCATTTCCTGAAGATGTCAACAAATGGACTAAGGCAGGAACAGTGTCTCAGAAGAGGGACGGAAAATTCACATGGAGGGCAAGGGCTTCTCATTTCAATGGCATTGTTGATGCCATCATGCTGGTGAAAAAGCAGTAAAATTGATATATTAAATGAATGGCCATGAAGAGGATAATGTTTTTGATGGTGCCGGCCCTTCTAATCTCTGTAACACTTTTTTCTCAGAAGCGTCAGATAGCACCTGTTTTTCCGGGAGGAATTACTGAGCTCAGAAAAGAGCTTATAAAAAATCTAAACAAAGAGTTCAAAGACCTTGAGGAGCACCCCGGGACATTCCGAATCAACTTTTCAGTAACAAAAAGAGGCAAATCCTTTAACGGATCTGCCCCGGGTGTTACTGACCCTAAAGTTATGAAGAAGATTGCAAAGGCTGTCCGCAGGCTGCCAAGGTTTAAACCCGGCTATGCAAACGGTGCAGCAGTCTTAAGTGACATTAGTATTGAAATAGAGCTGAGGAATTAGGCCTTCCTGTTCTTTTCAATATACTCTGCAAGGGTTCTTACTGACCTGAATACCTCTTTATTTGCTTTTGGATCTTCCATTCTGATTCCATACTCTCTCTCAAGCAAAATTACAAGTTCGAGCGCATCAATTGAATCAAGACCAAGTCCGTCTCCAAAAAGAGGTGCATCTGTATCGATGTCCTCAGGTGTGATTTCTTCAAGATTGAGAGCTTCTATAATCTGCTGTTTCAGTTTAAGGATTAATTCGTCCATAGTTAAGTAAGTTTATTGATTTTAAAAATTTGATCTTATTTGTCTTCTCGAATAGAGGGCAAGAATAAAACATGCGAATCCAAACGCAAACAGAGCAAGGCTTTCCGGAAGAATAGCAAGAAATCCCTCATCCTTTAAAAAGAGGCTGTAAAAGCCGGACATTCCCCAGTTCATAGGTGACAGCTTACTGATTATCTGCATATGCGGAGACATCAGAAACTGTGGTATCCACACCCCTCCAACTGCAGCCATAATTACTACAGAAACAGCTCCAAATACAGAGGATTGCTGGCTTGTGGAGGCTATATTGCCTATAGCAATTCCATATCCAATTGCAGCTACCGCCGATGCAAATCCTACAAAGAAGAGCGAGAACAGGGACTGCCCAAGCTCCAGTGCCGGAAGACCGGTGAGAGGAAGAACATAGACTCCTATCAAAAGCATCAGGGCAAACTGAAGCAGCGCCACAGTCAGGTAGGTAATTGCTTTACTGAGAAGGTATTCGGTATAGGAACAAGGCATTGTAAGAAGTCTTGTAAAGCTGCCCCCCTCTCTCTCTTTAATAATATTGCCTGACAGGGAAACCACTATAAAGAAAATTGCGAAGAGACTCCATGCCGGAACATTGTGCTGTACTGAATTTGGAACAATATTGCTTCCGGTTCTGGTTGCAAAACTGGCATCAATTGTAAACTGTTCACCGGTAAAATTTCCTGTGGAGACTACTACAGGAGAAATTGTGTTTACCTGGCTGGTAATCTCTTTAAGTATATACTCAAACTGAACCTTTTGTGCCCTCTCCCTGAGCGTGCTCATAAGCACGGCATAGAATGAGCCTTTTGCCTGCGGATCCAGAATAATTGAGAGCTTAATCTCATCTTTGAGAGGCTCTTTCTGAATTCCGTTAAATGCACTTATAACAAATCGCTGAACATTTCCTCTGATGAGTTCCGTTGAGTTTTCCGGAATAAAAATTCCAAGCAGATTTTCTGCAGGTGATATTCTCTTCTCCATCTGGGCAGGAGTGAATATCGTATCAGCTCCATCAGTATCAATTTCAAACAACCCGGTTGACACTATCTCCTGCACAATAGCCTCTCCCAGCTCGCCCTTGTCTCTGTTCACCAGCAGAAGCTGAATTTTTGTACCTTTTACGGCGTTAAGAGTGCTGTCCTGAAGGTTGGCCATGAGGATAACCAGTGCAACAGGCATTAAAAACATAAGAATTATGCCGGCAATGTCTCTTCCCAGCATAATAAAATCCTTATAAAGCAGGTATTTGATTCTGTTACTCATATGTGTCCCTCATCTGCTTTCCGGTTAATTTAATATAGAGTGACTCCAGGTTTCTGCACTCCGGAGTTGAATCAGTCAATTCACGCGGGTGACCTTCAAGAACAATCTTTCCGCCATCCATAAGGGCAACTCTGTCGCAGATGCATTCGGCCTCCTCAAGGTAGTGGGAAATAAACAGTATTGTTGTACCCTCTCTGTTAATCTTAATCAGCTCCTCAAGAATAAGGTTTCTGGACTGGGCATCGACACCCACCGTTGGCTCATCCAGAATCAAAATTTGCGGTATATGAAGCAGCCCTGCAATAATATTTATTCTGCGCTTCATTCCTCCTGAATATTCAGAGACAAGCTTGTCTGCACTGTTGGTAAGACCAAACCTTTCAAGCAGTTCATCTGCCCTTCTTTTTAAGTCGGCTTTTGGTATACCGTAAATTCCCCCTATTACCTTCAGATTCTCTCTTCCCGTAAGCAGCGGAAAGAGTGCAATATCCTGAGGTACAAGGCCCATTATCCTTTTAATTTTACTTAGTTCCGGGGGGACCTTGAAACCATTTACGGATATGGTTCCTGAATTGAATTTCTTAAGACCGCACAATATGTCAATTGTAGTAGTCTTGCCAGCCCCGTTTGGAGCCAGAAGTCCAAAAAGAGAGCCCGCAGGAATTTTAAGGCTCAATCCGTTAAGTGTAGGATTCGATCTGCCGGGGTAACTCTTTATCAGATTATCTATCTCTATTGCAAATCTATCGTGCATTCCTCATCAGTTTTTCGAGACCGCGAAAGATTGACTCCTCCCTGTCTGCGATTCTCTCAAGTTTCTCTGCTAAAATATCATATGAAATTGTGTCACCATCCCTCTTCTTAAACATTCTCGCTGCATTATAGGAAAAATCTCTCCACATATCGCCCGCCTCTGTCATCTGAGCAGAAAAGTCCCTTAATGCAGGCTGATTCATCACCGCTGCCGCCTCCTGCAAAAATGCCGCATAGATAAACCTGAATCCTGCCCCTCCCGTTCCTATCTCCTCATTCATTCTTATAACCTGAGCAAGGTTGAGGGCTGCCTTTTTCTTACCCATCTTCTGCTCCCACTTTCTCATTCTTTTTGCCAGATATCTTATTCCGTCAACACCAAACATAGGAAGCGGAATATGAATCATCCTGCTGCAATTTCTGAGGATTGCCCTGCGGATTGCTCCCGGATTCGGCTGACTAATACCGCTTGCGTCAGTAATATGATACATTCTTCCTTTGGGAGGATATGTGCCGCTGGCAAATCTGACAACCTTAAGCTCTTCTGATGTAAGTGTACATTTGTCCACAACTACCGGGTCAGATACAGTGTATGTATCTCCCTCCTTTCCTATCACGCAAATATTGTGTGCATTAAAGTGAAAACGGTACTCCTTTGGAAAATACGGAAGATGATATACTCCCACAAGCATTCCCACAGGTGTTCCCGAGAAGAGAACCTCATCAAGACTCTTCATGGCCTTATCCCTGTCACGGAACTTGTACTTCTTCATTTTTACATTAAGAAGTTTCACTACCCTTGCGAAAATCTCACCGGGATATGGTCTGAAGGATGTTACTGCCATCCCGTGCAGTTTAATAAATGGCATGTGGGCAAAAAAGAGACCAGAACCAAGGCCGAATACCATCGCCTCACTCACCTCTTTCCCGTAAAATCTGAGAAGGTTGCTAACTACACCATTCTCACAGTGCCCCGATGGTTTATGTACGAATTCGAGCTGCATATCAATCTAAGGAAACTAATTGGTTAACATCAATCCGGAGTGCGTCTGCTACTCTTTGCAGCTCCCCGGGACTCATTTTTGCAAAGTGCCTTGCCTCGCACCATCTCTTTATCTCCCTCTTTGAAAAACCTGAATATGAGGCAAGGATTTCAGGAGTCATTACCAGTTTGTGTATATGGTATGCAAGAGGGCTGGCCTTGCCGGCCAAAACATCTTTTTTTATCTCTTCACACTCTTCCCGGATAGTCTCCCATGCATAGTCAATTGCCTCATTCTTGGGATCCCAGCCAACGCTTATGACCTGCTTGTAGTCTCCGTTCTCGTCAACTGCATAGCAGACATCCCTAACTTCTGACTGCGTCAGTATTTTTCCATCCTGCGGAACATCCTTTATTTTCATAATCAGCAAACTGTAAGGTAAACATATGCATAAGAGAATCTTGCACTCTCCGGTACCATAATAAGAATTTTCTCACCACTTTTCAGACGGCCGGATTTTACCAGTTCATCGAGCATAAGGAATGCAGATGCGGCTGCTACATTACCCACATTAGGCAGGTTTACGAACCACTTTTCAGGAGCTATAAGAAACCTGAGAGACTCCAGCTCGCTGAATATCTTGTTTTTAAAATACATTGATGATAAATGAGGCAAAAACCAGTCTATTCCATCAGGAGTAAGACCCCTTTTCCCGGCAACATCCATAAGAAACTTTCCGCCAAGTTTAACTATGTTGTCACCAAGAAGCTTTGTATTTTGTTTAAGTGCAAATAATGACCTTGAAGTCCATTCTTTCTCCGGAAAACGTGTCCAGCCCAGCAGTTCACCATTGAAAAACTCAGCTCCAGCATACATACAGGTGGGCATTGTATTGGCATAAGAGGTGAGCTCAATCCACTCAATTCTGAGTGAAGTACCTGTGGCAGCTGGTTTGTCAGAGAGCAGTGTTGCTGCAGCTCCGTCAGAGAGCATAAATCTGAGAAAATCTTTCTCAAATGCAATCATGGGATTCTCCTGAAGCATCTGTAGGTTCTCGTACTCATCAGTAAAGAATGAAGCTCTCATCCAGGCAGAGAGTCTCTCAGATGCAACAGCAACTGCATTGTTCTTGTCTCCGGTGGCAACGGCCATCTGGCAGTATTTAAGAGCATGTATTCCGCTGCAGCATGAGCCTGCAAATGAGACTACCTCACTGTTTGCAGTACCACCCATTTCTCCGTGAATCTGAACACCATGCGAAGGCATTATCATCTCCTGAGATGCAGTTCCTGCAGCAAGCAGTTCAATGGTATCTGCATCGATCCCGTCACCGTAAAGTCTCTCAATTGACTCTACCGCCATTTCATATGCCGAATGTGTTACATTCTGCTCTTTGTCAAGCGCGTAGTATCTGGTTTTAATCTGATTATTCCTTAATATCAAGTCCTTCGCTTTGGAAGGCTTGTCGCCTATTCTCCCAAGATAATCTTCGATTTCACTGTTATGAACAGGATCGTTGGGCAGAAATGAAGAGGTTTTGGTAATATATACTGGGCGCATGTTTAGATTGTTAGTTCTGTAAAAATAAGATATTTTTTTCGATTTTCCGGTAGCTCCTGCGTCTCAGAGGCCATGTAAGCATAAAGAACAGAGAACCAAAGGGAGATATTCCAAAAAGGAGTGTCAGCAGGTAGTATTTAAAAAGGCGAAGGCGGAATCTCCTTGAGGGGTCTCCGTATTCTCCCTTTTTTAGAACCCAGTGTGCCCATTTCCCCCATATCTTGTTTCCGTTGCTCTCAATGAAATAGAGCCCCGGGTTAAATCTCAGTCCGTCTTTATCAACTATCGCCTTCTGCAGCAAGCTGTAGTCTCCGGCAGAGACAGCTTTGTAAATGTCTTCAGAAATTGCAGCCACAGAATCAATATCCTTTTGAGATACTCCTGCTTCAGGAAGATATTTGCCCGCCTCTTTTCTGTTATTGATAAGCCATCTGAAGATAGTAAGGACGCTTATAAGGTTCTGATGTCTGTCCTCGAGTGCTATATGGCCAACCAGATTTGCCCCGTAGCCGTCAAGTCTCGATTTAATACTTTTGATTGCAGAAACCCACATGTTTCTGGTACCTGCAACAGCAAGCACATTTCTTCCCCTCAGATAGTCTCCGGTGCTTTCAAGTCTGAGGAATGATGAGACAGGGACAGATGGTGCCAGATACCATGGCTGATATCCAAGAATTACAAGATCTGCATCAAGGATATCAGAAAAATCCATCTCCTTCATTTTGAAGGGCACCTCTGCTCTTGACTCCGGAAAAATTTCATAAAACTGGTCGGATGTCCATGGAAAAGGGAAGGGCTCCTGCGGTACTATCTCCTTGAAAATTATCTCACAACCCCTCTCTTTCAGCGGATTTGTCAGCGATTTTAATATATCCAGAAGCTGGCCTGTCTGAGTATAATAAAAGACTGCAATCCTTAAGTTTGTTTTGCTCTTTTCTGTCATGGTCTGAACATTGAAGCAGGTAAACTGCGGTTTAGAGTTATTCCTGAAAATTTATATACTGTATAATCCTGTGTCTTTTCAACAAGAATCAGCTCCTCGAGTGCGAGGCTTCCCTTGCTGAGTGACAGCTCAATCCTCGTATAGGGGCTAATAAGGTTTTTGTTTTTTGGTTCAATATAAAGCTTGTGTCTGTCCGGCTTAAGCTCATATGTAACTTTATATGTCTTTGGAATTGAGGCAATATTACCACCCATACATGCCTCCATTACACCTGCCAGGTCTGAAAGTCCCTTTTGTGATTCAAGTGAAAAGGTTGTTGTTCTGCCCATGGAGAGAATGTGAATATTTGAGGTTGTCATTATGATAGACATCACTTTGGGAGCAGAATAGTCGAAGCGGACATTTCCCGATCTTTTGTAAAAAAAGGTCCCGCCAGATTCTACCTTCTCACCAAGAACCTTTATATGCTTGGTCTGAACAAAGGTTCCGCTCACCGTTGCAACCTCTTTTGATTGTCTGGCAAGGTCACTGAAAAACTGCTCCCCGCTTTCAGGGCCAACAGGGAAGAGTAACATTGCCAAAACTGCCGTTAATACTTTCATATCTTAATCTCTGCTTACAAATATAGCCATAATAGAGCCATTATTACCTTACATCCACAAACTTGACAGCCTTACGGCTCTGCGGAGGCATTACTGCCTTCGCAAGGAGTTCCACCGGTTCAAAGCTGATGTCAGGAGCAACTCTTATTTTTGCCCTGAAGTGCTCCTTGATTCTCTTTTCAAAAGAGTCTGTAGGAGTTGCTGTGCCTATCTTAATTAGAATTCCGTCAGTTCCCAGTGAGTTTGTATATACCTGAACCTGGTAATTTATAATGCCCTCAATATTGTCAAGAATATCATAGAGTGCAGAAGGGTAAAGGGTTGTTCCCTTGTATTTTATCATCTGCCCCTTTCTTCCCAGTATAGGACTCAGCCTTGTGCTGTTTCTGCCACATTTGCACTGTTCTGTATATGCCCGGCACAGATCGCCTGTTCTGAACCTGACAAGTGGCATACCCTCTACTCCCAGCGTTGTTATGACCAGTTCTCCCACCTCTCCCTCTTTTACCGGATTTTCATCTTCATCAAGAATCTCGATAATAATGAGGTCCGGCTGATGGTGTGCACCGCAGAGGTGGCTGCACTCTGTAAATGAGCTCTGCATCTCTGTTGAGGCGTATGTAGAGTGTAAAGAGAGACCCGGCCAGAGCTGCCCTATTCTTTTTGTAAGTGTATTGTCTGAGAGATCTATCTCTCTGAGTGGTTCTCCTATGCAGATTGCCCTTTTCAGAGATGATTTACTGCAATCTTCCCCGTTTTTGGCAGCATATTCTGCAAGTTTTACAAGAAAAGAGGGAACAACTATGCACGATTCAGGTGCAAGGCCGTTAATTGAACTCCACTGAAGTTCCGGAATCCCGTTTCCCACCCTCACAATTCCTGAACCCAGCGCCCTCGCCCCGAGAAAATAGGCAAGTCCGGCCATAAACCTTCGGTCTATAGTTGTCATTATCTGAATCGTCTCTCCGGGCAGGCATCCTGCTGTGGTGAATGATATCTTCTCGTTGTATGCAAGCCTGTCCAGGTCATTTTCAGTAAGCATAAAAGTGACAGGCTCACCCAGTGTCCCTGAAGTAGTTACATAATCAATAACCTTATTCCTTGGTACGCAGAGGAAATCATTGCTGTAGCGCTGAATATCCTCCTTGCAGGTTGTCGGAATCCGGCGAAGATCATCTGTTGTTTTGACAGAAGGTGCATCTACACCGTTTTCTGCGAAGAGACGCCTGTAAAAAGGTGAGTTTTTGGATACATAATCAAGAGTTTCACGCAGAGACTCATCCTGAAATGTCTGAATCTCATCCCTTGTTTTAAACTGTAGCTGAGGATCTCTTTTCATCTTTTATATCTTTTAATGCGCTCTTCAAGTGATTCCCTTTCACCGTATGACGGAATCTCCTTTGTGAGTGCCTTTTCAAACATAGATAGTGCCTTACTTTCGTTACCTGCAGAAGAATAGTAATCTCCAAGCAGTTTATATGTGTAAAAGTAATCCGGGTTTAATTCAATAAGCCTGTTAATATCTGACTCCTTAACTTCACTTTTGTTTGAAATATCTCTGCTAATCTCAGAGGCCAGAAGTCTGAATTCCATAATCTTAGCTGCATACATAGAAATTGCGGCTGAGTCTGCCGGAATATCCATATCAGGTACTCTGGCACTGTTTCCTGCCTCTTCTCCAAAAATCTTATTCAGGTCGTATGCCACCATTTTACCAAGCTGCCATGGAGCTGTACTAACCCACATTACTCTTTTTGCCGGAGAGAAAACAACTCCGTGGTGAGCAATAAACTGATTTAGTGACATCTCATTACCAAGCCCAAGACTTGTATCTGCAATGCCCCTGTGTTCGCGGAGAATTGATGCGGCATCAGATGAATTAAGCCGCTGTTTTGACGCAATAAGTTCTTCAATTCTGCGAAACCGGTACTGAGAATGGCTTCCTTCAATTGCAGCAATTGCATCCTTGTTATCCTCATCTGCAAGAAACTCAGGGGACTGATAATGGTTTGTGGATATTATCTTATTCCCCTCAGGAGAATAGAGTATAGTGCTTTTGGGGCTCTTTTCAATAATTGCAGCTTTGCCATCTTCTGCAGAACCTATAAGTAAAGATTCTGATACAAAAGCATCCAGCTTTAGAGCAATGGTGTATGCCTCATCAATATTTGCAGCGTATTGCAGTATCTCTCTGGCAATAATTGATACGGGTGTTTTTGAGGCTCCCGGAGGGACAGACTTTGCAGCGTTTAACGTAACTGTAACTCCCTTCTCATTCATACCTGACAGTACACCTGACATTCCTGCCCAGCCGACTGAAGCAAAGCGGTAGCCTTTCTCCGGATAGCAGAATGTTACAAGCTTATTCCGGGCGAAATCATCTCCAACCCAGAAATCGAAATTGCGTGCCACAAGGAGAGATGAATCGGCACTTAAAGTGTCCCAGACAGCAAATGAAGAGCATCCCACAAGCATATACTCCTGCATGGCATGCCCCAGGTCGTGTGCTGCATGGTAGTTAAGCTGACGGTCATATGCGTCTCCTATGTAGCTGAATTCGCTGCTGCAACCCCTTGATGCTGCATAGATCTCTTCCAGATACTCCTGCGGGATATTTTTGCGCAGATCTCTGTTATAAATAATAGTAAGGTATTTCAGAAAATTCAGGTAGCCCTCTTTGGGGATTATCTTTTTAATCTGAGTGACAAATGCGCTCTCCTGCTCATACATGAGTCCCTTGCAGAGCTGGCCGAATGCAAGACCTCTCTCTGCCGCATCCCCCTTCATGTGTAGCTCCCACAAATCGCCCTCACCCTTTACCAGAAATGAGTTTCCAAAATGACTGGCACCTGCGGAATCCACTACAGCCGGTATTTTGTCAGGTATTCTTACCTCAGGGACTGAGGTGTCAGATGTAAAATAGAGTACTGCGGCTGTACCTGACAAAAGGAGCAGCAGGGAGATCAGTACAATAAGAACTGTATTGAATATTCTGATAATCAGTTTCATTTATATCTTCATTTTTTCTGATAAATACTGAGGTCCAATAATTTCGCAGCATGTAAGGAGCGAAGTGACTGTAACTCCCATAACTCCGTGAACATTAATACTCTGGCCTGAGAGGAGCAGGTTCTTTACTCTTGTTTTAACAGGAATAAATGTAGATAGTGGCATGTTGAAGTTTTTCATGATACCGTATGCACTTCCCTGAGGAGTTCTTACATAATCCCTGAAAGTAAGAGGTGTTGCACTGTATTTGGCCAGCACAGATCCCTTCAGGCCGGGAAGCCTGCTCTCTGCAATTTCTAGTAACTCTTCAGAGACACTCTCCTTGAACTCAGAATACTCTTCCCCCCTCCTTCCGGTTGTGGTTGAGCTCCATCTCTCCACCTCTGCAAAATCCATCTGACAGATAACAGTTACTACATCTGCATATTCTGATTTATCTGCCGGCGGCTGAAAAGAGACCATTACATTTTTATCACCAAGAATATGGTAGTTTTCATTTCTGTACGGGAATGAGCCCGGTTTCATGAGCAGATAGAGACAGAAGAGCCCGCAGGAGTTCCTGAGTGCAGATACCCTCTCTCTGTATGAGTTTTTAATGCCGCTGTCTATTTCGAGCATTTCAAGTGTATGTGCAGGGTGAACCGTAGATATTACCCATTTTGAGAGGAATTTCTCACCATTTTCGGTCTCAACTCCCCTTACCTCTCCGCTTTCAGTTAATATTGTTTTTACAGAAGAAGAGAATAGGATTTCACCTCCGTTCTCCAGGACCCTTTTTTCCAGTGCATTTGTCAGGGAATCTGCTCCTCCGTAAAACCTGTATGAACTCTCTATATAAGAATTCGTTGAGATAGCATGAACATAGAAAGGAGTGATATCCTTGACTCCTCCGTATATAATTGAATTTCCTGACAGCACTTTTCTCAGAACCGGATTGCTTGTAAATCTCTCAATGGTATCAGTTGCTCCGGATGAGATTGAATCAATTCCTTCAGGGGAGAATCCTCCGCCCGATCTGATTGTTTGAATTGAAAGAGATCCGGTGCGTTTCAGTTCATCACTGTATGCCCTGATTCCTCCGGACTCCTCGGGAAATCTCTCTGAGAGAACCTTCACGAAATTTTCATGTCCAATTGGCAAGTTATATGTTTCGTCTCCTGTGAAAATAACATCAAATGAACCGGGGTTTAATCTTACCAGCTCAAGATCATCTATAACACCCATATAGCTAAATGCCGTATGGAGGAGCTGTCCTTTATCCAGGCTCCCGGCATAGTGGACAGATGAGTCAATTTTCACCCCTCTTCTTTTGAAAGGCTGGAAAAATCCGCCTGATACTGCTCCCTGCTCAAGAATCAATACCTTTTGTCCCTCGGAGGAGAGTACCGCAGCACATTCCAGTCCCGCAAGACCAGCCCCTGTGATTATAACATCATACTTTGTCATTAGTCTCCAGCGGTTTAATTATATATACTGTATTTGAGGTCACTTTATCGTTCTCTTTTGTATCTATTGTGCAGTTGAGAGAGAGGGCAATTCCCTCCATCTTGCTCTTACCAATAAAACATGGTGCGTGCGAGGCTTTATTGAAACCAAGCAGAGTGATTGAAAACCATTCAGATAACCTTGTCATTCTGTGGCTCTTTATCCTCTCTGCATCACCATCCCTGATAATTACAAAACCACCTGTTTTAAGCTTTTGAACACACTTTCTTATAAGCAGCTCCTGTTCATGTGGCAGAAGATAGTGCAGGATATCATTCATTATAAAAACATCGCTTTCACTGAGCTCTGTCATAAGAGCATCTTCACAGAGAAATCTGAGGTTTCTGCCTGCAGCATAACTTGCAGAGGCAAGTTCAGTTTTCTTTTGATCATAATCAATCCCTGTTATAGTCCTGGCAGGTGAAAGTGCAGAGAGCATAAAAGCGAGGGGACCGTATCCGCATCCTATGTCTGTAACATTTGCGTTAAACGGGATAATGTTGTGGAACTGTTCGTAACTCCGCTCAATGTTCATTTTAATTCTCATATACCACTCCAGAACAGGCCCCTTGTAGAGATAATTTGCCAGAACAGAGTGGTAGAAGAACCTGTTTGATGGAGTATCATACTCGCTCCTGAGTGAAGAGTACTCTCTCCTGACATATTCAGAAATTCTCTTTGTCCTCTCTCTGTAACCTGTTCCAAAACTGGTGTCTGAATGTTCAATCCGCTTCAGAATCCTGCATCCGATAACTCCGTGCTTAACATAGAACGGCTGACTCTTAGAAACCAGATTGCCGTTACCGTAGATTACAACCGGAAGAATATCCATCTCCAGCTCCTCAGCGATTTTGAATGCACCCTTGTGAAAGCGGTGAATCTCCATATCTGCGGAGCGTGTACCCTCAGGAAAAATGAGCAGAGAATAGCCTTTCTCCCTCATTCCGGAAATTTCAGATATATGGCTCTCAACACCATCCTTGTGATAGAGAAATCCTGCAAATCTTACTATATGTCCAAAGAAAGGTGAGTTCCATACCCATTTATTGGTCATCATTATGATTTGCGGATGCAGCGAAAGCAACATAAGAATATCAATGAATGACTGGTGATTGGCAATAATAACTGCCGGTTTTGAAAAATCTTCCCGATGTCTGTTGTCAAAGAAGATTCTCACTGTTGGCGAAAGCCTCACCGGAATAAATACAACGGCCCTTATGAATCGTCTGAAAATAAGAACTCTTTTATCCTGTGAAACTGGTATAAGAAAGAGCAGAGGAATTAAGAGTGCAGCAATTATGCACCCGGTTACAAATGCAGAAAATGTTACCAGCATCTGCAGAATCCCCGTAAATGTATAAGGAGGCAATCCCTTTGATGTCTGACTTGTAATAAAAAAACGGTAGACAATGGGCTGAACCGTGTATGCCACTATCCATACTGCAAACATTCCTACAAGTGACACCGTGGCTATGGATTTAAGTGCAGGGTGGGTGGCAAAAATCATTGATCCCATACCTGCAAGAACAGTAAATGCAGAGAAGAAGATTGCCGCCTTGTGAGAGGATAGTATCTCTCTCTTGCCCATATATTCTCCTGACAGGCCATCCAGAACAAAAATGGAAAAGTCGTCGCCGATGCCAAATATGAATGTTGCAAGAAGTATGTTAAAGATATTAAATGGAATCCCCAGAAGGTTCATAAGACCCAGAATTATTACCCAGCTGACCATCATTGGGAGGAAGGCCATGAGAGCAAGCTCAATGCGTCCGTATGATATTAGAAGAGTAATGAATACCAGTAGCGACGAAATCAGAAGTATAGTATTGAAATCGTCTTTTATTCCCTTTGCCCACATTCCCGAAAAGTGGGCCCTGTCAATAATATCAAATGAGGTCTCTTTTTCGAGAACATCATAGACATCTTTCTTATTTTCTTCCGGTACAAAGAGCTGTGTGATTAGCATAAGGGTGGAGTCGGTCTGCTCTGCCCACTCCCTGAAGCCTGCCGGAAGAACATCTCTCCCCTTTGAAAAATCAAGCGGTATATACTTCTTTGCAAGAAGGTGCTCAAATTTGCCGAATGCATCTCCGCTGAATCCTGTTTCAGAAGCGGCCTTTTTAAGAATTTCAATTGTCTTCTCTCTTCTGCCGTTGCTCCAGAAGTTGTTCCATCTTTCGGTTCTTTCAAGCTGGAGCGCCGCCGGAGGCAGCATCCAGGAGAGAGATGAACTCTTCTCAATCTTCCCCTCTTTTGCCAGTCTTGCAAGAACTTCATCTCCCGAGTAATAAATCTCTGCGGCGCTCCCCATTTCTGAAGATGCAGAGAGAAGAAAAACTCTCGAGTCTGCAATCCCAAATTTTTCTGACACTGCTCTCTGGGCCATCTTATGAGATTCAGGTTCATAGCCCAGCTTTGTCATGTCGCTCTCAAACTTTACACCAGGAGCAAGAAAGAGTCCGGAAATAAAAAGAACCAGTATTCCCCATAGCAGCCATCTCTTTTTATCGTAGTCAAAAGAGCAGATTTTCTCAATTAGTTTTCCGGTCCTTCCCTCAGACTCTTTAACCTTTACAGGTAGCAAATGGGGAAGATAAATGAGTGAAAAGAGAGTTGTTCCGGCAAGTGTAAGGGCAGAAAACAGGCCGAAATCCCTTAGCAGGGTTGAGTTTGTAAACTGAAGTCCCACAAAGGCTCCAATTGTTGTAAATCCTCCAACTGTAAGAGGGTATGATATCTCGTCAAGGAGCTGTCTGATCTCTTTAACATGTCTGTGGTGAGTTATCACATGAATCGAATAGCTGAGTGCAATGCCCATAACTGTAGCACCAGCACCCACAGCTATTGAAGAGATCTCTCCGCCGCCTGATGCCATAATGGCAAGGGCAAAAAATGCACCGAAAATCGCGGGTATAACAAGCAGTATTAGTGTCCTGAAGTCGCGGAATGAGAACCAGAAGAGCAGAAGTATCAGCAGCAGTGCAACTGAGGAGGTGATGAGAGTATCAGATTTAATGATTCTTGAGTTATAAACTCCAACACACGGCCCTCCCGAAAAGGAGATATCTGTACCATCAAACTCTTTTTCTGTTTCACTCTCCAGCTGTTCAAGAGCTGTCACAAGCTTTTCATTGTTTCTGCTGTCGCCGGATGAGTACCGGGGAGAGATAACATAGAGCAGGGCAGAAAGGTCAGATGAAAAGATATGGTTCCCGTAAATGGTAAAATCCATGCCCATTCTAAGTGAGTCATACCTTGCCATAAGATGAGTTCCAATTGAGAGCGGGTCTGACTCAATATACTCCCTTGCTCCCTCGCCTGCAGGTGAAAGCATTAATGCAAGTGCACCGGAGAGCTTCTCTCTGATTTTATCCTCCTGAATTGATTCTTCAATCCTTAAATAATCACTCTCTTCAAGAAATAGTGGCAGGTTGTCATAGACAAAGGCCCTTGCCTCCTGCTGTTCATTCTCTCCGGCCAGCAGTTTTGATGATTCTATGTAATCACCGGCCAGCTCATGAATTATTTTGTCAAACCTGTCCGATGCAGATATTAGCACATCAGCGGCAGAGTCAGAGAGTGAGGTATCGGCCTCAAACATAACTACAATCTTGTCTTTTGCCTTAAGCTGACTGAAAATGGCAGCCCCCCTTTTACCCTCCCTGTTTTTTGGAAAGAAACCGGCAGGATCTTCAGTAAACCTTACTCCGGAGGCCATCCATGCAAGCAGGGCAATAATCACGGCCAGTGAGAGGAACAGAGTAACTCTCCTCCTTTCAAAAAAATTGTAAATGGCTATGAATATTGATCCTAAACTCATTTTAACGGTTTTCTGAAAATTGATAAAAAGAGGTAAGATACTGCAAGACCGGTAATACCGGCTACAGCGGCAAATGCCACGCTGCCAATCAGATACTGCTTAAGGCTGACTGAAATTGATTCCAGCGAGAGCTCAGAAGGTATCAGCTTTACAGGCTCTCCCAGAATAAATGCACCCGCAGCAAAACTGCCGTACAGAATAAATGGTATCATTGGAGGTATGCTGATATTTGATGACACCAGAGTTATAACCTTGTTAAGTTTTAGCAGATGGGCAGTTGCAACGGCAGCCAGCATCTGGTATCCCCAGAGCGGAGATATCCCGAAGAAGAGCCCCAGTCCTACTGATTTTGCAATATGTAGATTAGTCTCCTTTGATTCGGTTATGTGTTTTTTTATAAATGCTGTAATGTTATCCCTGTTAAACCATCTGAAAAATTTAACGGGATAGATCCAGAGAAGTGCTGCCAGAACAAGAATCGTATTAAGTACAGAGATTCTGGCAAAGTCCCTGAGCGGTTTGAAATGAGAGATTCTCTCTGCCGGCGGCGGGTAGTAAACATTTACCGGAAGGTTTTTAACCGGCACTCCCCTCCATGATGCTCTTACAATAATCTCAAGCTCCCACTCATACCTTCCTGAGAATATGGTCATACCCCTGACTCCTGCAAGCGGATAACATCTGAAGCCACTTTGGGTGTCTTCGAGTTTAACTCCTGTTTCAACACGAAACCAGAAGTTTGAGAACCTGTTGGCAAAGGTGTTTTTTCCGGGCATATTTTCGCAGCCGAAAGTCCTTGCGCCAATCCAGAGCGTATCAGGCTCCCTTTCAGATACCTCTGTTAAAGATTTAATTTCTGAAGGGAAATGCTGACCATCTGAATCAATAGTTATCACATGGGTGGCACCAAGCGCAGCTGCCCTGGCAAATCCGCTGCTTATTGCCGGCCCCTTGCCGCGGTTCCGGGAGTGAGTAATTACCTCAATTCCTTTCAGTGACTCAAGAACATTTCTGGTAGAGTCGGTAGAGCCGTCATTCACAACTATAACAAGCGAACATGTCGATTTTGCCTCTTCCACAACTGCGGCAAGAGTCTCTGAGTTGTTGTATGTGGGAATCACGACTGCAAAATTATTGCAGCTACTCTTTTCGTTAACCAATTCTGTATCCTCCCCTGAATTTCATAATCACTCTTCCTGATTCACTCATCTTTACATTTGCCGATATTTTTCCCCTCTCCTCGCCTGCCGGCGAAACCTCAATCTCAATGTTCATATTCTGTTCCTGAAGCGGGTCTACCATCCCTGTAAACTTGCACTGAGATATTTCACAAATGGTTGTCTTTTGGCTCACTACCCTTTCCAGACAATCCTTTACTATTGAGAGAGTGCAGACTCCCGGTAAAACAGGTGCCCCCGGGAAGTGGCCCTTAAAAATTTCTGACTGAGGATCAATCACTGCCCTAAAAACTCTCTGACTCCCGTTAACGGAAGTTCCATCCTCAATTTTGTACAGACTCTCCGGTTTCATATGCAGATTTCTTTAAGTTCAGTTTAATTCTTAGCCATGGATGGCTGATTTTAATATCTTGCGGAAACTTATCAGTATAATCATCAAAGTTCATTCTTACCTTAGTTATTCCGTTTCCCTGCTCAAGCGTGTTTATTGTACCATCGGGATTGAAGAGATATTTTGTTATGTGTGAATGGTCAGGATTGAACAATATCTCAAAGTCTTTTTTGAACAGTAATATTACCTTCTCCCTGTTCAACTGCTCAATACAGTAATTAATCTTAATGGTCTCTCCCTTCAGTTCAAAATCGAGGAAAGTCATTCCAAACAGCGATGTCATCACAATTCTCCTGCTGCCTTCGTCTTCAGATTTAATAATTACTATACCATCTATCTGTTTTCCTTTTCTCTCAAGTACAAAATCAAAACTGCTCACTCCCGGCTCTGACCTGAAAACCTTTGGAATTCCACCGGTACGGTATTGCGTCTCATGGAGCCACACTCCCCCCTTCAGAGATGGTGCACATCCGGAAGTAAAAGCGACTGCAAACGCAAAGAGTATGACTTTAAAAAACTTCATCAGGAATAGCTGAATTCAATTTGTGGTTAGTGAAAATATAATCTGTTGTACTGTTGTTTGCTTCATATACTGTAATCTCCCTGATCTCACCACCACTACTGCCAAAGGTTACGGTTATTCTTTTAATGATTGAGGAAATCTCTTTTGAAACGGGCAAAACATTTGCGACAACAACATCCTTTCCCTTTGAGTAGCTGATTTTGTAGCTTCCTGATTTTGCAGAAAAATTCCCCAAAAAGGCTGCAGAGATTAGCACATTCATCTGTTTCATGACAGGATTGTTTTTGAGCTCCATGACACTGCTCTTCCCGCCGGATACAGTTTTTAGTCTTGTCCCGTTTATAATCATGCTGTATTGCTGCGGCTTCTGATAAAGAAATGCAATTTTGTCGCTTTTGGCATATAAGAACTGCCCCGTTGAGACCATTTTCTTTTTGAGAATCTCCATGCTCTTCTCCTGTCTGAAATCTGCAACCAGTGAACCGGTTGAGGCAGAGCGCGAAGCTATCAGTTGTTCAAAAGCACGGCTCTCCTCTTCACTCATGGCAGCAAGTCCTCCCTGTGCGCTCAGAAGAGACGAACAGAGGGAGAGAATCAGCATAAAAATTGTTCTTCTAACCATTTAATTCTCTGAATATTGTTGTTTTTAATCCTTTTTTTCTGACAGCCTCAAGTATTCCTGTGAGTATTACCGGTGAATCCGGCATTCTGTCATGAAGAAGTATAACAGAGCCCGGTGTAATTCTACCGGCTACTCTTTCGATAACTCTCTGCGGATCTTTAATTGCAGTGTCATAACTCCTCACATTCCAGCCAACTGTTTTCAAACTGAGTTTTTTAACAGCTCTGGCAATATTAAAGTTTGTAACTCCAAATGGCGGGCGAAAGAGATTTATCTTAGTTCCGGTTATATCTTCAAGAATTTTTCTGCAAGCTTCAAGATCTGATGCAACCATTCGGGAGGGAGCTATTGTAAATCCCGCTGTATGCCGCATCGAGTGTATCCCTGCCAGATGTCCCTCCCTCACAATTCTTTTTACAATCTCAGGGTGTTCAACAGCACTCTCTCCTATAAGAAAAAAAACTGCCTTCACACCTGACTGAGCCAGAATATCCAGCACCTTTTCTGTATTCTGAGGATGAGGACCATCATCGAAAGTAAGCATGACACTATCTGATGAGTATGAGGATTTGCTGAATGCCCTGACATAGAAGTTCCAGCTGATGTTAAGCGATGCGATAAACAACAGCAGCGGAACAAGAAAAACCAGTATGAGAATAATCACCATTAAGATCTCTCAGTTAACATGAATGTCGAAACATCATTGATGTATTTACTTACTATAATAACTCTTTCAGGTCCCTTCTGATCCCTGAAAGCCATAAGCGCCTGCCGGAGCGCACACGCAGATGCAGTAGGATACTCTCCGCAGTGCTGTTTGTAATCTTTTACATTGAATCCCATTTCAGAAAGCGGCTTCAAAAGTTTATGATCTCCGCAAATTATTTCTGCAGAAGAGGTTTCTGTTCCTGTATCTGCCAGAAACCTTCTCAGGGATGCCAGAATCTCCTCCCCGTCTGTAACGTGAGGTATAATCTCAAGGGCAGAAATCTTTCCGTGTACATGTTCTCCCCTTTCACCCTCAAGAACAAAAAAGTGTGAGCCCTCTCCGGGTATATATTTTTTCCACATACCCATTCTCTCCAGCAGATGGGATTTAGTGGGTGTCAGTTCATCAAAGCCCCCCGCCAGTATTCTTTTCTTACCCTCAGAAACGAGAAGAGCTGCATCAAGAAGGGCAGACTCAAAAGAGCTGCCTCCGTGCACATAGGTACTGTTGTAATGTTTATCCTCCAGCATCAGGGCTATCTGTGCACCAATGGTATTTGATGTGCTCTGGATAAAAGAAGATGGATTAAGAAGTCTCTCGCTGTTATCAAGAATAGATATCAGAAACTTCTCTGTGTCTGCAAGGCAGCCCCAGCCGGTACCAGTAACAATTGCATCAATTTTTCCGTTTCCGGAATCTTCAAGAGCCATTAGAGCAGATGCCACACTCATTCTTATTACGCGGCTCATTCTTCTGCGAAGCCCTGCATCAGGAATGTAGTTCTTGTAATCCGGCTCCTCGCGTGTTATTCCGGCCATACCGGTTATATAAAGATTTGTTCTGATCATGCCTCTATATTTTTGCTGATTCAAACACAAGTGAAGTACAGTTTCCCCCAAATCCAAATGAGTTGGTCATAACTGCCTTAAGATTCCCGGCTTTAACACATCTGGTTACAGGTGTCACATCTGCCTCTTCAATTCTGTTTCTGAAATTGAGATTTGGCCAGATAAACCCGTAATAGAGGCTGAGTACGGCAAACACCGATTCCACCCCCCCTGCTGCGCCCAGCGTATGCCCGGTAAAGCCTTTAGTGGAGCTGAACGGAGGAACACTCCCTCCAAAAAGTCTCTTCATAGCCACACCTTCGGAGGCATCGTTATTCTGAGTACCTGTTCCGTGAACATTAATGTATCCTATTCTGCCTGAATCTGATCCGCTCATCTCCAGGGCACCCTTCATTGCAAGATAGGCTCCGTCTCCCGTTGATGAAGACGCAGTCTGGTGAAATGCGTCGTTTGCATTTGCATATCCGGTAACCCGTCCGTATCTGCGGGATGTCTTAACCCTGTCTGAGCAGAGAAGCAGATAACCTGCCCCCTCCCCAAGATTCAGTCCTGCCCGTGACCTGTCAAATGGCCTGCAAAGTTCCCTGTCAAGAATACCAAGGGATGAAAAACCATTAACAGTAAATCTGCAGAGAGAATCTGTTCCTCCTGCTATAACCACATCAAGCATTCCTGCTTTAATCATTCTTGCTCCAAGCATAATGGCATTGTTTGCAGACGAACAGGCTGTGTTGATAGTTGTCGAAAAATCACCTATTCCAAGCTGCTCACACATAAACTGTGTAGAGGCACCGCAGTCATGACCAATAAGCTGCCTTAGCTTTCCCCTGTTTTTATCCTTGTGATACTCCCCGTAGAATAACTCGCTTACATCCATTCCGCCAACTGATGTGGCAGAGATGAATCCAATCCTTAGTCCGTCTCTCTGAATTCCGGAATCTGACAATGCCTCTGCAGCAGCTGCCAGGCCAAGCAGGGTTGTGCGGGAATACTCCTTTACAGGCGGCAGGTTCAGGGATTCAGCCAGCATTTTGTTTGAAAAGGGAACCTCTCCGACAGTAGCCTCGTGGCTGGTTTTAAAAAGAGTCAGCTTTCCAAGCCCACCCTTTCCCTCCTTGAGCCTCTTAAGCTGGGAATCAACGCCTTTACCCAGGGCAGTGACGCACCCAAGCCCGCCAATATAAACATCAGTTGCCATATCGCTCTTTTTTAAAGAGTTTGAAATTAATCTCATATTTTCCTGCAAAATACTCACACCAGCCGGTTACAAGCAGAGAGAGTCCTGTACCAAGGGCCATCTCCTTCATCTCCTCCAGAATCTCCCCTTTTCTGCTTTTGTCAGTCACAAAAAAAGTATTCTCACCCTGGAACCTGTTCCTGATTGAGGTCTCACCATTTACAATATTTGGCAGAGTATATACAAACACTGCGGGACTTGCTGCCAGATCTCCTCCCTCATCAATCAGCTTCTGATGCCTGACATCGGTATCGAGTGAAGAGGAACAATTTGCCACATACATCCCTTTGGCAAAGTTTGAGAGATTCTCCTCAGGCAAAACACTCTTCATAAGGATTGCTGTTGCAATCACTCCCATCTTGCACATATCGTCCATCTTAAAGAATTTGATATCCTTAAGTTCAAGCTCTCTGTACCTCTCCCTTATTACTGTATCAAAATCACCCTCACCCCTTAGTTCAAAAGAGGAGAGCTCTCTCCACTCAAATCTCTCTCTGTATGATTTTGAATTTGATGCAGATTCCTTCGCAAAAACCACGGCTGCATTGCAGCCTCCAAATCCCGATGCACTCTTTATACACCTTCTAAGTTCCGCCTCCCTGTGGTGTGCAGATACTTTTATTGGTTCAGGCACACCTTGCTCTTCATAACCTCTCGTACCAAAGAGAAGTGAATTTTTTATCTGCCAGACAGATGCAATTGACTCAATAACTCCGGAGGCACCCAGTGTATGACCAAAATATGGTTTAAGGCTTTGTACGGGCACATCCTGAAGATTTGCGAAGTGTACCGCTTTGGACTCCATCTCATCATTATAGAGAGTAGAAGTTCCGTGTGCATTTATAAAATCTGTCTGAGAAGGGGTTGAGGCCGATTCTCTTAACGCCTCCGCCATAGCGGTTCCCAGACCATCTCCGGTTCTTGATGGTGCCGACAGGTGGTTTGCGTCGTTTGTTAATGCGCCTCCCTCCACTACTACCGGGTCTGCATCCGTTACAAGATTCCGGTTTGCAGTCAGAATAACCGCACCGGCAGCCTCCCCAAGGTTAAGCCCGTCTCTTTTTGCATCGTAAGGTTTACAAATTCCTGCACTTACAGAATGGAATGATTCAAAACCGGTAACCACAAATCTGGTCATAAGGTCAGCCCCCACCACTATTGCATGGTCGCACCTTCCCTCTTCAACAAGTCTTGACCCTGTTATGATTGCATTAATACCTGATATACAGGCATTAGATACCAGCAATGGTCTGGTTTTAAGTCCAAGAAAAGTGTTTATTCTCTCTGCAAGCATACCAGGAAACGGGCGTGAACCAATATCATCTCCCTTACCCTCAATCATCCCGATATCACCTTTTGTTGTAGCCAGAATAAGCCTTGTATCTCCGTTTAGAACAGCATCCCTCAAATCACTGCTGCTCTCAAGTGCCTGATATATTACATGCAGGATTCTCTTTTCAAGAAGTGATACATCATCTCCATGCAGGCTGACTTCACTTACAAAGCTCTCCCGGTCAATCCGAGCACCATAAAATCCCCTGTGAAAAAGCGCAGGGTCTTCAATAAGAGAGATTCCGCTCCTGCCGGTCATCACAGCTCTCATGTTCTCCTCTGTGGTAACACCCAGGGGAGAATAGAGCGAATCTGAAGCTATATATACCCTGCGGGGCTTTATTCTGTTTCCATCCATCTCTTTTGCCAGTTTAAGTAAAACTCCGGATTATTCCACTCAAGCGCCCCCTCCCTGTCAAGGAAAACCTGAAGTGAGTAGCCTGTTGCAACAAGTGCTCCGTCTGACTCCCTGAAGATGTCATATTCAAAACGAACCTTTGCAGATGGCAGGTAAATGTATTTTGTCTCAACCACAGCAGTATCTCCGTATGTAAGAGGCTGAATATATGAGCAGTGAAGCTCCACCACAGGTGCAGTGTAACCTGCCCCGTAGATATCGAGATACCCTATCCCGTAATGATTTCCGAATGCCTCCCGGCCATCTTCAAACAATTTGACATAGTTGCCGTGCCACACAATATTCATTGAATCCACCTCCGAGAAGCGAATTCTGACATTGTGCCTGTGCACCAGCGCCGGTTTATTTAACCCTCTCTTTTTTCTCATTACTTTCTTACTGCTGAATATTTAAAAATATTTTGAGCTGTGTCTTTGCTATCAGCTCACCACTCTGGCTGCTCTGAGCCTCAACCAGTGAAATTCCGCCAAACTCTCCCGCAAATCTTATGGTTGTCCTTATTTCCACACCTGTTACAGGAAGTTTTAAAAGTTCAAATCCTGCAATAGCTCCAATGAAGCCAACAGGTACCTCTTCTCCCTTTGATCTGAAACTGTATCCCGTAGATGCAGCAGCAGACTGGGCAATATGTTCAATCAGACCCTGCTCATGCAGTTTGCCATCCTCTGCAAAGAGCACAGAGTCATCAGGAGTGAATCCTGTATGATGCACACCCTCTACCTCTCCGTAGTAGCTGTCTACAAAGACAAAGGGCGGACGCTGAGGAATCAGCTCAAGGATTTCCTCTTTTCCCACTATGGCTTTCTCAGATATTCCCACATCAATCCTTTTTTCTTTTTAATAACTCTCATTCTCTCCATATCCTCCGCGAGAGGATCATCCGGGAAGATCCACGCTTTTCCCGTCTCATTGGCCATCCTTCTGCAGCTCTCCAGATCAAATCCGTCTGCCAGGTAATAGGTTGGCTCAAGCAGAGGATTATCAGGGTCTATTCGCCCCTCCTCAATTGCAATTTGCTGCAGCCGGGTACCGGGATAAATCCTCATACCAATATATGGGAAAAATACCGAATAGCGAATTTTTTTAGAGTTCTCCATTGTCTCACGCAGAGTTCTCTCCGTCTCTCCCAATCCTCCCAGAATCAGAAAATGGGCATAAAAAATATTGTACTTAAGGCAAAGTTCAGAGTTTGCAAGCACATCATCAAAAGAGAAGTTCTTCCCGTATCTGTGCATCTGCTCTGTACACAGCGACTCTGTGCCGAATTCTATATGTTTAAGTCCGGCCCTTCTGAAGAGCGCAATCAAATCTTCTGTAAGGTTATGCGGAGAGAAATATGCTCCCCAGTTAATCTTGATACCGCTTTTGATAATTTTTTCTGCCAGCTCTGCATTGTAACTGTTATGGATATTGAAAACAGAGTCTGTGAAAAAGACATAGTTAATACCCTTCTCCCGGTAAAGCCTCTCCAGTGTTCCAACAATAAGGTCTGTGTCCAGTGTTCTCACCTTCCTCCCGTCAATAATGGGATAAGAGCAGTAAATACAGTGGTAGCAGCACCCTCTTTTTGTCTGGATATTCAGCATTCCGCTCTTTTCCCAGTAGAAGTCCGAGAGGGATTCATCGAACGACAAATTAAGTGAATTGAGGTAGTTTGTATGCGGATTCCTCACCTCTCCTCCGGTTGAGGCAGATATCAGCCCCTCTATACCCGTAGGCTCCTCACCCCTCTCCAGCGACTCAATAAGCTGTCTGAGGCTCTCCTCTCCCTCTCCTGCAATTCCATAGTCGGGCTTAAGAATTTCAAACAGTCTGCCAGGATAAATTGAGAATCCGGCACCTCCGATGATAACAGGAGCATTGCATTTCTCCCTTACAGCATCTGTTATCTCTTTATATCCCGGAATAAAGCTTGTTCTGTCCAGTGAATTTGCTCCGTCAATATTTCTTATGGATATACCTACATACTTTGGATTAAACTCAGTTACTCTCCTCTTAAGGCCCTCAATATCCATCATATTCATATCACAGACTGAGGTTTCAAGCCAGGGGAGTTTCTCCCTGAGATAGGTCTGCAGATAAGATAATCCTATGGGATAAACCGGATAGGGATCTGCAAGCCTGTTGGCAGATATGAGGAGCATTTTTGTTTGTTTACTCATAGCCAGAATTTATAAAAGTTGTACCACTGCTCCGGAGATTTTGCAACAACTGTCTCAAGATATGCAGTGTATGCGTTTAATATATCTGTTTCTGGTTTCACGCCACTATCTCTCTTAAGAGGCTCATAGAGTGAAAAATGAAATCTGTATTTTCTTAAACCTTTTCTTACAGCAAAATAGAAGATTACCGGATAGCCAAACCTTGCTGCAAGAACAAAAGGGCCCAGAGGAAAAAGTGCCGGTTTCCCCATGAAAATAATCTCACTGCTCTTCCCGTTTGGAGTGAGTCTGTCTCCCTGCATAGCAACATATTCACCTCTGCCCAGAGAGTCTCTTATTTCAAAGATGTGAGAAAATGAGTCATCTGTTATTGGAATAGGGCTGAAAGCATCAAGCCGGTTCTGTGCCTGCAGCACCTTTTTGATACTCTGATACTCAGCATCCATCATCACCACCCTCATCTTCTTTCCGTATTTTCCGAAATATGGAGCTCCAACCTCCCAGTTCCCAAAGTGAGCACCAATAATTACGGCACCGCTGTTTCCGGCAAGAATTTCACTCACATTTTCAGGCTCATCAAATTCAAATGTGAACTTTTTGTCCTCCCCGGCAGATGCAGCTGTTTTGTCAATAAGGGATATACCCAGATTCAGGAAGTTTCTGTAAACAAAAAGGGCAGAAGCAAATTTGCCCTTTTTAAGTATGTGCCTTGAAAATTGCCACGCCGACGCTGTTGCCCGGGGTGCAAATGGTATGAAATAGAGAGCAACAAGGGAGAGAAGGGCATATGCTGCCCCAAGTCCTGCTCTTCTTATGATAAATACAAAGATGAGATATCCGGATGCTCCTCCTCTTGATTTACCACTCCATTCATTTTGGGGCTCCTTTTTCATTTATGCGATTGTTGATAAAGTGATAAAAATCATTGAACGACTTAATTCCTATAAAATCCTTGGCAACTACCGTAAAGCCAAAGTTGTGTTCAATGAGCACCACCATGTCAACAAGATCCAGACTGTCAAGATCCAGAGTATCCATTAAAGGAGCTTCCGGCGTAATCTTCTGAATATCTACTTCAAATTCTTCTGCCAGAACGTTGTTAATTTTGTCAATCAGGGCTGCATCAATCATAGCTGGAAATATGTGTGTTTTATAAATTTCTAATTATTAGGGTAGAATTTGTACCTCCAAATCCGAATGAGTTCGACAGGAAGGTGTCAAACTTAAATGGAACGCATTTGTTCGTAATGTTCAGCTTTGCCGAAGCCTCATCGGGCTTTTCAAAGTTGATGGTAGGTGCTACGAATGAGTTCTTCATCATGAGCATCGAATAGACAACCTCACTGGCTCCTGCCATCCACATTTCGTGTCCGGTCATGCTCTTCGTAGAGCCAACATAAGGTTTCAGCTCTCCGAACACTTCGTCAATTGCCAGTGCCTCGTTATAATCACCTACAATAGTAGATGTAGCATGGGCATTGATATACTGGATATCAGCAGGTGAGAGCTCTGCCTGTTTAAGCGCCATTATAAGCGACCTTTTTGGGCCATCGATGTTTGGAACTGAGATGTGATCTCCGTTTGATGAGAAACCATAAGAAAGCACTTCTGCAAGAATAGGTGCTCCCCTCTTCACTGCGGACTCGTAACTTTCGAGTATTAGAGTGGCCGCACCTCCGCTTGGTACAAGCCCGTCTCTCTCAGAATCGAACGGACGCGACGCTGCCTTAGGGTTGTCATTCCTTACGGAAAAAGCATTCAGCCCGTCAAAGCTGCAAACAGCATATGGATTTACCTCCTGTGCTCCGCCACAGATAATGCAATCCTGTAATCCGTTTTTTATCATAAAATAACCCATTCCTATTGAGTGTGAGCCGCTTGCGCATGCTCCGGCAATAGTCAGGTTAATTCCTTTAAGCTTGTAAATTACAGAGAGATTCATGCTCACTGTAGAGTTCATTGACTGAAATACAGATCCTGAACCAACCAGGGTTGTGTTTTTCTTCTCTCTGATAAGGTCAATACCATCAATAACTGCCTGGGCACTGCTGTCATTTCCGTAGAGAATTCCAACTTCGTGTGAGTCCAGAAATTCACTGTCAATTCCTGCATTTGCAAGAGCCTCTTCAGTTGCTATATAGGCATAGGCTGCCTCTTCTGACATCGATATTCTTTTGCGTCTGTCCAGTCTTTTGCTCAAATCCGGTTTTGGAAGGACCCCTGTAAGGTATGACCTGAATCCCATGGCCTCTCTTGCCGGATCTACCCCTATTCCGGAGTTTCCGGCCCTGAGTGACTCAAGTACCTCATCAAGATTCTGTCCTATGCATGAGTAAATTCCCATGCCTGTTATAACCACTCTCGCCATACAATTCTAAGTATATATTCCTCCGTTGATAGATATTACTTCGCCAGTTATATAAGATGCCTCCGGTGATGCAAGAAATGCCACCAGGGCTGCAACCTCTTCCGGTTTACCAAACCTCTCAACAGGTATCTGTTTTTTCAGAGCTGCCTCGTCAAGGTCAGATGTCATATCACTTGTTATGAAACCAGGTGCAACAGCATTCACTGTAACTCCCTTCTTTGCAACTTCAAGGGCAAGTGCTTTTGTAGCAGCAATTACCCCTCCCTTTGCGGCAGAATAATTTGTCTGGCCCGGCAATCCCTTGATACCTGACAGAGATACTACATTAATAACTCTTCCAAACCTTTTTACCATCATGTCTTTAACAACCAGCCTGGTAATGTTGAACATTCCGTTCAGGTTGGTGTCAATCACGCTGTCCCACTCTGCCGGCTCCATCCATAGCATCAGATTGTCCTTTCTGATACCTGCATTGTTTACAAGTACCTCAATCCATGCACCCTCGTTTTCAGACCTCCATTGTGCAAGTGCTGCCTCAGTCTCTTTTCTGTCAGAGACATCAAACTTTAACAGCGTTGCATCTCCCCCGGATGCCTTTACAAGTGCCAGAGATTCCTGAGCTGCCGCATCATTTGATTTGTAATTCACCAGAACATGGTATCCCGCAGCGGCAAGCCTTTGAGCTATTGCCCTGCCGATTCCTCTTCCGGCTCCTGTGACTAATGCATATTTCATATCAGTTCTCTTTCAGATATTCAATTAATTTCTCAATCTCCAGATATTTTGGATTATCATCGCTAAACACCGGAGAAATTTTTCTCAGTTTTGAGTAAACTCTCCTGCTCTCATCCGAGATCTCACCGGAAATTTTCAGATAATCGACAGCCTGCAGCAGAGCCATAAAATGGATTGCCATTACCTGGAAACCATTTTCAATTACTTTGGCTGCTATAAGGGCCGAATTGGTTCCCATGCTAACTATATCCTGATTGTCATTGTTATTTGGGATTGAGTGCACATATACAGGCATGCAGAGTGACTGTGACTCAGCTGTTGTTGAGGTTGCAGTAAACTGAGCTGCCTGAAGGCCATAATTTAAACCGAGTACCCCAAGATTAACAAAAGGAGGTAAAATTCCGTTGATTCTGTCATGGAACAGATAGTTAAGCTGCCTCTCTGCCAGCATTGTCATCTTTGCGACAGCTATCTTGAGCTTATCCATCTCAAAACTAACATAGTCTCCGTGGAAATTGCCTCCGTGGTAGATACTGCCCGACTGCGGGTCTACAACCGGATTATCGCAAACACTGCTGAACTCTCTTTCAATTACATCCTTTGCTCTCTCTATTGTCTCCATCACAGGTCCAAGTACCTGTGGAACACAGCGCAGCGAATAATATCCCTGAACCTTGTGTTCAAATATCTTTTCGTGATTTGCACCCTCATAGAGCTCCGCCTCGCGCTTTCTAAGCCTTGATGAAGTAAGGAAATGGTTTCGCATCTCCTCTGCTATCTTTTGCTGACCTGGATGAGGTCTGCTGTCAATGAGAGGTTCTGAAACAAAATCGTCGTAAGATGATGCGATTTCATTCATCATAACTGATGCAATAGTTGCCCATTTTAGCAATCTGGAAGCATAGTGTACATTCACCGCTCCAATGCCGGTCATAACACTTGTTCCGTTTGCGATTGCAAGACCCTCTCTTATTTTTATCTCCAGCGGCTGAATGTTGCAAATCTTCATTGCCTCAGCTGCAGGAACTCTTTTTCCTTTATAAAATACCTCCCCCTCACCAAGAAGTGTCAGCCCAATATGTGCCATCTGAACCAGGTCACCGCTTGCGCCAACGCCGCCGTGCTCCGGAACAACAGGGTAAATTTCATTGTTAATGAATGCAGATAAAATCTCAGTAAGATGTGAACTGATACCGGATTTTCCAATACAGAAATTAGAGAGTCTGGCCAGCATGGATGCCCTTACAAAAACGGGATCAAGAGGTTTACCGGCACCACAGGAGTGAGAACGCAGTATGTTGTACTGCAGATCTCTTAAACGGCTGTCGTCCACCCTGTACTGGGCCATTGGACCGAAACCGGTATTGATGCCATAAATTACCTTCTCTCCCGCGAATGCTGTAAGGAATCTGAAACTCTCTTCCACTCTCCTCTCAGCTTCATCTCCGCACTGAATGTTCTCTTTGTTTATGACTACCTTGACAATTTTCTCAAAAGTTAGTCCTTCGCCAATGTTAATCACCAAGTTTCGACTGTTTATAATTGGGCAAATTTATAAAATTTATTAATTATTGTGTATTAAAACTTACTCCTCTTGCGTTTTTCGTCCAAAAAGCCAATAAATTCATCGTTTCCGAGTACTTCAATTTCATTACACAATCCCAGTACAAATCTTGCTGCGCCCTGAAAATCATATACATCACATTCGAGCATGAATTCATTGTTTTCCAGAACTTTAACATACTGTTCGCTAAGCGGAAATTCCTCAGCCAGCAATGTGGCTGCAACCATAGACATTTTCAGTTTAATATGTTTTGGGTGTGATCCGGAAAATCTGAAGATATCGGCCTTAACGGCAATATGGTTTTCCCTGTGTTTCCATTCACTCTCCTCAACAATCACCTCTCCTATTCTGGGAATTCCATAATATTTGCACATGCCGCTCTCAATTTCATAACAGTATATAGTTGACATGTTTACTCCAAAGGATATTGGCTCAACATGTCTGTCTGAAATTTTCGAGGTATGAATTGAATGATAATCTTTCAAAATAACCTGACGCTCCTCTGCTATAGCAAAGAGGAGACTGCTTATAACCCTGTCCCTTCCCGGCTTTACAAGAAGTGGAGCAGTTTCCCGGAAATCGTAAATGTTGTTGAGTTTTTTCTTTACTCCAAGTACAGCCTGATTGTTTGAATCGTAAACCTCAAGAGCTTTTTTAATGATATAGGCCTCCTCCTGATTGAAATAGGCCAGATCTGAAATCATCCTGAAGTATTTTGACTCCCGGGCAAGAGAGACGCTGTTCTCTTTTTTCTCAAGTCTGAAGCCTGCATTTTCAAATGTATCAAGATATCTGTAAACTGTTCTGGGAGAAATATCCAGCGTCCGGGAAATTGATTCTATAGTATTAATTCTGGTCCTGTCTGTGAGGAGCTGCATTATCCTGAGCAGTCGCTCAATTTTTGGCTGGTCCATAATGAAGTTTGATAGTTTAGGTTTTGCTAATTTAGCCATTTTTCGGTTACTTTGTCAAAAATAGCGCAGATGAATCATCCCGAAGAAATGAAAGCCCTGTTCGGGGTAAGTGA
>PHDP01000126.1 GCA_002842655.1 Bacteroidetes bacterium HGW-Bacteroidetes-14
AAACCATCTCCAAACCTTCCGGATATGCGTTCAATCTACCTCTACCCTTCTACATGTTATTTTGAGGCTACTCCTGTAAGTCTTGGCCGCGGAACTCCGCACGCCTTCCAGATGTACGGACACCCTAACATGAAGGGATACAGCTACTCATTCACACCAAGAAGCATCCCCGGTGCCAAGTTCCCTCCTCAGCTCAATAACGAGTGCTACGGAGTTGATCTCAGGACCACTCCTTCAATTGAGGAGATTAACAAGGCCGGAATCAATCTGGAATATGTAATTGATGCTTACAAAAATCTAAACCTCGACGACCATTATTTCCGCTCATTCTTTGAGCTGCTTATTGGTCAGGGTTATGTACGCAAAATGATCAAGGAGGGCAAATCTGCCGCAGAAATCAAGGCTATGTGGGCCGGTGATGTGGCAAAATTCAAGGAACAAAGACGTCCTTACCTTCTTTACCCGGAGAACTAGCCCACAGACTCAGATTTGAGAGCTTGCACGCAGACTCTGCACAGAATCTTGAACGCAGACTTTCAACTAAGATCTGATTAGAAGCTTAGTTCTCTCGAACCATCTTCAAGAACAGATATTTTCACCCGCAATGTGTCGGAAGGAAGTATCTGTTCGATTTTTTCGGGCCATTCAATCAGGCAGAGGTTGCCCGAATAGATAAACTCCTCAAAACCTATATCGAAGGCCTCCTCGAGTTTTTCAATCCTGTAAAAATCAAAGTGATAAATAGTATCGTCATTTTCTGTACGATACTCATTTATGAGCGTAAAAGTGGGACTGTTCACACCATCCACGACCCCCAGCACACGGCAAAGCGCCTTGGTGAAGGTTGTCTTGCCCGCACCCATCTCTCCGTAAAGAGCAACTACCGGATTTGCCGGCTTTCTTCTTAAAAACTCCCTCGCAGCATCATCAATCTGCTCAATACCCTTTATGATTATCTTTTCGCTCATGTTATTAATATTCTCACTTCCTGTAATAAACACCAAAACAATTACCCCGGAATGAGGGTTCAAAGTTATAAAAAATTAGGGGTGCGGAAACTGCACATGTCAGCCTAAATTACATTGCGCTCATAATCTTTTATTTACGATTTCTAATTCTAGAAAATATCAATTATGAATATTTTTATAATGCTAATAATCTGCTAGTTGTAAATTAGGCTGACATGTGAGATTTGTTGCCTGGCAGGATATGTAACAATTAATTGATTATCAAGCAGCAGACTTTTAAAAATTCTTTACAATTGTGTTTTCTCAAAATTTAAACCACTGATAATCTGCGTATTCTCACATATCCTGCTAGGCAACAATGTGCCCTACAGCGAAAACTTCGCCCTTAACATTACGCTTCGTTGTCTTATTTTATAGAGGTTTTCTGAGTTTGAGAAACTACCCAGAAATTTCACTGCATAGTCACGGGTATTCATAAGATTTGCAAGCTCAACACTAAATTCAATACGGTTTCGTTTATATATGATTTCTGAATCTAAAAAGAATGATGAAGGGATGAAGCTTCCGGCAGAAAATAATTTTCTGTGCTCAGCCTCAACCTTAAACTGAAGATATTTATAAATGATACTTTGGAAACTAAGAGTCTGATTCAGGTCATTAATTATGCCCGAAGCAATTTCCTGATTTCTCTTACTTGTTCTTGAAAGACTATTGGTCCAGCCGGCATTGTATCTAAGGTCTGAATTCTCCCACAGGCTGATATCCATTGCAAGATTGAGATAAAAGGAATTGGTGGTGTTTTTAACAATCTCCCCTCCCTGAACCTGCCTGTTATTATAAGTTGAATAGGAAGATGATAATGTTGCTTTTCTTACAACCCCATCAAAACCTTTTGAGTGCATCAGAATTGTGCTGAATACTCCGCTATGTACCGGAAGAGGCAAGATATATCTGTAGAGCATTAAATCATTAAAATCCTGTGATACAATCTGGTTTGTTGCTCTGTAGGTATAGAGAAATGTAAGATATGTGCCGGAGAGTTTCTCGGCATTGTTAAAAACAAAACTCAGAAATACTTTATTAAGCGTATCCTGTGCCCACATTTCAGATCCTTTGCTCAGGCTTCTGTAATTTGTAAGGATATAACCTCTGTTTAGAGAACCGATATCACCTTTTTTATAATCCCTCTCAAAATTAATGCTCATTCTGAAATCATTAGACGGGTCATACCTGAAACCTATTGAAGGGCTCAGGAAAATTCCGCTTTTGGATAGTGACTCACCTGATTCAGTCAGTCTTCTGAAATTGTAATTAACCGGAATCTGCACATTTAAAACCATCTTCTTATGAGAAAACCTCAGTGATGGAGAGAAATAAATTCGCAAATCATTTAACCGAAGCCTGTTTTGCAGGGAGTCACCGGGCAGTGACTCATTAATTGTTAGCCCGGACTCTAACCCAGACGATTTATAATCAGCACCGGCTATGAAATCAAAATTAAAAGCTCCGGCTTTCCCGCCAGACATTAAACTGTTTTTCGTTTCGAAAAGCTCTCTTCCTGCAACCTGAATGTAGTCTCTCTCAGCAACTCCATTCACAACAGACAACTCTTCGTTTATCCTGGAGTAAGTAGTTAAACTCTGTACCTCTACCCTCTTTTTGTTAAAAACCTTAAGTGCCGAAAAATTGTTTGAAAGTGATGCATTATCAAAGGATAGCTTTTGATTTATCTCCCTGGTATTTATGATTGAAGCATCTGAGTTTCGCCACTCTGTATGAGCTTTAATAACGTTATTCACAAAAAAGGAGGGAGAGTTATTCCTGTAATTAACCGAAAGATTTGCCCTGTTAAGCCTGATGCTATGCTGCGACGCTTCAGTAATTTTTAGAGAGCTGTCCTTCCCAATAATATAATAAGTGTTGTAGAGTGAGCTCTGCTTTTGCCTGTCAGTAATAAAATCACCCTGAATACTTATTGTTTCATACTTACTAAGAGCATAAAGCCTGTTAATATTGACAGTATGCGCATCATTTTCCAGATACCTCTGAGTATTTGGCAGAGGAGGCTTAGAACCAGGTATTTTCAAAAGACCATCATCGTATAAACCATCAGTATTTCCGTAAAATGATCTCAATTCGCCATCTATCATCTTCCCCACATTGTTCCCTTTGTAAACTACATTTGTCTGCTTTCTAACAGCAAATTGCATAAGCGATACTTCGTTGTCCCACTGGAATGGCATAGCACCTGCGCCAAGTGCAAAGGTGAGCATGTATTTGTTTCTGGAACTCTCTTTAAGTTTTAGATTAATTGCCGCTCTGTCTGAACTGCTGATTTCCTTTTTTGCTCTTACAGGTTCATGATTTTCAAGAATCTGCACCGTTGAAACATCGTCATATGAAAGATTATTTACAACTCCCCCATAACGCCCGCCCATAAGATCAAGCCCCTCAACCAGAAACTCGTTAATAGCCCTTCCCTGATAATTAATCTGACCAGTAGTTAAAACCTCAATTCCGGGAAGTTTCCGTATAACATCGCCTATACTTCTGTCTTGCAGAGAAACAAATCTCCGGACATAGAAATTTAGAGTATCTCCCCTCCTCTGTACTGCCTCCGGGCGGATAATTATCTCATTCAGATTTGTTGCATGCGGATTAGCAACTATATGAATATCTGCGCTTTTATTTGGAATAACAATTAATGTTTCCGAATAATCAAGTCGGGATGTCTTTATCTGAACCGAATCTTGTGCTGAGCTGAAACTTATTGTAAACTCTCCGTTTTGGCCGGTCGTAGCATACCCTATAACCGCCCTGGAACCAGGGTTACTTGCAATTATATATACATCTGCAACCGGTAACCCCGATGGCTCTTTTACCGAGCCGGTTATAATGGTCTGTGCCGCAAGATGAGCTCCCGCAAACATTGATAAAACCAGACATATATATTTTATACTCATCTTTCGATAGTATTCAATTTTCTCTTAATTCTCGGGGATGACGTTTTTATTTTAACCGGTCCAAAATCTCCATCACTTTCGTAGACATTTTTTTGCATTCTGAGGAAAGCCTCTTTTGTGGTTTTGGTAAGCGACAATTCGTCCTTCAGCATAATCTGAAGCCTCTCTTCAGGCGCAGGCTTCCCGGCAGAGACAGCGATAAAAGCAAAATGCCCCTCCTCATCTTCAGCCTCCAGAATTAGCCCGGGGAGACCGGTCAGCTTCCATGGCCCGCAGTTAAAAGGTAACTCCGTAGTAAACCATGCAATCCATTTTCTGCCAAGATAATTTGTCGTCGCTTTCTGGCAATGATATCCCATAATTGTCTTTTCCTCCTGGTTAACAGACCACTTTGGAAATGAATACTTCTCTGAATAAGTATAGAAACCCCTGAATAAAACTCTGCCGACAAATATCTCCTCCATTTTAAATCTGTCCAGATATGTGTACTCTGTTGGCCCGATAGTTCCTGAATAATCGGCTGGGCGGGTCCTTTTCATGTTCCCGTTTTCATC
>PHDP01000127.1 GCA_002842655.1 Bacteroidetes bacterium HGW-Bacteroidetes-14
CCTGCCAGCCTAATTTACATTTATCACATTTTGTGAGCTTTACAAATAACTGAATTGAGAAATTAAGAGATTTTCAATTTACAACTACCTAAATATTAGTAGTATGGAAATTAGGCTGGCAGGTGGGTTGCACATGGGAAACTTTAGGTTGCCTAGCAGGATTCGTGCGAAATCACACATTATCAGTAATTTAAAATTTTCAATCTTTATTGAAATTTCAATTATTAAAACTTAAATATCAGAAAATCAACAATATCGTACGAATCCTGCTAGGCAACAACACCGCCTTCAGGCAGCGGTAGTGGTGCAGCGCTTCGCGCGCAAATCGCACATGTCAGCCTAATTTACAATTAGTTGATTAAGTGCAATATAGCAATATTGGTTTTTGAGATTTTCCAGAATCAGAAATCGCAATCACATGATATATAGTGCGTTGTAAATTAGGCTGACATGTGCAAAATTAACTCTGCCAGAGTTTTTACGAAATAATTGTAAATCAGCAATTAAGATAAAAATATTTTGCAATTTTCTGAGGGAGTAATTTGGATAAGACATAGAAAATCAGTAAGTTCGTAAAAACTCTGGCAGAGTTCGTTCTTTTTCCCGTTTTTTGAGCTCCGTTTTTAGTTTTTATCAATTTCTTAACAAATTTTAACACCATAACAATCAATGATTTCAGAAAAAATTAACCATCACTCTCAGGTACAGCAGCAGGAGATTTATGAACCGCCGGCAGCAGAAGTGGCAGATATTGAGATAGAAAAGGGATTTGCTAATTCGTCGGACGGCTGGGATAACGGTGGCGGCTGGTAAAAATTTGGAACCATTTTTGCATATAATGGGGCAAATCAAAACGGCGCCATTTTATGAAAAAAGAGTTAAGATCACTGGGATTTTTTGACGACGCAAAACAGAATTCGAAAGAGTATATTCACCAGTACATTAAATTGAGGCTCGAAGCGCTCGGACTGGTTGAAGACGATTTTGACGAAGCGGGTCCCGACGGATTTCTGCACCTCGCAAAGTCGCTCATTATCAACTATCGCGAAAGAGAGAGGCAGTTCAAAAACTACCTTTGCCCTGCCGACCAGCGAATTCAGAACTTTATCCGCAATTACTTCAAAGGTGTTGACGCACCTGAAATTACCATACCTTCATTTACATTCACACTTGATTTTTACGGAATCGCAAGAGAGCTTTCGCTTCCCGAAAAGAGAGATGAGTATGCATCTGAATATCTGACTTCATACCGAATTAAACAGGGAGTACTGCATAATCCGCGAAGCGACAGACGCACAACAAAAGGTGTGTTCCATATTGCTGAAGGCGGAATGCCAATTCCGGACGACAAAAAGGCTGTTCCACTCAAAACTGCTGCGTTGCTTCTCAAGAAAGCAACCACAATTGAGGGAGAACTTTTCAACCTTCCATTTACGGAAGATTGTACCAAAAAGGCACAAATCTTTGTATCACTGCTGCTAAGACCGCTGGTAAGCCCTGCAGTTGACGGAGTAACTTCAAAAAAGAGCATGGAGGTGAGATTTTTTGCCCCGGGTTCACTTGTCTCAAACCTCGACTTTGTAGAGTCAATCTTTGGAAACGGAGGTTCGCCTTACCATATATCTAACGACGCAGGCCTCGATTTCGAAGGCTGGAGCGGTCATACAGGATGTATTATCCTGGCGCCGCAACTTACAAAGCTCACCAAAAAGGAGGTCGGCCTTCCAAATATAGCCGATGCTACAGACAGGCAGAAGAGAGACGGAATGTGCTGGGAAAAGCCGGATGAACTTTACAATGATGGTTCGGCCTTCAAACTCACAATGAGAACAGATGAGGGAACAATAGTAACAGTCATTGCAGACAACTACTTTGGCTATTCAAAGAAGGAGATAAAGACATTCATCTCTTATGCAGCCAATCTTCTGGGAAATGCAGAGGAAGAGCATGCAGGAGGAGCACTCATTTTTCCTTCGTACAATCAGGGAGAAAATCAGATTACAAAGGCCGAAAACTTTTCGAAAACCATTGAGGAGACTGCAAAAATTTTCCCGAACCTTATAGATATGCAGCCTGAGGGTTACGGAAAGGACAGAAATTATGCCGACATCTTCTACATCCCTGAGCTCTCCAGATTTGATGTCAAGAGCCAGAAAATCTCCTGGACCAAAAAGCTGAAAAAAGGGGAGGAGCAGGAGTTCAGCATAAAACTGCTTCCGGGAAATACATATATCCTTCCAAACGGACACAAGTACCGTATGGAAAAGGCTTCAGGCACACTAAATTACAGACTTGTTGAAACTAATGCTGAGGGTGTTTTCATCCATAAGCCCTGTACAGTATCAGGAGGAGGAAAATCAGAAATTTCAAAATCAATTTCTGACTCAATTATTTCAGGATCATTCTTTATCAAGGACTTCGATTCAGATTTCAAACAGGTAGAGGAGATAATCAACTTCAACTATTTCAGCAGATTCAAATTGCCTGCAAAGGGAAAGAAGGAGAGCAGAAGCTTCCTGAGCAGCAAACGCTCAATGGGCTCTTCAATCAAACTCCTGACACCTTCAACTGAATTCACTGACGAGTACAATGCATGGCTTAACTCAATTCCTCAGTATATCAAGGGAATAGCGTTTATTGTTAAGCGATTTTACCGCGAAGAGTGGGGCAACGACTGGAAGAGTCAGTTTTCGGTAGACATATTAAACGGTCAGCCCGGAAACGAGCTCAAATATCAGAATAAGAAAATCTCTGCACGCTACCTGCGCGTCGGCTACGACGACAAGGGAGCCTGGAGAACATTCAAACTCAGGCAGGACTTTGTACACGCAGATAAAATTCAGATGGAGGACGATATTACTGTCTCAACTGTGGTGCCTGTGACAATTCTTGAAAATCTCAACCCGATTGTAGAAAACAAGAGCGTTAAGATTCTCCAGAACTGTGAGTACAGATTTTTCCAGCGTCCCGATGAAGCCATCCACCGCGGGTTTGATAAGAAGGCCGAATCTGATATCGCCTCTCCAAACACATTCATATCTAACTTTGAGCCGCTCACAACAGAGGATGCAAAAGAGATGGTAGAGGATGTAATCAACTTCGACCTCTTTACAGATCCTATGAGCAACCTCATTAAAGAGGTGGCAGCAAGCAGCACAAAACAGTACTTTGTATCCTCTTCAAATCCAAGGATTGTAGATGGAAAACCTTCAAAGAATGTACGTTACCTGCAAACCAGAGACGATCTTACCGATCCTAAAACAAAATACATAGCAGAGACAGGTATGAGGATTTCCCGCAGTCTGCCTTCAGCTAAGCCGATCCATGTTCCCGTTAATGCTGTTTTACCGGGAAGGCGGAATAATCCGGCCGAGAAGGGAATCCGCCCGCTGGCAGTTTACAATCCCGTTCACTTCCAGGAGCTTCCTGAACTCTTTATGGACTTTGTCTGCTCACTTACAGGAAAATCTCCATCAACAACCGGCGCAGGCTCAGAAGGTGCACTCACAAAGGCTCCTTTCAATGCGCTCTGCCCTGTGATTGACCTGAATAACGCACTGGTTTCATTTATTCTTACAGGATACCACGGATTCACAACTCCTGCAGGATACATAGGACACAAATACAGAGTAGATCATGATCTAAGCCTTCTCATTCCCGAACTTTGGGCAAGAATGCAGCCGTTTGAAAAGAATCCCGGCAAAATGCTGGAGAACGGCGAGCTTGAAAAGATACAGGACTTTGAATTCGAAGGAAAACTCATTCCTGCATCAATACTCGGCTACAGAATTACAGAGAAGTTTGTAAACGGATACTTTGGCCGTGTCTTTGAAAACCCGAATGTAATCTTCCCAGAAGATATGCTAAGGCCGGAGCTGCAGTCAATGGAACAGTTTGCAGACGGAATCATGAATATAGTAGAGGCTCAGCAAAAGGTAGCCCGGTCATACTTCCGCGACGGAAGCATCAACTCGGCCTGTCCGCCTCTTAAAGCACTCCTTTACATAATGGCCGAGGGAAGCTATGAAGGCAAAGGGCTGAATGATCCAGCAATCCGCAAGATGTTCACATATGAATACCTGATTGAAAGCGACTGGTACAAAGCGAGAGTCATGGCCAAGCAGCAATCGGACATTGCAATGTATGCAGACCGCATCCGTTACATAGAGAAGATCCTTCGTGAAGATGTCAACCTTACTCCTGAGATTTCGGCAGACCTCTCGGCCCGCCTCGAAACTCTAAAGAACCACCACGAATATGTCTGCTCATACGAATACGCCAAGTTCCTTAACGGCACAATAGGCCGCGATAACATAAAGAGGCACTAAAAACTACGATTCAGGCCCGGGATTCTAATCAAGAAGTTTAGTATAGCAGGTCTGAATCGAAAATCTGAAGAAGCGGGGACCGGACCAGAAGTGATAAGGCAATCCGGAACCCATTACTTGACCCGG